>QNAI01000003.1 GCA_003641745.1 Verrucomicrobiota bacterium | reverse complement strand
GTCACTCGTAAGGGGTCACTCGTAAGGGGTCACTCGTAAGGGGTCACTCGTAAGGGGTCACTCGTAAGGGGTCACTCGTAAGGGGTCACTCGTAAGGGGTCACGTCTTGACTCTTGACAACTCGTCCAGTCGAGTTGTCAAGAGTCAAGGCGTGACCCCGTTCCTGATCGAGTTGTCAAGAGTCAAGATGTGACCCCGTTTCTGACCTCGGTCTTGACTCGCAGGACGATCGCTGCTGTACAGTAGACGCTTCCTGGAATCCCCTCCTCTCTAACACTCAGTCCTGCACAAACCCATGAATGGTCTTTATGTCCTGAACACCGAGGCGTTCGAACGCATCTATCCGCCTGAGGTACAGGAGGAGATCGCCGGTCTGGTCACGATCATAGCGCCCCAGCAGACACCTGTATCGATCCGGGCGAATCCTTCGTTGCTCGGGGATGTGGACATGATTTTTTCCGGTTGGGGCGCTCCGGTACTGGACGCGGATTTTCTCGAGGCGGCCCCCAACCTGAAAGCATTCTTCCATGGGGCCGGCTCGGTCCGTACGTTCATGAGGGAGGAATTCTGGGCCCGGAATATCCCGATCACCACGGCTGGACCTGCCAACGCGATCCCGGTGGCGGAATACACTCTTTCTCAGATCATCTTCGGGCTCAAGGCGGGCTGGCAGTTCAACGCCGCATGCAAGGCGCCGGGCTCGGCCCGCATTTCAGGATGGGACGCTCACGGTATGGTCGCCTGTGCCGGGAATTACGGCAGCACGGTCGGCCTGATATCACTCGGTACCATTGGCCGCCTCGTCCGACAGTTTCTGCAGTCCCTTGATGTCCGGGTCATCGCCTATGATCCGTATGCGTCTGACGATGACGCGGCCCGCCTCGACCTCGAACTGTGTTCCCTGGAGGATGTCTTCGAGCACTCGGATGTCGTCTCCCTGCACACACCCGACCTGCCCGAAACCCAGGGGATGATCACCGGTGACCTCCTGTCATCGATGAAACAGAATGCGACCTTCATCAATACCGCCCGAAGCGCGGTTGTCCGGCACGGTGAAATGATCGACGTTCTCAACCGGCGACCCGATCTCTGGGCCGTACTGGATGTGACCGAAGTGGCGACCGACGCCGAATACCGCAGGCTTCAGGAATTGCCGAACGTCACCCTGACGCCGCATATCGCCGGTTCGATGGGACCCGAATGCACAAGAATGGGGCGTTTCATGGCCGACGAATTGAAGCGGTTTCTGGCCGGGCAACCTCTCTGTTATGAACTGACTCGGGAACAGGCCGCGATCATGGCCTGATTTTTCACCCACCACACAATGAAATCAGGACTCCTTTCTGTCACCTTCCGCAACCTGTCCGCCCGGGAGATCCTCTCCCTCGCCAGCCGATCAGAGCTCGAAGGAATCGAATGGGGTGGCGACGTTCATGTGCCCCCGAACGACCGTGCGAATGCGATGGCGATCGGCCGCATGACCCTCGATGCGGGCCTGGAGGTATCCGCTTACGGCTCCTATTACCGACTCGGGCAAGAGGATTCCGGCCCCTTCGAGGCGATCCTCGAAACGACCAGGGCCCTGGGAACGAATATCCTGAGGGTCTGGACCGGCAGGGAGGGATCGGACTCCGCGGATCCCGCCACCCGTGAAGCGGTGGCAAAGGACGGTCGACGGGTGGCTGAACTGGCCGCAGAAGCGGGCGTCAGAATCGCCTGTGAGTGGCACGCCAATACCCTGACCGATACGGCGGACTCAGCCGAGCGACTGTTCCAGGCGGTCGACCATCCGAATTTCCTGACCTTCTGGCAGCCCCGTAATCTCCAGCCGACCGAGTTCAGTCTTGCTGATATGGATACCGCCCTGCCCCGCCTGATCGGGCTGCACGTCTTCCACTGGGACGGAAAGACCCGGGAACGCCTGCCGCTGGCGGACGGTTCAGAGGCCTGGGCCGCCTACCTGGCCAAGGTTTCGAAATGCGGCGACCTGTTTGCCTCACTCGAATTTGTCGCCGACGACGATCCCGAGCGCATGGTGGCCGACGCGGCCACATTGCGGGAGTGGCTGTCGCGCGTTTGACCGTGCAAAGGGGTCCTGACTTCTGACCTCTGACCATTCGAAGGGGTCAAAGCACATATCGTGCATTGGCATGCACAATATGAGCAATGACCCCCCGTTCGGACCGTAGCTCAATCCATCAGGTGCTCTGGCGCTTGATCAGGTAGTGCTTGCTCCACCTGCGGGTGATGGCCTCATCATCATCGATGAGTTCGGTCAGGATCCTGAAGGACTCCCTGACATCCTCGTCAAAAGGAATACGAACCGAGGTCGGCTGAGGGTAGATTCGCTCAGTTATAATCCCATCGTCCTCAATTCCAGCCACCTTCATACGGGTCGGTATCTTGATTCCCAAAGCGGTCGCAGCCTGAACGAATACAGCTGAACAGTTTTCGTTGGCGCAGAAAATGCCATCCGCATCGAAGTCCTTGGCCTTGAGACGCCTACTCACTTCATCGAAACTTTTCCGCGGATCGAACAATATCTCCCGGGGAAGATTGATCACATTGGCGAGTTTGATCTGAAATCCGTTCTCACCCATCCACTTGCGGAAGAACTCGTGCCGGGCGCTGAACACCACAAGTTCATCCGTCCCAAGAAATCCGATATTCCTGCATCCGCACGCCTTCAGGTGATCCATGACCATGGCGGACATCTCGGATTCCCGGTAGAGAAGGGAGTGGGTCATATCGAGGAACGGCGTATGCGCCTCGGAACCATAAAAAAAGGTGGGAATCCCCTGCGTCTGGACCCCTCGGATCACATCGATACAACCCGGGAGATCACGAACGAATAACACTCCCTTCAGTCGGGGAAACACATGCCGGATATCCGCCATGATCGGTCGCAGATCATCCACCGGCAGTTCGAGCCACTGAAAGGTCGGATACTTCGAGGCAACCGGGGTCACACGCCCCACGGTCGAAAAGCTGCGTGAGGTGGTCACGAACAGGATCAGTTTGTTCCTGGACGGGGGAGAGACAAAGGTACCCTTTCGGTGGATCTTGTAGAGCAAGCCCTCCTCCTCCAGGTTGCGCACCGCTTTGCGGGCGGTCGCCACGTTCACCTTGAATCGCTCGCACAGCTCAACCTCGGACAGAAAGGCGCTGTGCGGCGTGAACTTCTCATCGGTGAGCATGTGCCTGAGCTCCAGCTCGATCTTCCGATGTGGATGAATTGCGGGCTTGCTATTGGATTTGGCCACGTCGGGAATTTAGAAGCATCAGCCGGATTCACTTAGAAAAAGCAATCAGGATTGCTGGCTGAAAACTACAGTACTGCAGCAATGGCGTACTGCAAGAAAAATCAGTCTGCCTCGCTCAAAGAGATCAGGATCTCCCCGGCATCAGTCGATGGCGATCGGTGCCCCCGGTTCGATCGACGCCTCGAAGGCCTCGCATGGGACCAGCCGTTCACGTTCCATCCAGCCGGCAAACGCGACCATGCCGGCATTGTCGCCCGTGTGCCGGGGCAGGGCCGCCAGCAGTGGCAGGCCCTGCCGATCGGAGACATTTGCCAGTCGTTCTCTCAGCGAGCGATTGTTGGCCACGCCACCGGACAGCCCGACACTCCGGTAATCGCCGGCGACCAGCTCGCGCTCCACCTTCCGGGCCAGGACGTCCACCACGGCTTCCTGGTAGCTGGCGCAGAGGTGGTCGAGGTTCGCCGTCACCTCCGAAGGTTCCATTTTCTCAATACGGTAGCGAAGACTGGTCTTGAGGCCGGAAAAGCTGAAGGACCGGTTCCCGGGCCTGAGCAGGGCGCGTGGAAAATCGAAGGCATCACCCCTCCCGGCTCGAGCCCTCTCCTCGATCAACGGTCCGCCCGGATAGCCCAGGCCCAGGAGCTTTGCGCCCTTGTCCAGAGCTTCACCCGCCGCATCATCGATGGTGCCACCGAGCACCTCGATCGCGGGCCCGGTATCCATCCGGAAAACGAGGGTATTCCCCCCACTGACCAGGAGCCCGAGGTGAGGCAGATGGTCCTTGAACGAAAGGTTGAAACCATCCGGATCGCTTCGGTGCAGATCGATGAACGGTGAAAAGGCATGGGCACGGAGGTGGTTGATGGCATAGATCGGGCAATCCCAGGCCAGGCCCAGGGCCTTGGCCGCGGCCAATCCCATGGCCAGGCATCCGGCGAGTCCCGGACCGCTGGTGACCGCGACCGCCCCGGGGCAGCGACCACCGAGTTTTCCGATGGCCTGACCGAGAAGCACCGGCAGGTTGGCCAGGTGTTCGCGACTTGCCAGATCGGGAACGATGCCGCCGTATTGGCCATGAAGCTGAACCTGGCTGCTGATCCACTCCTCCTCAATTCCACCATCCCGGTCGAACAGAGCGAAAGCCGACTCGTCACAGGAAGTCTCCAGGGACAGGACCAGACCATCCAGGCCGGATCGAGCCGCCCTATCCCCGCCACGGCTGCCCCCCACCGCCATCAGGCTCCCGCGGCCCGTTTGGTGACCCTGAGTGATTCGGTCGCGAGGATCAGCCCCCGCAGGGCATCCAGGGCCGCGCCCATCTGACGATCCGGTATCGGTTCAAAGCCGAACTGCTCCACAAACTCCTCCACAGACAAGCCATCCATTCGGTTTCGTTGAATGGTGAGCTTGCGATCATCCGCCGCACTGAGCGTAACCGGTATGTGGGGATCCACACCTTCCCCGTGAATGGTCTCTCCGCCCGGCGTATAGTAAAGGGCGGTGGTCAGCCTGACGGCATCATTGTTGCGAAGAGGGAGAATGGTCTGGACCGAACCCTTGCCAAAGGATGTCTCGCCGACGATGACCGCCCGCTGGGTATCCCTGAGCGCGCCCGCCACGATTTCCGACGCACTGGCACTCCCCGAATTGACCAGCACGGCCAGGGGGAAGTCCCTTCGGGGGTGATTATTCTTCGATCGGATCTCCTGCCGCGAATTCTGCTCGCGACCCTCGGTGTAGACGATCAGTTCGCCCCGGTCGAAGAAGGGCTCCGCCACGTCGACCGCCGCATCGAGCAGTCCGCCCGGGTTATCCCGCAAGTCGAGGATCAAGCCCTGCATCCCGTCGTTATCGAGAACCTTGAGGGCTTCTGCAAATTCGTCGCCGGTTCGCTCTCCGAACTGGATGATCCGGACGTAGCCAATGAGTTCGGTCAACATCTGGACGTCATGAACATTGTCGACCGTGATCACTTCGCGGACAATGGTCCTTTCGAAAGTCTCCCCGGTTCTCGGCCGGGAAATGGCGAGAATGACCTGACTGCCGGGATGCCCCCGAAGCAGGTCAAGACAGTCATCCATCGAAATTTTTTCGACCAGGCGGTCATCAATGCGGACAATCAGATCGCCGCGCATCATACCGGCCCGTTCTCCCGGAGTTCCGGCAATCGGAGCCACCACGATGAGACTGCCGTCACGCATCTCGATCTGAACCCCGATACCGCCAAATTCCTGACTCGTCTCCGCCTGAAGGTCACGAAACTCCTTCTGCGACATGTACTCGGAATGGGGATCAAGCGACCTGAGCATTCCATTCAAGGCGGCGTCGGAAAGCTTGTCGAAGGAGGCATCGACCTCCCGCACATAGTTCTCGTTGACGATCCTCAGGACATCCTCGATGTGATTGCTCCGCCGGTTCGCCTCGAAGGATGGAAACAGACTTCGCCCCTGGGCCACGCGGATCCCAAAGACGAGGATCTGCCCCACGGCGAAGGAAACTGCCGCCACAAGCAAAAGGCGTTTGAACATGGCACAACTTTGCCCAATTCGTGCTTCTTGTAAATGGCATCTTCGCCTTTGAATCCTGCCCAACTCTTCGCCGAGCGCTTCTCCCGATGCCTCGACGGCCGGTCGACCATGCCGTTCGCCGCCTTCATGGATCTTGCGCTCTACGACCCTGAAATCGGGTATTATCGGAGCGATGTGATGCGGGTGGGTCGAAATCCGGAGAGCGATTTCTACACGGCCGAAACCCATCGCGAGGTCTTCTCCACCCTCGTGGCTGCGGGTGCAGTCAGCCGTCTGAACAACCGGGACCCGCACACCTTTACCTTCGTGGAGATCGGAGCGGAGCCGGGTGCAGGAATACTGACGGAGGCTCTGAGCAACTTCGGTGCAAGCGAGTCGATCAGAGTTGGTGACGCCCTTCGGATGCCGGACCGGACGATCGGCTTCTCAAATGAACTCTTTGATGCGCAACCCTTTCACCGAGTGGTCAGGAGGGGTGATCAGTGGATCGAACGCGGGGTCACCCTCGACGGGCACACGCCGGTATGGACGGACCTCGACCACCTTTCGCCGCCGGTCGACGCGATCCGGCGAACCCTTCCCGACGGGGCACCGGATGGCTATACGATCGATCTGCCGATTGCCGCACGCGAATTGATGCGGCGAATCGTCAGCCCGAACTGGCAGGGGGTTCTCATCGCCATCGACTACGGCAAGGGCTGGCCGACCCTGTGCGAAGAGTGGCCGGAGGGCACGGGCCGCGCCTACAGACACCATCGACAGCACAACGAACTTCTGGCCAATCCCGGCAGGCAGGATCTCACCTGTCACATCTGCTGGGACTGGTTGATTGGAGAATTAGCGGATGCCGGTTTCGAGGACATCCGAGTCGACAGCCAGGAATCGTTTTTCATGAAAAACGCCACCGGGGTGATCGAGGAGATCATTTCAAATCCCGCCGGGGCTCCGGACAAACGCCTCAGCCAGCTGAAATCCCTGCTCCATCCCGGAATCATGGGCCAGAAGTTCCAGGTTCTGAGCGCGAACCGATTGGATTCGCCATCAACTCCTGGCAAACTTCAATAGATGACCGAAGTCGCCGCCGTCCGCTTTTCGGATTGCATCTATGTAGCAGGAGCGGGCAGTTCCGGACGCGGCGAGATTTGCTTCCGCGCCCCAGGTCAATGGTTTCCCCTTCCCGGATGCCACCAGGAGGTCGGCCATCAATCGGGCATGGCGGCCGTTGCCATTGACCCAGGGGTGAATCACCGCGAGCTGATGGTGAAGGCGGATCGCACACTCGTGCAATGGATACGTTTCGTGGTTCAGCCGGAAAGCAGTATCGTCAAATGCAACCCGCACACCTTCCGGTATGCGGTGCGGCTCCCAACCAAGATTGCGTTCCGTCTTCCGATAACGCCCCGCCCACTTCCAAACCTGGTTGAACATCCGTCGGTGCAACTCGCGACCAAACACATCGGTCAGCAAATCAGAACGACCGAGCACGGCGCCTCGCATCGCCCAGATCCGTGCTGTATTGATGTTCAGACGTTCTGCCTCATTCAACTCTCTACGCGTGGAGAAACTTGGGCGCAGTTCCAGCCTCTCGTCATCTGTCAGCGGGGTCTGGCCATCAAGGCTTCCGAAAATCTCGTTCGGTTTCACCGCGACGGTTGCTCCTTCGCAGCCAAGTCACCGACCGCCTGCCCCTCCAATGCCATCGAGTGCTCGGTTGCTGCGAGATGACCCATTGCAGGATCGTTTGCTTTCGCAAGATCAGTGAAAGTTTCCGCGACCAATTCGCGCGGAACAAGGAAGTAAACGAGTTCGCAGTCCAGGGCATCAGCAGCGCGTCGCAACGTCGCGAGCGATATTCCCTCGCGCGCTTCCGTGTTTTCCATCTTGGTCCATGCCCCGCGAGTTAAGCTCAGTTTGGATGCAACCGCGTTTTGACTGAGCCCCAGTGCCTCCCGAACCGCCCGCAACCAACCCCGTGCCGGACGCGAAACCAACCGTCGAAGCTCGTTCAATTCAGAAACGTGTCGGTCCAGATGTCGAAGAAGAATCTGTCGCATTTCCATTCTCATGTCACCGATAAGTAGCCATATTACATCAAATAGCAACCTATAAGTGACCTATTTCAGATAATCAGTCACTCATAGGAGACGATAATTCGGATACACGGATCGACGGGGTCATTGCTTGACTCGTGACAAAAGGGTCCTGTCCCCCTCGTCTCCTGGTTTTCCGCCAACAGGAAGCGTCGGACGAATTGGTCCGGCTACTCTGCGATACGCCGGGACAGGCTGGATGGCTGGATGGCTGGATGGCTGGATGGCTGGATGGCTGGATGGGATCATAAACCCTCATTCGCGTCCCAGCGAATGTCCCTGACTCGATTTCCCACTTCTTCCTTCTTCCTTCTAACTTCCTACTTCTCCTCCTCCCCTCCTCCACCCCGGATCGGTTTCGCCGATCAGAAGTCCTGCAGCATGCCCTGGTTCAGCGGTTCGGCATATTCGATCTTTTCCAGCACCTCGCCCAGCAGGTAAATCGATCCGGTCACGACGACCGAGTCCCCAGGCCGACCTATGGTGCAGGTACCGGGGGCTGGGAAGAGTTCTCCAACCGTGGTGCGATGGCATCGCCCCGCAAACGAATCCGGCACCAATCCCTCCAAAACGCCAAACCCGGAGGCCCGCGGCTGATGGGGAACCACGAGGTATATGTCACGGGCATGTTCGGCCACGACAGCCAACAGAGCCGCCGCCCGTTCTTCACCGAGACAACCGACCACCACGATCGGTTTCCTGCCGGTTTCCGCCACATGACGGGCCAGATTCCTCGCCATCCAGGCGGCCGCATCCACGTTATGGGCCGCATCCAGAATCACGGTACGACCATCCACTTCGAGGCGCTGCCAGCGCCCGGGCCAGACCACGGACTCCAAACCGCTGATAATCGCGTCCCTCGATACCGGTATCGAGGGTTCGAGTTCTTCACAGATGAGAGTGGCCGTCCCCGCATTGATACGCTGATAATCGCCTTCGAGGTTTGTCTCGGGGTAGTTCTCAACCTTCAACCCGAAGCGTTCCTCAACCGTCACGAGTGACGATCCCCTCTCCCGACAGGCGGATCGGATGACCGCTTCGGCATCGTCCGAGACCGGACCCAGGACGACGGGCACGCCCTGCTTGATGATGCCGGCCTTTTCCCGAGAGACCTTCTCGATGGTGTCTCCGAGGATATCACAATGATCGAGACCGATCGATGTGATTGCGGTGACATCCGGTCGAACCACATTGGAAGCATCCAATCGACCTCCCAAGCCCACCTCAATCACGCCCACGTCCACTTTCTCCCGGGCGAAATGGAGAAACGCCATCGCGGTCATGAATTCGAAGAAGCTCGGATGGTCGTCCGGATTGACCCTGGCCATGGCGTCGGCCACGGGCTTCAACTCGCGAGTGTATTCGACAATGCTTTCCTCGTGCAGAATCTCACGATCGACCTGGATTCGTTCACCCTGCCTGACCAGGTGCGGGGAGGTGAAAAGCCCGGTCCGGTGACCGCTGCGTCGGAGAATTGACTCGACCATGGCCGCCACCGATCCCTTGCCGTTGGTTCCAGCGATATGGATGACCGGGAAGGATCTTTCCGGATGACCGAGGCGCTCGGCCAGCAGTCGCATACGATCAATCCCGAACTTGGCACCATGGTGCTTGAGGCCGTAGAGATAATGTCGGACCGCGTTATAGTCTTCCAGTTTGGAGGAGGAACTCACAGAAGCGGACGCTGGAGATCAGGGCTCACGACGGCAAGCACGACTCGTTCGGTTCGAACGCAGTCGATAAGGCGCGGCGTTTGAAGGGGTCACAGCTCACATCTCGCATGGCATCGTCACGGGGTCATTCCTTGTATTCGTGCATGCCAATGCGGGAATCAAGGTTTGACCCCTTCGGGTGGCATTCGGTTTGAAGGGGTCACAGCTCACATCTCGCATTGACATGCAAGATGTCGAGCAATGACCCCCCGTTCGGTCCGTCCTCTGACCTCTATCCGTTCACTTGGGCGCTGCCCGAGAATCCGAGCAGACCGAGAATTTCCCGGAGCCGGTCACGCATCTCGGTTCGCGTTACGATCTGGTCGATCAGGCCATGCTTGAGCAGGAATTCCGAACTCTGAAAACCCTCTGGAAGGTCCTTCTGAGTGGTCTCCTTGATCACCCGGGGGCCGGCAAATCCAATCAGTGCACGGGGTTCGGCCAGAATGACATCGCCGAGGGCGGCGAAACTTGCGGTCACGCCCCCGGTGGTCGGGTTGGTCAGAACGGATATAAAGGGAAGTTTCGCATCGTCCAGACGCGCGAGCGCGGCACTTGTCTTGGCCATCTGCATCAGGCTGAGGATGCCCTCCTGCATGCGAGCGCCACCCGACGCGGAGAAGATGATCAGAGGAATGCCCCGTTCGACAGCACGCTCAATCGCCCGCGTGATCTTTTCGCCCACGACCGAACCCATGGATCCGGCGCTGAACCGAAAGTCCATCACCGCCAGCGAAACCGTAATCTGGTCGATGGCCCCCACCCCACAGACCACTCCCTCCTCCAATCCGCTCAATTTGCGGTTTTTCTTCAGACGTTCCGTATAGGGCACGGAATCAACAAATCCCAGGGCATCGACAGAGCGAAGATTGAGGTCGAATTCCTCAAAACTCCCTTCATCAACCAGAAATCGCAACCGCTCGTACGAGGTAATCGGGAAGTGATAACCACTCTTGGGCACCACCTGCTGGTTGGCTTCCAGTTCCTTGGCAAACACCAGCTCACCCGAAAGCGGGCATTTTTTCCACAATCCTTCGGGTATGTCCCGTTTGCGGACGGTGACGGTTGAGTATTTGGGTTTACTGAAAAGTGCCATGGTTTGAGGTGCCGGGACATACTTCCCGGATCTTCGTTGTCAATTTCGGCTGTGATCGACCCATGCTGAATCAGCCAGTGCTGTTATCCGTGACCAATCGTGGCAATATCCAGATCCTTCACGCCTGAGCGGCGCAGAACCTTGGCACATGCGTTGAGGGTGGAACCCGTGGTGAAGACATCATCGAGGAGAACGTATCGTGTATCGGCCATTATCGCGGCGTTCCCGGCCAAAGCAAAAGCATTTTTCAGGTTGGTCTGGCGGTCTTTCCGGCTGTAGTGGGTCTGGGACGGTGTGTCGACGACTCGCTCCAGCAGGTTCTCCACCCGAATCGAGGACCCGCCGACCGCACTGAGCCGTCGGGCGATCAGTTCGCTCTGATTGTAGCCGCGTTCCCTCAATTTCCGCCGATGCAGCGGCACGGGGACCAGAACCGCCCCCCGGAGATGGTCGAGAAATCCGGGGCTGTGCACCGCCAGAATCGACAGATCCCGCGCCACGTATTCGGCCCGTTCGTATTTGAGGGCATGGACAAGAGCCCGCACCGGACCCTGAAACAGGCAGGCCGTCCGGCCCACCCTGTATTCAGGCCGAAGGTGCAGACAATGCGGGCAGGACCGCCCGGATTCAACCGCTCCGAATATCGGGTATCCACAGGTATCACACCGGGGTGAGCCCGCATAGACCACCCTTCGACCACAGCCCGCACAGAGATGCCTGAAATCTCCCGCTTCGACCACCTTCCCACACGAGACGCAACTCCGGGGAAAAAAGACATCGAAAAATCCGTCCAGCCATCCGCCGAGGTCCATCACTTTCTTGGGTAAAAGACTTTCTCCAGAAAGAGACCACGGGCCGGGGTGGTCTCAATCTTTGGAATACGATTACCACTCTCAAGCACCCGTCTGACATCGTCGGGATCGAGCCGCTTCATCCCGACGCTCAGCAGGACACCCACAAGACTGCGGGCCATATGGTAAAGAAACCCACTGGCTTCCAAGGTGATTTTCATGCGTCTGCCACGGCGCGTCATTCGGAGCAGACGCAGATCCTTGGTCGTGTCCTCGATCACATCGCCGTTTCCGGCCGAAAATGCTGCGAAGTCGTGCCGGCCAAGCAGCATCCGCGCGGTTTCCTCCATGAGATCAAGCGACAGGGGGGCCCTCACCGCAAGGCAGGTGGCAACTTCATGCGGTTCGACCGCCCCCACGACGATCCGGTAGTGGTAACGCTTCCCCACCGCGTCGAATCGGGCGTGAAAGCCAGGTGATGCCACGACAGCCGATTTGACCAGGATTGAGGTCGGCAAACGTCTCCTCAGCGCGGCCGCCAACCGTCCTCCTCCATGCCTCCAGTCCGCATCGAAGTGGAACACCTGTCCGAGCGCGTGCACGCCTGTATCAGTCCTCCCACTACCATGGATACGAACCGGCTTCTTGAGAATCGAGGCCAGGCCCTCCTCGATTTCGTCCTGGACCCCTCTTGCATTCGCCTGGCTCTGCCATCCGTGAAACGAACTGCCATCATACGAGCATATGCATTTCCAACGCATTGTCATTCAGGGCTCGGTGTGACCACCGACCATGGGGTCGTGCCCGAGGTGCTGGTCGAGGAAATCCTGGAGAATTATCGCAGCGGCCATTGAGTCGACACGACCTGATCGGCGCATCTCGTCGTCCCGGCCCTTGGGCAGATGGGCGCGGGCAACCTCCGTGGTCAGCCGTTCGTCGACGCGATGAACGGGCAGGCTGGTCCGTTCGGAAAGGTCGTGGATGAAGAGGTCGACCTCGCGCGCCTTGAACCCCGCTGTTCCATCCATGTTCAGAGGATAACCGACCACCAGGGCGGTTATCCGTCGGTTCCTTATCACGGACGCGACCTCCTCGAGGCGATCGAGCCGGTCATCGGCGATGATCGCCGGAAGCGGCGTGGCCACTCCAAGGTCGTCACCGAAACTCAACCCGATGCGGCGTTCACCATAGTCGATCCCGAGACAACGCATGCCGATCCTCAACCTGGAGTTCAGAGCAATTCCCGATCGACCGGGTTCCTGCCCAGCCGCTTCACCAGATCCTTGATACGCTGGGACTCGCCCTTCGGGCAAACGAGCGTGGCATCGTCGGTATGCACGACCACCAGGTTGTCACAACCGACCAAGGCCACCAGATGATCCGGATCCGAAACAATGATATTGCCGGAACCGTTTTCAACCAGGGCCCGGCCCCGCGAGACATTGCCTTCGCCCATCGGGTTCATGTGCCGCGCCGCCGCCGGCCAGGCGCCGACATCGTCCCAGTCAAAATCCGCGGAAACGGTGACCACGTTGCGTGCCTTTTCCATGATGGCAAAATCGACGGAGATCCTGGGCAACTTTGGAAAGTGCCGGGACAGGACCGTTTCGAAATCCCCGCCTTCGATCATGTCCGCCTCCAGTTCGACAAAGGCCTTCCGAAGTTCAGGTGCGTGCTCCTCGAATGCCCTCTCAATGGTCGAGACCTGCCAGACAAACATCCCGCCGTTCCAGAAAAAATCTCCCGAATCGAGGTATTTCCGAGCTGTCTCCAGGTCCGGCTTTTCCACAAAACGTCGGACCGCAAACAGTGAACGACCATTCAGATCGCCCATTGGTTCCCCCTTCTGAATATAGCCATAGCCGGTGGCCGGTTCAGTCGGCACGATCCCGATGGTGACAAGAACAGGGTCCTGTTCGGCGGCGAGGAAGGCGGCTTCGAGCACGGCCCGAAATCGTTCGTGATTCGCGATCACATGGTCGGCGGGGAGCATGGCAAGCGAGGCATCAGCGGAACGGCGCTTGACCATGAGGGTGGCCAGACCAACCGCCGCCGCGGTATCCCGCCCCTCGGGTTCGGCGATGATATTTTCTGCCGGAAGTGAGGGGCAGACCTCACGAACGGAATCGATCTGCTCCCGGTTGGTCAGGACGAGTGTGTTCTCAAGCGGCACCAAACCCGGAAGCCGATTCAGGGTCTGGGTCAGCATCGCCTCCTCGCCGGCGATGGGCAGCAATTGCTTGGGCCGACGCAGCCGGCTTTCCGGCCAGAACCGCTCGCCCCGCCCTCCGGCCATGATGACAACATACCTATCCTTCATCGCGCTACCATCCCGCCCAGTTCTACACAGGTCAATGGCGGAGGCTGGATCGGGGGTTGCTTGAAGGGGTCACGGGGTCATTCCTTGCATTCGTGCATGCCAATGCAGGAATCAAGGTTTGACCCCTTCGGGTGGCTTTCGTTCGGTTTGAAGAGGTCAAAGCACATATTGTGCATTGGCATGCATGATATTGAGCAATGACCCCCGTTCGTTCGGTTTGAAGGGGTCAAAGCTCAATATCACGCATTGGCATGCATGATATTGAGCAATGACCCCCCGTTCGGACCGTTTGAACTGAGATAATGAACCCTCCCAACAATCCGCGACCGAAACATACCGATCATCGATCCGCTGATCTATCCAGCGACGAAACGGCCCGATACAGCCGACATCTCATGCTGCCCGAGGTCGGTCTCGATGGACAGAAACGGCTGAAGGCGTCCCGTGTCCTGGTAATCGGGGCCGGAGGTCTGGGAAGCCCGGTGGCTCTATATCTGGCCGCCGCCGGGGTGGGAACGATCGGACTGGCTGATTTCGACCGGGTTGAGGCCCACAACCTGCAGCGACAGATCCTTCACCGGGACCAGGATATAGGTCGCCCAAAGATCGAGTCCGGCGCCCGGACTCTCTCCGGTATCAATCCCAACGTCCGCATACGCCTCCATCCGGATGGGGTCACGGCAGCCAATGTGATCGATCTCTTTTCCAGTTACGATCTTGTCGTCGATGGATCTGACAATTTCCCGACCCGATATCTCAATACGGACGCGGCTCATCTTACCGGACGGCCCCTGGTCTATGGAAGCCTCTTCCGGTTCGAAGGCCGGGTCAGCCTGTTCGACACGCGCGCCGGCGGACCCTGTTATCGATGCCTCTTTCCCGCCCCACCCGAACCGGGGACGGTCCCAAATTGTGCCGAAGCAGGCATTCTCGGTGCGCTCTGCGGGGTGATCGGCAGCCTGCAGGCCATGGAAGCGATCAAATCCATCGTTGGTATCGAACCGTCATTGCGAGGAACCCTTCTGGTGGTTGATGCGCTCGAGATGCAGTTTCAGCGGCTGCGCATTCGATCTGATCCCGACTGCCCGCTCTGTTCTGACACACCGATCATAACGGAAATCACCCCGGATCGCTATGAACCGACATGCAGCGAAGGGTCCAGGGAATCACTGCCCCCCGAGATGGACCCGATCGATGTACATCACCGTCTGGAAACCAATCCCGAGGACATCGTGATCGACGTTCGCGAACCGTTTGAACTTGCAATCTGCCGGATCGAAAACGCCATGCACGTCCCCATGAGACAAATCCCCGGGGCAATCGATACCCTTCCGCAGGATCGACAGATCTATGTGTTGTGCCATCACGGCCATCGCAGCCTGAGAGTCATGCAATTTCTCAATGACCAAGGTTTCGCCAAGGTCACCAATATACGTGGTGGCATCGACGCCTGGGCGCGGACCGTCGATGCCAGTTTGAAACGTTATTAATCGGGGTCTGCCTCAGACGAGCCGGCACCTTCATGCATCCAGAACAAACCATTGTGCTACGTATTGTTTTTGGTCTTCAAACAAACCGTAGTGCACTACGTTGCACACTACGGTTTGTTTGAGTGTTTGGGCTTCGGGCGGTCGCGCGGGAGCACGACCCTCCAGCTGGATTCTCTGTGGAGGGCTGTCCTTCCGTCTTCGCTTTGCTACGCCGGGACATGCCCGGGCAGCCGAAGGCGTTGCAGACATAGCGATATCCGAAAAACAAGCTTGCTCGGGCAACACAGTTGCAATGGTTTGTTTTGGGTGGCCGGGTTCATCCCTCGAATCCAACTCCCGGATTCGCTTCCATATAGGAGGCAAAGGCCGTCTTGAATTTCATGGTGACCGTACCGGGGCCGACGTTGTATCGGTGTTGGTCGATGGTCGAAACCGGCACGATATCCCTGGTGGTGGAGGCAAGAAAGCACTCATTGAAGTCGCCCAGTTGAGACTCGGTGATCAGTCGCTCGATTACCGAAACACCCTCGGGCCGCGGGAGGCGGTAAAGGATGATCTGTCTCGTCACCCCGCCCAGGACTCCACTGGACAGTGGCGGCGTATAGATCCGGCGATTGTTGACAAAGAAAAGGTTCGAGGTCGGCGCTTCGGTAACCTCGCCACTCTGGTTGAGTATCACCGCGTCGGCGGCGCCTCTGGCCCGAACCTCCCGCAGGCAGAGAAGGTTGTTCATATAGTTTCCTGTCTTCGAGGCGGGATCGACGGTGATCCGGGCGTTGCGACGGAACCTGCGAGCCACGCTGAGACTCCGGCCACGCACAAGAACCGTGCGATCCAACTGATCCAACCCTCGGACGAAGAGCGTCCAGCGAGCCCGGTCGGACAGAACGGGATCGAGGCCCAAGGGTCCGGTTCCCCGCGAAACCTGCAGTCGAATATAGCAGGCGCCACTCCACCCGGTCTCCGCCCGATAAGCGGCTACAGTTCGTCCGATCTCGGTCAGGCACCTCACCCGATCAACCGGGAGAGACAGACCGATCGCCCCGGCCGACCGCTCCAATCGTTCCCAGTGCTCGTAAAAAGAAAAGACATGGTCGCCAAAGGTCCGCCAGACCTCATAAACGGAATCGCCGTAAAGGTATCCCCGGTCCAATGGCGAAATTGTCGGCGCCTCGGCGTCGTGCAGATGACCGTTGCTGTTCGCTTGAAGATAGGACATGGAGGCCCTGAAAAAGAAAAGCCCGGCCGTCGAACGGCCGGGCAGATAAACTACGGTGCGAAAGACGGGCTCAGCTCTTCCGGATGAGTCCCGCGGCTTTCTTGATATTCTGCACGGTCGGAACCGATACACCGAACTTTTTCGCCACGGCAGCGCCGGTGGCCCCGCCCTTGATCTCGGCGATGATATCGTTGCGCAATTGAGGCGTGATGGTGGTCCGCTTCCGACGGCGACCCGCTTTCTTGGCAACCTTTGTGACCGCTTTTTTGGCAACCTTTTTGACCGACTTCCTGGCAACCTTTTTGACCGACTTCCCGGCGACCTTCTTTGTCGTTTTTCGAGCCGATTTCTTAGCTGCTTTCCTGCCTGTCTTTTTGGCCTTGGGAGAGGCTATACTCTGCAGTTTCTTTACCAGATCCGAACGACTGGCGAAGCCCACAATAGTATGCAGTTCATTGAGCAGGGCCTGCTCAACCTTGGCAAGTTTTGACTTAAGTTGATCAATCTCTTGAAGCTTTTCTTTTAACATAGCAGAAAAACGAACCGAACTAATTCAACAATAGCAATACAAATATTCACTTCCATCACCATGGGACCTCTCCTGCAATCCCGGGACCGATTGTCATCCCCATCATTTCGTTTGTGGCGATCCACGAGGGCACCCCAAGAGGCTGTCTTAAAAGAATCCTGGAGATTCAGTGCGGAAGGAAGTGATCGGACATGACCTGATCTACAGAAACAGCGCCCTTCTTCAAAATCCCGAGGTCCTCCAACTGGTCAATCTGGGTGGAGAAACGTTCCCGGGATATCCACCCGATCGCATCGATATTTCCGTTCGGCCCCGTGGCCAGTTCTTCTGAAATGATCATCCGGCGGGAATACCCAAGATACTCGTCCGAAACTTTTGGATTGATCCGCAACATGATGTCGTGGGCGGGTTCGGGATCTTCGGTCAGGTAACTCCGGTAGCCCCGGATATACGCCCGCAGGAAGGCTCTGGTCACTTCGGGAAACCGGCGGACGAAGTCCCGGTTGCCGATGATCACGGTGTAGGCATCGAACCCGGAATCCCATGCGTAGAGGTATTTTGGGGTGATTCCCTCCCTCTCAATGAAGAACGGTTCCGCTATATAAAAGCCCTGTTGGATAAATCCGGGATCGGCAAGAAACTGCGCCAGCCCGAAATTCTGCGGAAGCACATTGAACTCGATACCGTATTTCTGGCGCAGAAACGCCAGAAATACCCATTCCGGTCGGGCCATGATGGTCTTGCCCTCGAGTTCCTCGAAAGAGGATATCGGATTCCCTTCATGCAGCATCAGGACCGAGGGATCATGCTGAAACACCGCCGCGACATTGATCAGAGGCAATCCCTCTGCAATGGCCAGCAGTGTATTGGTGGAATCCGATTGCCCGAATTGGGCCTGGCCGGTGGCGATCTTCTGGTGCACGAAGGCATTGGGTCCACCCTGTATCAGGTCTACATCAAGTCCTTCATCCTCAAAGAAACCGAGGGCTTCGGCCTGGTAAAACCCGCCGTGCTCGGGCTCGGCCACCCAATCGAGTTGCACGATGATTCGATCGGAAAATCCATCACCCGTTTCGTCGGACCCTGACGTTGACTCACGCGAACAGCTGCAAGTAAGACAAACGGAAAACCCCAGAATGAGCAAATAAACAACAGTCGGTAAAAGGGGGGGATTGCGGTTCATCTCTCTTCGAGGAAGCAGTGGTTATCGACGGGATACGGGTCAGCTCGTCTGGCGGGCAATGAATTTTCCGGGCAGGAGGATCTCGTTGCTTTGCCCGGGTTCGATGATCGCCCTGAAGGCATGCCGAACAATTTCTTCTATGGGTTGCAGAAGGGTGGTGATGGCAGGGATGAACTGTTCGGCTGCGGCAATACCATCAAAACCGGTCACAGCGATCTTTCCGGGTACATCGACACCGGCTTGGTGCAGGGTCTGCAAGGCTCCGATCGCGACCTGGTCGGTTGCGCAAATCAATGCGTCGACGGTGTGCCCGGTGTTGATCAGTTCACGCGTGGCCTGTCGTCCTGCGGCGACGGCATCGCCTTCACCGGATACAATTGCGGGAAGCTGCAGGTCGCGGACCGCGGCGGCTTGCTCAAAGGCCGCTTTTCGCAAACGGTGTGCCGGTAGCGGACCGCAGAGGTAGACCGGATTTCGCCGCCCGCCATGCACCAGAAAGTCCATGAGCTGTCGCGCTGCGTCGACTTCATCCACGGTGACCCTGACGCTGGCCTCGGCCGGGACGCCATGACCGATCCGGGCAATCGGGAGGTGGTTGAAGTTCTTGAGCCACCGGGCCTCCGTGTCATCGGACCCAAGAACAACCAGCCCGTCGATTGCGTGCTTATGGAGGGATTGCAGATCCTGCTCATCGGGAATCCGGCTGAGAAATCCGGCCAGGACCAGGGAGTAATTGTGCTCGTGGGCTTGGATTTGGATCTGTCTGATCAACGCGCCGAAAAAGGGGTCATTGAAGTCATAGACCGCCACGCCGATCGTGCGGGTGGCCTTTCCTTTCAGGGTCAGGGCGGCTGCGCTGGGTACATAGCCCATTTCCTTCGCGGCCCTGGTGACCCGTTCGATGGTGTCAGACGCAATACCGATTTCCTCCGCACGGCCGGACAGCACGCGCGACACCAGGGCAATCGATACGCCCACTTTTTCTGCGATTTGTTTCTGACCGACGGCCATGGGGTCTCCTCAAACTTTTGAGACAGTGGTTTGCCGTCCAATAAAAGCTAGTTTTTTCTTGTGCGGGTCGAACAGAAGGCATATCTCAAACATTTGAGCTAATAACGGGGAGAGCAAGATGAGCAATTTATTCGACCTATCGGACAAGGTGATCGCCATAACCGGCGCGGCGGGTGTTTTGGCGGGCGGAACGGCAAAGTATCTACAGGAACAGGGTGCCTATGTCATCTATCTGGATCTGTTTGAGGAAGTGGTGGACAAGACCGTCGAAGAGGCAAAAAAGATCTCCGACAAGTGCTGCGGCTATGCTTGCAACGTCCTTGATCAGACGGCGCTTGACGCGGTCTATGAAAAACTCATGGCGAACCTCGGACGCCTCGACGTGCTGATCAACGGTGCGGGCGGAAACATGCCCGGCGCCACCATTGGCCCCGATCAGGATGTTTTTGATTTGAAAATCGAGGCCTACAGCAAAGTGCTGGACCTGAACCTGAAGGGAACGGTCATGCCGACCATGACTTTTGCCAAGGCATTCAAGGCGCAGAAGTCCGGTTGCGTGATCAATTTTTCCTCCATGTCCGCCACCCAGGCGCTGACCCGTGTGCTGGGTTATTCCAACGCGAAGGCCGCGATTGACAATTTTACCAGATGGATGGCCACCGAAATGGCCGTCAAGTATGGAGACAAGGTTCGCGTGAACGCCCTGGCGCCGGGGTTCTTCATCGGCAATCAAAACCGTGCGCTGCTGATCAACGAAGACGGCTCATTTACCGAGCGCGGGCAGCAGGTGATAAATAAGACGCCTTTCCGCCGCTTCGGGGAGCAGCATGAAGTATATGGAACGATTCATTTTCTGATTTCGGAAGCTGCCGCGTTCGTATCCGGTGTAATTATTCCAGTCGATGGCGGTTTCTCCGCCTATACCGGCGTTTGAACTCAAGGGGGGAAGATGGCGGCCAAAAAAAATCTTCTGATAGCGCAATCCGGCGGACCATCGCCGGTCATCAACAGTTCGTTGCGCGGCATAATCGAAGCGGCGAAAGCGTTTCCGGATCAGGTTGGAACCCTCTATGCAGGCTGGCATGGGATAGAAGGGGTGCTCAAGGAGGAGCTTCTCAATCTTTCCGTGCAAGCCGATGAAGAAGTCGCGCTGCTGCGCAACACGCCCGCCGCCGGCGCAATCGGGACCTGCCGCTACAAGATCAAGTCGCATCAGCAGGAAGATTTCAACCGCGTGGTCGAGGTGTTGCGGACGCACAATATTGGCTATTTCCTTTACAATGGAGGCAACGATTCGATGGACACCGCGAACAAGATTGCCCTGCTGGCGCGGGAACGCGGACTCGACGTCATCGGTATCGGCGTTCCGAAGACCATCGACAACGATGTCGGTGACAGCGAATTCAAGCTGATCGACCATACGCCCGGTTATGGTTCGGTTGCCCGTTACTGGAGTCACATTGTACAGAATGCGGAAGAGGAAAACCGCGGCTCCTCACCCGCTGACCCCGTGCTGGTTCTCCAGGCAATGGGGCGCAAGATCGGCTTTATCCCGGCTGCGGCCCGACTGGCCGATCCAAAGCGCGAAATGCCTCTGCTGATCTTTCTGTCCGAGGCCGGCCTCTCTATGGCGGATATGGCGGACAAGATCAACGGGAAGGTCAGAGAGCGCGGTCGTGCGATCGTCGTGCTGAGCGAAGGCTGCGATGTCGGCGACCTCGGCTTCACGAAAGACAAGTTTGGCCATGCCCAGTTTGGCGCCAGCCAAACCACCGTCCAGCAGGCGCTGGTGAACTACCTGAACGCGAATGGGATCAAGGCTGCGGGCAACGCCCGTGGACAGACCTATGGCACCGATCAGCGTGCGACGGCAACCTATGCGTCGACGGTCGACCTCGATGAGGCCTACCGCGCCGGACAGAAAGCCGTCCTTTTGGCCGTGGCCGGCGAGGGCGGGTACATGTCGACCATCCTGCGTGAGCCGGGGCTCATCTACCAGGTGCGCTACGACAAGGCGCCGCTCGAGTTGGTCGCCAATTCCGAACGCTTTTTCCCCTCCAAATGGATCACCAAGGACGGTTGCGACGTCACCGACGAATTTGTCGACTACTGCACACCGCTCATCGGCGAAGACTGGCCGAGTGTTCCGAGGATCGGGAACCTCCAGCGCTTTACGAGATTTGAACCCACCTTCGCCGAGCAGAAACTCGAAACATACGTTCCCGAAGATTACCGTTAACCAGACTCACCGAGACCAAGCATGGACTATGTTGCACAACTGAAAGCGCTGCCGAAGCAGCACGACTTCTTTATTGGATTCGACAGCGATGGCTGTGTGTTCGATACGATGGAAATCAAGCAGAAGGAATGCTTCTGTCCGGCGGTAATCAAGCACATGAGTGTGCAGTCGGTCAGCAAAGTCGCGCGCGAGGTATGGGAGTTTATCAACCTCTACAGCAAAACCCGCGGGTGCAACCGCTTCCTGGCATTGGAACGCTTTCTCAAGCTGCTGCGCGAACGGCACGAATCGATCGAGCGCGGCGTAGGTGTTCCTGAATTTGCCGAAATGTCCGCCTGGATCCAACGCGAGTCAAAGCTGGGGAATCCGACCTTGGCAACCGAAGTGGAAACCACGGGCAACGAGGAACTCAAAAAGCTCCTGGCGTGGAGCCTCGAAGTCAACGAACGCATCACCGACATGGTCTACGGGATCTCGCCCTTCCCCTTCGTGAAGGACGTCCTCGAACAGGGGCGCGGCAAGGCCGATATGATCGTTGTATCGCAGACACCGCTCGAAGCGTTGACCCGCGAGTGGGAGGAGAACAAGATCGAGGGCTACATCGAAATGATTGCCGGACAGGAACACGGGACCAAGACGGAGCACATTCATTTTGCAACCGAGGGCAAGGGCTATGACTCGGCCAAGATCCTGATGATCGGCGATGCGCCCGGTGACTATAAGGCCGCCGCCGAAAACAACGCGCTCTTTTTCCCGATCGTGCCCGGAAACGAGGAGGCCTCGTGGCAGGGTCTGGCCGGAGAGGGACTCGCCAGGTTCTTCGAAGGCACCTATGCCGGTGAATATCAGCAGAAGCGACTGGACGAATTCGATGCGGCCCTGCCGGAAGAGCCCCACTGGAACTAAGAGACTGTCTTAACCTCATAGTCTCATAAAATCAAACTGAAATATCCATATATTTCTGCATTCCAATAGGTTACGGGAAATATGGCAGAGTTTTCGGATTCACTGAAAGTGAAGATACAAAGTGTAGTTATTTTTTTACCACAGAGGACACAGAGAGCACAGAGTATCCACGCAACCTCACCCTTCCTCTGTGTCCTCTGTGGTTTTTCTGAAACGTTTGTCTTAACAGTTTTCAAGGCACCCCACCCTTCACCTAATCAAGGAGACTAAAATGAAAGCAGATATTGGACTAATCGGGTTGGCAGTCATGGGCGAAAACCTCGTGCTCAACATGGAGAGCAAGGGTTTCACCGTGGCGGTTTTCAATCGCACGGTGGCAAAGGTCGACGCATTCGTGGCCGGACGCGGCGCGGGTAAGAATTTCATTGGCTGCCACAGCATCGAAGAGCTGTGTGCCAACCTCAAACGGCCACGCAAAGTGATGTTGCTGGTCAAGGCCGGCCAGGCGGTGGACGATTTCATCGAACAGATCATCCCGTATCTTGAAGAAGGCGATATCGTGATCGACGGCGGCAACAGCCACTTTCCCGATACGATCCGCCGCGCCGAATATGTCGAGGGCAAGGGTCTTCTCTACATCGGCACCGGCGTCTCCGGCGGCGAAGAAGGCGCATTGCTCGGCCCGTCCATCATGCCGGGTGGATCGCCCGCTGCGTGGCCGGCGGTGAAACCGATCTTTCAGAAAATTTCCGCCCAGACAGATGCGGGCGAACCCTGTTGCGACTGGGTCGGTGAAAACGGTGCGGGGCACTTTGTCAAGATGGTCCACAACGGGATCGAATACGGTGACATGCAGATGATCTGCGAATCCTATCAGATGATGAAGGAAGGGCTCGGCCTCTCGAACGAAGAGATGCATGAAGTTCTGAAGGTTTGGAACGAGGGCGAGCTCGATTCCTACCTCATCGAAATCACGCGCGACATCCTGGGCTTCAAGACTGAAGAGGGCGAAGCCGTCATCGATCAGATTCTCGACACCGCCGGGCAAAAGGGGACCGGGAAATGGACGGCGATTTCAGCACTCGACCTTGGTCAGCCGCTGACGCTCATCGGCGAGGCCGTCTTCGCCCGATGCCTCTCTGCGCTGAAGGACGAGCGGGTTGCCGCTTCCAAGATATTGAGCGGCCCCGATGCAAGCTTCGACGGTGACAAGGCCGCGATGATCGAGGACCTCAAGCAGGCGCTCTACGCTTCGAAGATCGTCTCCTATGCGCAGGGCTATCAGCTCATGCGGGCCGCAGCCGAAGAATACGGCTGGGCGCTCAATAATGGAGGCATCGCGCTGATGTGGCGCGGGGGATGCATTATCCGTTCGGTTTTCCTCGGCAAGATCAAGGAGGCGTTCGATTCCAACCCCGACCTCGTCAACCTGCTGCTCGATCCATTCTTCAAGGGTGCGCTTGAAAACGCGCAGGCTGCCTGGCGTCGGGTGATCATGAAGTCGGTCGAACTGGGCATCCCGATGCCGGCGATCGGTGCCGCACTGGCTTATTACGATGGCTACCGCGCCGCCCGCCTCCCGGCCAACCTGCTTCAGGCCCAGCGCGACTATTTTGGTGCGCACACCTATGAGCGCATCGATAAACCGCGCGGTGAGGTATTTCACACCAATTGGACCGGCCGTGGCGGCGAAACCTCCGCCTCGACCTATATAGTGTAGACGAGGCCCTTGAAAGAAGGGGGTCAGGCCGTTGTTTGTATACGGTCTGGGGTCAGACCGTATACAAACAACGGCCTGACCCCTTCACGTCTGCGAACAGGAGGATTACCTATGATCAAGAGATTCGGAAAAGACGTTTCCATCCAGCTGGATGAGTTGCGCGACCTGGTTTTTGAAACGTTGGGAAATTGCGGAAAGCCGCTGAATAAGGTTCTGATCCTGCCGCCGGATCACACCCGGCTGAATTCCATGGCGGGTCCGATCACGTCGATGGTCTACGAGAAGCTTTCAGCGACGGCCCAGGTCGACATTCTTCCAACCCTTGGAACTCACAATCCGATGACGGAAGTGCAGTTGCGCATGATGTTCGGCGACTCGATACCTCTCGAGGCCTTCAAGGTGCACGACTGGCGGAACGAGGTGGTTCAAAAGGGATTGATCGAAGGAGAAATGCTCTCGGAGTTATCCGGCGGCAAGGTCGACTACACCGTGAAGGTTGAAGTCAACCGGATGCTGTTCGATGACTACGACCTGATCCTGTCGGTCGGGCAGGTGGTGCCGCATGAAGTGGTCGGCATGGCCAACTATACCAAGAATGTGGTGGTCGGTGCGGGCGGGGCGGATATCATCAATAAATCGCACTTTCTCGGCGCGGTGGCGGGGCTCGAAAACATTCTTGGAAAGACCGATTCTCCGGTGCGCCGTCTATTCAACCATGCGGTCGAGACGTATCTGAGCGAATTGCCGATCACCTATATCCTGACAGTGATGGAGCAGGATTACACCACGCGCGAAATGCACATGCGCGGCTTCTATTCCGGCGAGGAGGTGTCCGTATTCGAGGAGGCCTGCAAGCTGGCGCGCGCGGTGAACATTATCCTGCTCGACCGCGAGCCGAAGAAGATCGTCGTCTATCTCGACCCGCACGAATTCCAGAGCACGTGGCTGGGCAACAAGGCGGTCTACCGCACCCGCATGGCCATTGCGGACGACGGCGAACTGGTCGTGCTGGCTCCGGCACTCAAGGAGTTCGGCGAGGATCCGACCATTGACCGGTTGATTCGCAAGTTTGGCTATTGTGGAACGCCTGCCACACTCAAAGCGGTGGAGGAAAATGAGGAACTGCGGCGCAACCTCAGTGCGGCGGCGCACATTATCCACGGTTCATCGGAAGGACGTTTCAAGATCACCTATTGTCCCGGCGATAACATGACGCTCGAGGAGATCCGGTCGGTGGGTTTCGAGGCTGTCGCGTACGACGAAATGGCCTTACGCTACAATCCGAACGAACTGAAGGATGGCTTCAATACGCTGCCCGACGGTGAAGAGATATTCTACATCAGCAACCCCGCTCTCGGCCTCTGGGCCCATAAAGAGAAATTTGCCCAATAGGGCCCAGCTCCGTGGACCGGTGCCCGAATGCCTCAGAGGCCGTCTATAGACAGCCTCTCAGCCGGTCCTGGGGCCGGTCGATTTCCGAATCACCAGATTGGGCCGGATAAATACGGGTGGCTTACCGGAATTCCCGGGGCCTTCAAGCTGACCCTTCAACACTTCCACAGCCGTTTCCATCAAATTGACGACTCCCTGGTCCACTGTGGTCAGACCCGGCGACACATGGGCTGAAACCTCGAGATTATCGAACCCCACCACCGAGATGTCGCGTGGCACCGTGAGGGCAGATTCCCCAAACCGCGCCATGGCCCCGATGGCAACCTGATCGTTCAAGGCGATGACAGCCGTAGGCCGGTCGCCCATATCGAGGAAACGATCCGCCAATCGCCGTCCGTAGTCATAGTCCATGCCGTCGCCTCCGGGCTCGGTCAATACGATGAACTGCTCGTCCATGGAAAGGCCCCTTTCCTCAATAATCGATTCAATCCCGCTCCAGCGGCTGGCGCCGTAGACCATCGTCCGATCGACTCCGAACAGTGCAAACCGTTCGTGGCCGAGACCCAGAAGATGGATCAGAACAGACTTCATGCCGGCACGACGATCCACTTCAACCACCGGAAGGGAGGCGGGAAAGCCCGGATCGATGATCACGGTCGGTATCTTCCGGTCCTGAAGGAAGCGGATCACCCCGGCAGGGTCGCCCGGCGTCGGACCGCCCACAAGCACAACACCCTCAACCTTCACCGCCGAAAAGTGACGGACCACCTCGCGTTCCAGGTCTGGATCGCGATGGGTCAATTCGATCAGCGCCCGGTAACCCGCCGCGCGCAAGGCCCCCTGGAGCACGGCGATTTTTTGCACAAAAATCGGAATATCAAACCCCTGGAAGCAGACGCCGATCATCCCCGTAGGGGCACCGCGCAACCCACGCGCCATGGGATTGGGGACAAAACCCAGTTTCTTCATCGCATCGCGCACCCGAAGAACCGTCTCGGCTTTGACCTCGGGATGCCCGTTCAGAACCCGGGAAATCGTCCACCGGGAAAGCCCCAGATGCTGAGCCAGCGCCGTGGTCGAAGCGATCGGCTGATCCGGCTTAGGGGTTGACATGTCGGCAAGATACAAACACGTGTTTGAATTGCAATCCTATTAACCAATTCCCCCCATGACACTTCAAGATCCCACCCCCCTTGGTTTGAGTAAATCGTTTGGATTCGGCGACCGGCTTGGATTGGCCACACCCGGCCATCTGGCCGCCGCCCAACGGTACGATTTCGCTCCGATCTTCGCCCAGCAGTCCATCCGCGAAATGGACCGCACCCGGCGCACGCCGGGCGACGTGATGGGCGCCGCCCGCAACGCCCTGGCCGAGGCTGGTTTCAACGAAGCCTGGGGCGCGGATGCCGACCATCTGAAAACAGTGGCGGACATCGATCTCACGGCATCGGCCGGCTTCTGTTTTTTCACCCTCGACCCTTCGGAGTTCGTCGAAAACCGGGCCGATACCATGGATGAGGAAGCATTGAAAACGCAGGTTCACGCCTTGGTTGCGGACGGCATTCTTTCGGGGGGTTGGACCGAAAGCTATCTGGGCCGGGAATTCGACATCGGCCAGGGGGAACCGCTCCGTTTCGATTCCGAATCGCTTCATCGCGCTGCGGTCAAGTATGCCCGTGCGATCGATCACTGTGGAATCCTCTCCGCTCATATTGCAGCAACGGTTCCTGCGGAAAAACGGGAACTGGAGGTATCGGTCGATGAAACCGATTCGCCGACCTCTCCCTTGGAGCACCTCTTCTTTGCCCTCGAACTCAAACGGCGGGAGATACCGGTTGTCAGCCTGGCCCCGCGGTTCGTCGGCGCGTTTGAAAAAGGCATCGATTATATTGGGGATCTGAATTCTTTCGAGACCGAGCTGCGGCGCCACGTAGCCATCGCCCGAACCTTCGGACCCTACAAGGTCAGTATCCACACCGGTTCGGACAAATTCTCGATCTACCCGATCATCGGCCGGATATGCGGACCGCTCCTGCACGTCAAAACAGCCGGGACAAGCTACCTGGAGGCCCTCCGGGTCACCTGCCGGACCGAACCCGCGCTCTTCGACCAGATCGCCGAATACAGCCGTTCGCGGTTCGCCGAGGACAAGCACAGTTATCTTATCTCAACCACGGATGAACAGATCTCCGCCCTCTTCGGAGGAAACCGGGACCGCGAAGAGATCTTCCTCGAAACCATTCCCGGGCGGCAATTGCTCCACGTCACCTACGGCTCGGTCCTGACTGTGGGAAAGAGCCCTGCGGGTCGACCGTTTCGGGACGCGATTCTGGAGAACCTTGATACGGAGACCGCCCTTCACCGCGAGGTTCTCGAGAACCATCTCGGGAAGCATCTGGAACTGCTGAATGCCGGATAGGGATTGGGATTTGGGATTTGGGATTTGGGATTTGGGATTTGGGATTTGGGATTTGGGATTTGGGATCCATGAATTAACCCCATAGTCTCAAAAAATCAAACTGAATTATCCATAATTATCTGAATTCAAATAAGTTATGGAAAATATAGCAAAGTTTACAGGTTCACTGAAAGTGTAGTTTTTTTTACCACAGAGGACACAGAGAGCACAGAGTATCCAGGCAACCTCATCCTTCCTTCCTCTGTGCTCTCTGTGTCCTCTGTGGTTTTTTTGAAACATTTGCCTTAAGATTGAGGAATAAATGACTGCCAAACCGAATCCCGCCTGTCTGGTCAACTTCATCCTGTAAATCCTGCTGTGCCCGTCGTAGCTCTTCGAGCGAAGTCGGGTTAATCCTGTCCAAGAAATCCGGAACCATCATCTCTGCGACTCTGCGCAGGTATCAAGCACCCGGAACTGTCGTCTTGACGGGTCGTAGCTGTTTGGCGACGATCGGCCCCTTTTCGCGAAAACACCAAACATTACGAGATCGATATGGGACAAGTACACCGAGTTACACTGAAACGGAAACGCCGCAAGGCCTTGCTCAAGCGCCGGAAGCAGCAGGCAAAGGCCTCGGCGAAGCCCAGCTGAAGCAGGTCGGGACCGGCAGGCTCCCGTCACCCCCTGTCTCTGACCCCCGGCAGGTGACTGACTGGAAGTCGCACAGCCCCGGTCGCGGGCGACTCGTCCGGCGTTGGGCCGGATGCGTGTTTCAGTCCTGATCGATCCATAACGACACGATGGACTTTCTCGATTTTCCCGACCGGCTCTGGCTTTGGGCGGCCGCCCTCAGCTATGCGGTCGCATTCGGCCTTGCGGTCTCGTCGATCGTTCGCAGGCGGCAACATTCCCGCACCACACTGTTCGTTCTCGTCGCCGTCGGCTTCGTCCTGCAGACGACGGGCCTCTACCAACGCGGGATGGTGATGGGCGGCTGTCCGATCGGGAACAAATTCGAGGTTGTTCAGTTTCTCGTCTGGTCGGCCATCGTTCTCTTCCTGATTGTCGGACCGGCGTTCCGCCTGACGCTGCTCGGGTTTTTCACTTCGGGACTGGCGTCCGTGCTGACCCTGGTTTCACTGGCCGCATCCAGTTGGGATTCCGCCCACCGCAGTTCGCTGTTCAGCGAGAATCCGTGGATCGAATTCCATGCCGCCATCGGCATGCTGAGCTACGGCGCGTTTGGCCTGCTCGCGATCACTTCGGCCATGTACGTTCTCCAGGACTACAGCCTGAAAAGAAAACGTTTCACCGGGATCTTCCGCCTGCTCCCGTCAATTGTCGCACTAGAGCAGGCCAAGATCCGTCTTCTCCTGCTCGGACTCACCCTGCTGTCACTTTCTCTCGGGATCGGTTATTTCTACTTCCTGCAGGACCAGGATGCGGTCAATCCGATGAAATTCGCCTCCATCGGCCTCACCTGGACCGCCTATGTGATGGTACTTACTCTGCGACAGGCCCGGCTCCTGCGTTCAAACCTGCTGGCCTGGACCTGCATTGTTCTCTTTGGACTTGTCCTGCTGACCCTCGATCCGGTCAGCAGGAGCGGGCAGGAACCCTCTGCGACCACCGGGACCCTTTCCGAATGAAGGTTCCCGAACACCTCCTCCTGGTGGGCACGAGCCATCGAACCGCAACCGTCGCCCAGAGGGAACGGCTATCGTTGGATGTCTCACGGGTCGCCGAATTCTACTCGGGACTGAACGCACTTCCACAGGTCGATGAGAGTTTCGTGCTGAGTACCTGCAATCGCCTGGAGGTGTATGCCACGATCCAGGGAGCCAATGCCGTCGAGGCCGTCACACGGTTCCTCTGCGACTTCAATCAGGTCGATCGCGAGGAGTTCGAACAGATCCAGCAGAGACATTCCGACCTCGATGCCGTCCATCATCTCTTCGACGTCGCGGCCGGGATCGATTCACAGATAGTCGGCGAAGCGGAAATCCTCGGACAGGTGAAAGAGGCCTACATTCTCGCCATCGATCAGGGCACCGTCGGGTCGACCCTGAACCGTTTGATTCAAAAAAGTTTTCAAGCCGCAAAATGGATCCGCACGCACACCGCTCTGGGAGAGGGCCAGATCAGCACGGCCACGGTGGCGGTTGACCTTGCCCTCAAGATCTTTGGCCGACTCGACAGAACACGGGTCCTGGTGATCGGCGCGGGCGAGATCGGGGAGAAAACAGTCCGGGCGCTTCGAAGTCGCGGGGCCCGGGAAGTGACCGTCACCAGTCGAACCGAAGCGACGGCTGAAGCGCTCGCAGCCAGTGTGGGTGCCGATTCCGAACCGATAGAGGTCCTCGACCGCACCCTCGGCACCTTCGACATCGTCGTTTCCTCCACCTCGTCACCCGTTCCCATCCTCACCCTCGCCCGGGTTGAAGCAGCCCTGAAGCGGCGCGGTCGGCATCCGCTCTTTCTGATCGACCTGGCAGTGCCACGGGATATCGAGCCCGGGGCCGGCGACCTCGACAACGTTTATCTCTACAATATTGACGACCTCTCAGGGATCGCCGCCGAGAACCTGGCCCAGAGAAATACCGAGGTCGCACGATGCCGGGTCATCCTGGAGGAGCGGGCCCGTCGAGCCTGGTCTGCCATCCACCCCCCCAGAATCAGTGAATCCGGAACCCGCACGGAACTCAGCGTTCGTCCAAGCAGTTGATCATCCATTCCGGCGCCCCACCCGTATCCGGACAATGGAGACGTTTTCGAAGTTGGGCCGCCGCGACCGCGGTTTGCCTGATGCGCTCCTCATCCTCAAGGGCCGCCTTGATTTCCAGTGCCAATCGGCCCGGCTGAGCCGCTCTCTGCAGAAACTCCGGATAGATGGGGGACTCCAGAATAAGGTTGGCAATGCCCAGGTAAGGCACCCGGATGACCTGAACCGCGATCAGGTAGGTGATAAGATTGGCCCGGTAGGTGATCGCCCCCGGTATGCCCGCCAGGGCGCAGGCCAGCGACATGGTGCCCGAACTGGTGAGGACAGCCGCTCCCGCGATCGATTCCTCCTTCGGAATCAGTTTCACATGGGTTTGAATCTCAGGCCGCAAGCCCAGGTAGCCACCAATCAAACGTTCGAGTTCCAGGCCGGGCGTGATTATAACCGCCTCGCGCCTGCCCCCACCCGACCGATACCGGGCATACGAATCGAGCAGGATCGGCGCGATCCTCGATACCGCCGCCCGCCGACTGCCCGGCAGGAGGAGCACCGGACCCTCCCGATCGTAGCCAAGTGAGGATGCATAATCGTCGGACATGAACGGATGGCCGACAAAATCGACCGGTAGATTGGTGTCGGCATAGCACTCGACCTCAAACGGAAAAATTGCCGAAAGGGCATCGAGGTGGCGCGCCATGGTAAACCGTCGACCCGCTTTCCAGGCCCAGAGCTGGGGGCTGATGTAGTAGACAACCGACACTCGTCCACCGCCCTTTCGACTGATGCCATCGCGAAACAGCGCCTTGGCCAGCCGCAGGTTGAATCCGGGATAGTCGACCAGGCAGACAACGCTGGGTTGGTGAACGTCAATCCACCGTCTGGTAAGCGCAAAAATCCGCCGGAAGAACCCGTAGTTTCTGAGCACCTCAGCCAAGCCAACGACCGACGAATGAGTCAGGTCAAAAAGCAGCTGGGCGCCTGCCTCACGGAGCTCGGTGCCACCCACGGCCGCCACTTTCAGGTCCGGCCGCCGCTTCATGACCCCGCGCAGCATACGGGCTGCCTGCTGATCGCCGGAATGCTCTCCGGCAATGATCAACAGGTCGACAGCGCCATGGGAGGGAGGCGCGAATTCGGCCGGTACAGGTTGGGTTGAACCCATTCACAGGAGTGAATCACATTCGCGGGCGCAATCGAGCCCGATCTGCAATGCGCCTGAAAAGGAATGAGCCGAATGGCGCCGAGTTAATGCTATTCGAAGGGGTCAAACCTTGATTCCCGCATTGGCATGCAGGAATGCAAGGAATGACCCCGTGGGCGCCATGCGTGATGGGACCCTTCGAATGGCAACAGGGGGCGGATCGTTCGAAGGGGTCAAACCTCAGATCTCGCATTGGCATGCAAGATCTTGAGGAATGACCCCCCGTTCGGGCCATTCGGATCAATCCATTTCAAATCTTTTCAGTTACAGCCGCATCCACCGCCGCCGACGCCTTTCCCTCCGGCTGAAGCTTCCCGGGAGAAATACATGTGCTCACTCATGTTGACCTCGAGTTCGTCGCGATCCTCGCGCATGGTATAGTCGGCCAGATAGCCTCTCTCCCACGGCTGTACCGTGGTGCACCCGGAGAGCCCGAGTCCTCCGATCAGGAGCAAGGCAAGCACCATCAGTCGCCCCTTCATCCTTCACCCCCATCCGGTTCAGCCAGCAGCAACTCGATTTCGCCGATATATTGGTCGCGCGTCTTCCTGCCGTGATAACCCGAGTGAACCGAACGGATCACTCCATCGCGACCAACCAGGAACGACGACGGCATGGTCTCGACTCCGGCATCGGCGACCACTTCCTGTCTGGAATCCCGAACAACAGAGAAACCCGGCTTCATTCGCTTCATGAACTTTTCGAAGGCTTTGGAATCCGTGTCGACGTTGATCCCGAGAATAACCAGTCCCTGATCGCGGTAGGTGGCCTCGATTTCATCCAAGGCGGGGAAGGAGGCCTTGCAGGGGGTGCACCAGGAGGCCCAGAAGTCGACCAATACAACCTTGCCTTCCAGATCCGGTATCGCTCCATCCAGGACGAACTCCTCCAGGTTGGGCAGGCGATCCCCTTCGGACCAATGAACAGCCATGGATCCTGTCGCGAAGAAAAACAGGCAAGCGCTGATCGCAGTCAGAATTTTAATTTTCGGGTACGACATATTGGTAAAATCCTCGTGTTTCATCGGTCTCTTTTTCAGAAACGACACAGCCTTCGGCTCCGAAAGTGGCATCGATCAGATTGCGGCCCTCCCCGGGACCCAGGATAAAGGCGGTGGTCGAAAGAATACCGCTTTCAAGACAGGTATCCGCCAGCACCGTCACACACCGGTTTTCATTCGAAACCGGGTAGCCCGTTCGCGGGTCGATGATGTGCCCATACCGCCGTCCATCGCGGACAAAAGACCGGATATAGTCGCCGGACGAGGCAATTCCTCTATCGGTGATGCCCAGGCTGCTCCAGCATTGCCCCGGTCTGAAAGGATCCTCGAGGCCGATGTGCCAACAGGGTAAACCAGGAGGCGCTCCGGCCACCCTGATATCGTGTCCAAAGTCGACCAGGTAGGCCTCGAGCCCGTGCGCCTCCGCGATGCTCGCGGTCTGATCGACCGCATACTCCTTGCCGAAGCCCCCAAAGTCGATGGCCATCCCCTCGTCGGGCAGTCTGATCCTGCCCGCATCCTTTTCCACCCGAAGCCAGCCCACTTTTCCCATCGCATCCCGAACCGCCGAGTCGGGTGGTATCTCCGGCACCGACATTCCAAGGCTCCGGTACCAAAGCCGAATCAACGGAAGCGCGGTCGGATCAAAGATACCCGAAGTCGTCATGTAAAGTTGATCACAGAGTTGGAGCAGCAGATCCATCTCATCATCAATCCCGACCCAATCCCGTCCAGCCGCCGCGTTTATCCGGCTGATCAGGCTGTCATCCCGAAACCGCGAGTAACGCGCCTCGAATTTCCCCACCCAATCCACGACGGCCTGTCCAAAGGAATTTGCCTGGTCCTCGTTTTCCGCAACAAATTGAATCGAGCATTCCGTGCCGAGCGCCCGGAAGGCGAGCTTGGAAACACCCTCCCGTGGTCCCGTCGACACCTTCAAGGCAGAGGCGCCCTTCAACTCCGATTCTAGAACCATGCGCTCACCCCCGCGGTCAGGACAGTCGCTTTCGGATAGGCGGAAGCTGAGGTCTGGTCATCCCGACCGGTCATCTCGTAGCGCTCGGCGGTGAGGTCGAGACGCAACCACTCAGTCAGATCCACGATGCCCTTGATCCCGTAGGTCAAGCCATCCAAAGCCGAGATCCGGTAATCGGCCGAATAGTAGGGCGCGTTTCCAGTTGGGATCGGCGTGGGTTCAATGGGAGTCCCGTCCAGCGACACATAGTAGTAATCCGAGGTCGACTGCCGGTACCAGCGCACATAGGGACGGAGAATGAATTGCGAACCGATCTTCTGAAACCAGGCCAGCCCCAGGGTATGGCTGCCGACGCCCTGGTTGTCATGGAAAAACCGATACGACCCTTCCACCGTCGCGTTGATCTTCTCCAGATGGTGGGTCAGTTCGGAATAGAGAACCGTCTTCGTCCGGTGGGTCGGGCGGTTCTCCGGAAAGGTCAACGGGAGCGACAGGCCCGGGAGAATTTCGGTGGTCTTCTGGATGATCTTGTAGGGATCGTTGAGAAAGCCCGAGGCGTCGCCATAGGACAGATTGACCTTGAGAATGGTCCTGGGGTCGAGAAGTTGGGTAATCCCGATCAGAAAATCATGGGTATCCCGTGGTTGCCACTCCTCATGGTAACCGGCCCGGATGAGATCATCGGTATAGGAATAGCCCAGAGTCAGGGTTGTATTCTTCTGATTGAAGCCCCTGATGGTGCGAAGGGTATACCCGGTCGAGTCGTAGTCGCTTTCCGTGCTGTAGGCGAATTGGAAGGTCACGTTCTGCGGGCCAAATTGATTGGACGCGTCGATGATCACGGCTTTGCGGCGATCGGAAAGATCGGACAGCGGCACCTGGTCGCTGTCTTCCGGTGCCGGTTGGCCGGATGGCGTCGCTCCCGATATGGAATCGACCAGGCCTTCGACCTTGAGCACGAAGTCATCACCGATGGTCGCCTTCCCCAGCAGGTATTGCGATTTGACCCGGATACGGTCGTCATCCTCCTGGTAGTCCTGGATCTTGAAGCTGGCCGAGTATTCCGCCCGCGCCCCCTTGGGCTGGAGCAGGCTGAACGCGAGCACGAACAGCGAAATCCGGAAATGACTCTTTCCGCCGGATCGCATCGAAGGAAACCACTGTGGATGAAGCATGAGGGTACTATGATTAATTCGAGACTGTCAGCGCGGCACGGATCCGGGCATCGGGCAAGGAGCGGCGATCAGGGGGCGGGAGGGACTTCGTAAACTTCGACCAGGCAGACGCCGGTCGTGTTATCCACACCCGACACCTGCACGGTGTAGGCTCCCGGATTCAAGGTGATGAGGAGCGCCGCATCCCTGCTCGACGAATCGATCGGGAAGGCGCCCACGGTTCCGGCAACCACCGCGATCGCGTCGGTTCGGGATCCAGCCCCCCAGTCATCATTGGAAGCGAGTTCCCCGGAACTGGAAAACAGGCGCATGACCGGGTTTTCAAGCACTCCGCCCACTCCGAATCCGGACAGGGTCGGGCCCACCGCGCGAATGAGAAGCGTTTTGGCGACGTCGCCGGCGATCACAAAACCCGGAATCAACTTGTCGGCCCCCGTTCCCACCTGCGAGCGGGCGGACAGATTGACCAATCGAGGTTGATCCGGCCCCGTCTCTCCGCCATCATAGAGTTCAATCAGTACCACGCCGGTCGCACCCGATACCCCGGTGGTGGGCAAGGTGTAGGGCTTTGCGTCAAGGGATACAGCCAAGGCTGCATCAGTCGATCCGGCATTCAATTCAAAGGCGCCCACGGCAACGCGAATGGCCTCAAGTTTGGCCTGGTCGGTCGCATCCTCCCAATTATCATTGGCAAACAGTTCATCCGGTCCGGACACGAGCCGGAACTGCGGATCCGAAATGACTCCCACCACCCCCAGGCTTCCAAGGGTTGGGCCCACCGCCCGAGCCAGAAGAGAAACCTGCCCGTTGCCCACCACGGCAAAGCCAGGGATCAGAACAGCTCCGGGTTCAATTCGGGTCCGGGTCGAAAGATTGCTCAGCCGACTGAATCCCGAGGCGAGAACCGATAGGGACGCCACCTCAGAGGTGGTCGTATCCGAGCCGTTCGAAACCTGGACGGAGTAGTCACCTTCATCGATGGCTCGAAGATTCTCCAGGTTGAGGATGGGATCCGTTTCGCCCGCCAAGGCTGCATCGTCCTTGACCCATTGAAAGGACAACCCGGCGCCATCTCCCGCGCGGACAATGAAGGTCGCCCCGGCGCCCGGGACGACTGACTGGGATTCGGGATGGGCCGCGATGACAGGAGGAGCCGACTGAATGGTCAGCTCAACAGCTTCGCTGGTCACGGACCCCTCGGAGTTCTGGACAAAGACCGTATAGCTCCCGATATCGGTGTCCGAAACCGCCACGATCGTATAGTCAGCATTCGTCGCCCCCGATATGGCCAAGCCACCCGCTCGCCATTGATAGGTCGGGGCGGGAGAACCTGTGGCCACGACTGAAAATGACGCCGATGCGCCCAGGACAACAGACTGCGCCGTCGGTTGGGCCGTGATCCGGGGGGCCGAGGTGACGGTCAGGGTGGCAATGTCGCTCGTGATCGATCCGCCGGAATTGGTCGCAACTACATTGTAGTCACCGGCATCATCGGGAGTCACGGCGATGATCGAGAATATTTCGCTCGTCGCGCCGGCAATGGGATCCCCATTCCTGCGCCACTGGAAAGTCGGGGCCGGCGTACCCGAAGTCGTCACGCCGACGTTGAAGGTCTTGCCCTCCCGAACTGAAACCGACATCGGCTGGGAAGTGAAGACGAGTTCGCCACTCGCCGAAACGACGATTTCCACCACAGGCAACGGGCCCAGCTTTGCGGTATTCCACGGCTCGCCTTTCTGGCCTGCTTTCTCCCAGGCCTTGAAGGTAATATCCCAGGAACCGGATTCGGTCGGCGTACCCGTGATGGCTCCGCTGCCCTGGTTGAGTCTGAAGGTGTTGGTGGGGCCCTCCACCGCGCCGGGAATGGCCAGGCCAGGTGGAAGCGGTCCGAAAATGGTCCACGATCCGGCGCCACCACCGGCACTCTCCGAACCGATGACGGAGAATACCAGGCCAAAGCCCTCCCCTTGCGTGGCATTGGCCGGACTCTCCGGATTGCTGACAAAGGTGGTCGCTCCCGAAAGCGTGTCGCAGGCCCCAAGTGAAACCGCTGCGACCACGGCCGAACGCAGGATCTGGGGCACACCGGCCGCCACCCGGACATCCGCCTCCACCAGGACCTTCAGGATCGGAGTCCTCTGCAATAAGAGAACGAATACAGTGGCCGCGGCCTGCAGCCGCGGTGAAGCCAAAGCCGTCAGGCGGCCTGATTGAAATTCCAGCATAGCGTTATTGTCCGTTACGGTTCGTCTGTGAGACCGGTCCTCACCTCAAATACCCTATATTACGGCTTCTTCTACCCCTTATGAACTGGGGGAAGCACCTCATATTCCCTGAAGAATTCCTGTCGTATGCATGGGTGGTGATCATGGGATTGGTAGCGGGCGACGGCGAAATGCGCCAAAACGGCACCCTTCTGCGTTCCGCGATCCGAACGATGTGACTGACCGGAGAATCGGATCTGCGGAGAGCCGCTCAAACAGTATATGGTAACCAATCGGTTACCGAACCGCTTCGGATCGGCAACCGATCCGCACCCGGGTCCTTTCTTCCTGTATCAGGAAATTTATTACAATCTCAGCTGCCGGCCGAGCGGATCTGTTCCGTGATGGTGAGGGCCACTTCCAACGCGGACTTCCCCAGGGACGCACCCACCTTCGGCTCACGGGCCTGCTGAACGCTATCCACAAAGGACGCCAGTTCCAACCGCAACGGCTCCCCCTTCTCGATCGGGATATCCTGCTTGTTCAGGGCAAGCCCTTCCTTTTTCACCAGATGGCCGGACTGGTTCATGAAATCGAGGGAAAGGTAGGCCGAAGCCTGGAAGACGCGAATCTCCCTCAGCTTTTTCAGGCTTACCCGGCTGGCATTCAGATTGGCCACACAGCCGTCCTCAAAAGTGATCCGGGCATTGGCGATATCCTCGGTCGGCGAAAGCACCGAAACACCCACGCTTTCCACCCGGGCGACCGGGGAACGGACGAGTTGAAGGACGACGCCGATGTCGTGAATCATCAGGTCCAGAACCACACCGACCTCGGTGCCCCTGGGTTGGAACGGGGCGAGCCGCTCAGTGGTGATAAACCGCGGACGGTCGACCTCGGTCTCGAGGTAACTCATAACGGGGTTGAAATGTTCCACGTGCCCCACCTGGACGAGGACGCCGGCCCGGCGGGCGGCCCCGACAATCTTCTCCGCTTCTTCCACCGACGAGCAGAGCGGTTTCTCGATCAGGAGGTGGCACCCCTGCTCGAGCAGGGGAAGAGCCACCTGGCAATGCCGATCGGTCGGAACGACCACGCTGACGGCATCACAGGCTTCCCCGAGGGCTTCGAGCGAATCGAATCGCCGACATCCGTATTCCCGGCACACTTCGTCAGCCCGGCCCCGATCAACCTCGTAGATCCCGACCAGGTTCACCCCATCAAGGGCGTCATGGATCCGGGCGTGATGGCGTCCGAGATAGCCGACTCCGGCCACCCCGCATTTTAAAATTCTCCCGTCGCTCACAGCGTTGATTCTCTCATCTTTTCAAGGTGACCCGAGTGAAGAAGCATCTGGCGATCCGTGCGCGCAGCATGCTCCTGGTTATGAGTGACGAGGACGAGGCTCACGCCATCCTCCCGGCACAATCGTAGAAGCGTATCAATCACGTTATTGCCCGTTGTCTCATCGAGGTTGCCCGTCGGTTCGTCGGCCAACACCACCCGGGGACCGTTCATCAACGCCCGGGCCAGGGCAACCCGCTGGCGTTCACCCCCTGACAGTTGGGATGGAAGATGGTTCAGACGCTCGGTCAGGCCCACCCGGTCAAGCAACATGCGGGCCCTTTCCCGATAACCCCGATTGAGCGAACCGAGCATGCGCCGGCTGATCAGAACGTTCTCGAAGGCGTTCAACTCCGGAATCAGGTAGAATGACTGGAAGACCAGGCCGATAAAACCACCCCGTGTCCTGGCCATTGTGTCCGAACTCATTGCGAACGCATCCTCTCCCGACCACAGCAGGGCGCCGGAGTCGGGCTCCTCGAGCCCGGCCAGGACACTCAGAAGGGTGGTCTTTCCGCTGCCCGATTCACCGCGGATACTCACGCTTTCGCCCCGATTGAGGCGGAAATCCACCCCGGTCAGCACCTCGATCGTGCGGTCACCGCTCGGAAACGTCTTGACCAGTTCGCGGCAACTCAGGATGGAGTCGACGGCGTTCATTCTGTTCGCAGGGCCTCCGCCGGCTTGAGCCGCGCCGCCCGCCAGGCCGGGATCATGCCGGCAACGGTGGATATGACAACGGACGCACAGGCGATGATGATCATGTCCTTGGGATTTGAATACGATGGCAGATCGGCGAATTGATAGAACCTCAACAGGGCGGCCTCGCTCTGGGTGACCTTGGCAAAGGCGTGGATGATGTCGTTCCTGAAGGCCAGGGCGACCGAGGCCAGACCAAAGCCCAGAACGGTCCCGGCCACTCCGATGACCAGTCCCTGGAGGCAGAAGCAGGCGGCCACCTGCCACCGTCTACCGCCCAAGGCGCCGAAGAGGCCGATCTCGCGTGTCTTCCGGACCACCGTGATCAGGAGCGAACTGGTGATGGCGAAAGCCGAGACCAGAACGACGAAGAGGAGCAGGAAAAAGAGGATATTTTTCTCGAGTTGGAGCACGAAGAGGAAGTCCCGGTTGCTATCGATCCAGGACAGCGCCCGAAAGCCCCAATCCAGGCGGTCGTTGATCGCCTGCACCGCGGTATCGACATCGACGCCTTCCTTCAGCCGCAGCTTGACCCCGTGGACGCCGTTTCCGAGGCCGTAAAGATCCTGCATCAGCCTCAGGGATCCGATCACGGTATTTCCATCAATCTGGTTCCATCCGGTCTCAAAGATCCCGACCACCCGGACTGCACGCGGCAGGAGGATTTCGTCGTTTTTGAGACGTTCGACCAGAAGCGGCGAATAGACCTCGACCTCCACCCCGACCCCAAGGCGCAATCCCGAGGCGAGTTCCGAGCTGACGAGAATCGAGTCATCATCAAGGTCGTCCAGGTCACCGCTGCGGAGAAATTTCGCCAGCGGAACAACCTCCAGCTCCCGCTTCAGGTCGATACCATATATGACCGGGAAGCGGGGCTGGCTCTGGTACTGCAGCATGATCGGCCCCTGGGTGAAAGGTGCGACCGCCGCAACCTCGGGGAAGGCTTCCAGCAGGGTCATCAATGCCTCCGGCTCATTCTCTATCCGTCCTGATTGAACAAGAACATCACCTTGCGTCTCCACAATCTTGGTACGAATTTCCCGTCCGAACCCGTTCATCACACTCAGCACGATGATGAGGAGGGCGACTCCCAGCGTGACCCCGCAGACGGAGACGAAGGTGAAAAAAGGGAATCTTCGACCCGAGGGAAGGAGTTGCTTGAGGGCTATATAGAGGTACCAGGGCACGGCTCGGTCGATTACAATCGGAAAGGCTTCGCATCCAGCCCGCTCATTCCGGGCGCATCTGGGGGAAGAGGATGACATCGCGAATACTCTCGGCACCCGTCAGCAGGATCACCAGGCGGTCGATCCCCACCCCCATCCCACCGGCGGGTGGCATCCCGTATTCGAGGGCAGTCAGAAAGTCCTCGTCCACGTTCTGGATATCCCCGCCGGCCTGGACCTCGAACATCTCGCGTTGAACCATGGGATCGTTCTGCTCGGAATAAGCGGGTGCAATCTCCATCCCGCCAATGCAGAGCTCGAATACATCCAAGGTGCCCGGATCCTCCTGACTGAGTTTGGCCAGGGGACAGAGTTCCCTGGGCAACCGGGTCACAAAAGTGGGCTGAATCAGGGTCGGTTCGATCCGCTTGCTGAAGACCTCGTTCGTCACCTCGAAGTCCTCCCAATCCGGATCGATCTTCAAATCCATTTCGCCTGCCCGAGCCATTTTCTCGTCCTTGGAGAGTTGAAACCAATCGTCGGCTCCGGTCTCCTCGACGACCAGCTGCCTGTAGGTGACTTCCCTCCATTCGCCGCCGAGATGGATCACGGTGCCGTCCGGCTGCTCCAGGTCCAGGTTCTCCAGAACGTCCCGGGCCAGGGTCTGCACCAGGTCCCTGACCAGATCCATCATGCCACGGTGGTCGCTGTAGGCCTGGTAGACCTCAAGCATGGTGAATTCGGGATTGTGTCGGCGAGACAGACCCTCGTTCCTGAAATTGCGTCCGATTTCAAAGACACGGTCGAACCCGGCCACCAGCATCCTCTTCAGAAAGAGTTCGATCGAGATCCGCAGCACAAATTCACACCCCAGGGCATTGAACTCGGTCTTGAAGGGACGGGCGGCCGCACCCCCGGCCACGTTTTGCAATACAGGCGTCTCGACCTCGATAAATCGGCGATCCTCGAGAAAGCGACGGATCCCGGATACGATCCGGCTGCGCTGAAGGAATCGCCTGCGGGAGTCCGCATTGACGATGAGGTCGAGATAGCGCTGGCGATAGATCTGCTCTGAGTCGCTCAGCCCGTGCCATTTCTCGGGCAGGGGCCGCAGCGACTTGCTGACCATTGCGTAACGGGTCGCTCGAATCGTGATTTCACCGGTGCGCGTTCTGAAGAGTTCGCCTTCGACTCCGATGATATCCCCGATATCGAGCTTTTTGAACCAGCCATAGGCCTCTTCGCCCAGAACATCCTTTCGGGCATAGAGCTGAATCTGCCCGGTCTGGTCCTGGATCTTGGCAAAACAACTCTTGCCCATGTCGCGCATGACCATGAGCCGGCCCGCCGAGGCGACCACGCATTGGGTGTCCGCACCTTCCTCGTAGGCCGCCAGTGCATCGGAAGCGGTGTGGGTCGGCAGGAACCCTGTTCGGTAGGGATCGGTCCCGGCCGCACGCATCTCCTCGAGTTTGCGCAATCGGACGGCAATCTGATCATGGGAAATATCTGAAAGGCTTTCACTCATGGGAAACCGCCGACATTAGCGGCACCGGGGGCGCTGTGTGAAGTAAGAAGTGAGGGCTTGAACTTCAAAGTGGTCATGCGACTGTTGCGCTGAATGGACACGCGCAAACCCAAATGGCTTCGAGCGAAACTTCCTTCCGGACCTGAATACAAGCAGGTGCGCAACTTGGTCGACCACAACAACCTGCACACGGTTTGCCAAAGTGCACAGTGCCCCAATATGGGTGAATGCTGGTCCCGCGGGACCGCCACCCTGATGATTCTCGGTAATATATGCACACGATCCTGCACGTTTTGCGCAATTGAAACGGGGCGACCGGCCGCGCCTGATATCGGTGAACCCGCCCGGGTGGCCGAAGCCGTGGCCCGCATGAAGCTCAGGCATTGCGTGATCACATCGGTGGCGCGCGACGAACTGAAGGACGGGGGCGCGTCCATCTGGGCCCAGACCATTCGTGCGATCCGCCACCTCAATCCCAGCTGCGGCATAGAGGTCCTGATACCCGACATGAAGGGGCGAACGCGGGATCTGGACACGATCCTGGAGGCGAAGCCGGATATCCTGAACCACAACCTGGAGACGGTCGAACGCCTTCAGCGTCCGGTCCGGGTTCAGGCGCGCTACGATCGTTCCCGCCTCATCCTTCGCCACGCCGCCTCGAGGGGGTTCACGACCAAGTCCGGGCTCATGCTTGGCGTGGGCGAACGCAAGGACGAGGTGGCCCAGGCCATGCGCGACCTGGTCGACGACGGTGTCGCCATCCTGACCATCGGGCAGTACCTGCAGCCAACCTCCCGGCACCTGGCGATCGACCGGTGGGTCACACCGGAAGAGTTTTCCGAATGGAAGGAAGTCGGGCTTTCGATCGGGTTCGACGTGGTCGAATCCGGTCCCCTGGTCCGATCATCCTATCACGCCGATGAACAGTCGGCCCGGTACGCGAGCGAAGGGCTGCAGACCGTTTGAAGGGGTTTGAGCCTCATATCGTGCATTGGCATGCACGGGGTCATTCCTTGCATTCGTGCATGCCAACGCAGGTACCGAGGCAGCGATTCTGCCGACATCAGCCATTCAGGTTTGACCCCTTCGGTTGGCGTTCGGTTTGAAGGGGTCAAAGCACATATCATGCATTGGCATGCACAATATGAGCAATGACCCCCCGTTCGGACCGTTTTACCCCGACGCTTGCGCTGAATGGTCCAAACCGCCATTTCTTGGGCATGGTCACAGGCCGTTCTTCCGGGACACTCCTTTTCCGCCTGGCACTCATGGTATTCGCCGGATGCGCGACCGTGATGCGATGCGAGTCCGGCGCCCTTGTATCGGGTCCCATGCTCGGTTATTCCGAACACCGTGAAGTCCTGGTATGGGTCGAGGTCGAGGACGCGGGTTCCGTCTCCATGACCTATTGGGCGGAGGGTGAGCCGGATGCGATTCATTCGATTGAAATCGCCGCGCCCCCACCGCATCCCGCCGGAGGTTCCATTGTCAAGTTCCGGCCCGGATTACTCGATCCGGGCACGACCTATCACTATTCGCTTTCCATCGACGGCGAACCGCTCGAGTTCCCCACCCCGCTCCATTTCAAAACCCGCATTCTTTGGGAATGGCGGGACGGCCCGCCCGACCTTTCGTTCCTGACCGGATCCGGCGCCTACCTCAACGAAGCGGTCTACGATCGCCCGGGCACGCCCTACGGAAAGGGAACGGGGATCTTCCGACACATGGCGGACTCAGGGGCGGACTTCATGGTCTGGCTTGGGGACAACCTGTACCTGAGGGAGGCCGACTGGAGCTCCGAGAGCGGGATCTGGTATCGCTATCGGCACGATCGCGGCACGCCCGACCTCCAGAAGCTCTTTGCGAGCATGCCGCATTGGGCGATCTGGGACGATCACGATTTCGGACCCGACAATTCGAACCGCTCCTTCGAGATGAAGGAAACCACTCTGGCCGCGTTCAATGCCTATTGGGGAAACCCGACGGCGGGTGAACAGGACAACCCGGGCATTTACACGAAGTTCTTCCGGGGAGACGCCGCCTTCATCCTGCTCGACAACCGCTTCCACCGGGATGACAGCCGTCTCGACCAGGATCTCAATCCCGAAAAGACCATGTATGGCGCCCGTCAGCTCGACTGGCTGAAACAGAGCCTTCTGCAGGCCCAGCATCCACCCCACTTCAACTTCAAGTTCATCGTTACCGGGTCCCGGTTTCTCCAGTCCCACACGACCGGGGGTGAGTCAGCCAACGAGTTTCGCCGGGAAAGGGAGGAGATCATCGACTTCATACGCGACCATGCCATCACCGGGGTGGTCTTTCTGACCGGCGACATCCACACCACCGTTCTGCAGCGCCACGACAGGCCCGGGATGTATCCACTTTTCGAACTCACATCGTCCCCGCTGAGTTCGGGCGTCAGCCGGCGCCGGTTGCCCGGTATCATGAGCGATCCCAACCGGATTGACGGCACCGTGGTCGGCGATCAGAACTACTGCCGGATCGACATGGCGGGACCACCGGACGACCGATCGCTGACCCTCCACTGCTACGACAAGACCAACACCCTCCGATGGACGCACACTCTGAAAGCGAAGGAACTCACGTTTTCGGCTCAACCGTGACCCGGGACGATATCGTCCATAACTGGTTGCCCCGCTACACCGGGGTGCCGGTGGAGGAGTTCGGTCGCTATATCCTGCTGACCAATTTCAACCAGTACCTGAAGTTGTTCTCGAACTGGCACCGGGTTCCGATTCGCGGGACCGACTGCGAAATGCCGAACGCAACGGCCAAAGGCATCACCATCATAAATTTCCGAATGGGCAGTGCCAACGCAGCGACCATCATGGACCTGCTGACGGCGATCCACCCGGAGGCCTGCCTGTTCCTGGGCAAATGCGGCTCCATCAAAGAGGAAATCGGACTCGGCGAATTGATCCTCCCCATCGCCGCCATCCGCGGCGATGGGACGTCGAACGACTATTTCCCCCCGGAGATACCCGCCCTGCCGGCCTTCGCCCTGCAGAAGGCCATCTCAACCACCATCCGCGAGCATCAGAAGGACTACTGGACCGGCACGGTCTATTCGACCAACCGACGGGTCTGGGAACACGACGATACCTTCAAAGGCTACCTGCAGCGCACCCGATCGATGGCAATCGACATGGAAAGCGCCACCATTTTCACGGTGGGTTTCCACAATCACATCCCGACCGGCGCACTGCTCCTGGTATCCGATCAGCCGATGTTCCCCGAGGGTATCAAGACCCAGGAGAGCGATCGAAAGGTCACCGAGAAATTCGTCTCTGAGCACTTGAAGATCGGCCTGGAGGCCCTGCGCCAGCTGATCGAGAACCGGTTGACCGTAAGGCACCTCAAGTTCTAACCCAGGATCCGTGGTGGGCACGGATGCCTATTCGCGATAGAGGGAAGGGACCACGACCTCTTCGACCAGGAGGGGCTCGTCGATCATTCCGAATTCCCTGAGGCGATCGATCTCGGTCTGCAGGCGCCCCGGATCAATCCGGCCCAGCTCGTCGCCCTTCGAGGGGTCGCCCGTGACGAGATTTTGCTCGATCATGGTGCGGCGTGAGAATTCCAGAAACTCCGGCGTCATATTCGGATTGCGGGCCATGATGACCTTATGGGCGGCGGTCGGATCCCCCTCCAGGTAATCCGCCCACCCCCGAAGCGAAGCCCGGGCAAAGGCGGCGACCCGGTCGGGCGCCTCGTCTGCAAATTCACGATTCGCGAACACGACATGGTAGGGCTCGTAACCCGAATCCGCAAGCATCAGGACGACCGGGTCGACACCATGCTGGCGGACATAGTACGGCTCACTGGTCACGAAGCATTGCTGAACAAGAGATTCATCCTTCAGGAAATGCGTCAGCCCATAGGTATGCGGCTGGATATTGAGCCGGATCGAGTATTGGCGCTCGATAACCGGAATCCAATTGAGGCCCGGTGAGGCGATCACGGTCCGGCCGTCGAGTTCTCGGAACCCGGCCACCGCCTGAGACGGGTGCATCATAAGGGCCTGCGGATCGCGCTGCATGACCGCGAAGACCATGATCAGGGGCAAACCCCGGTCGATGGCGACCACCACGTCATCACTGCGATTCATGGCAAAGTGAGCCTGGCCCCGGGTGACCTTGTGCTTGATCATGGCACCCGGCCCACCGGGAAGGATCTCCACATCGAGTCCCTCGTTTCGAAAGAACCCCCGGGCGGCGGCCTGATAAAAGCCCCCGTGCTCGGCCTGAGGAAACCAGTCGGTCTGCAGGACGATCGGAAAGAGGCCCGTCGCGGGTTCTTGCATCTCCGTCACGGGTTCGGGTCGACAGCCTGCAAGGAGCAGCAGGCCGGCTGCCTGCAAGATGATGAACAACGCCTTCCCGGGCCGGATGTCCCTCCCCCGAAGACCACCCCGGTTCGGACCATCAGGTGCAGCGACGACGCGGCTACACCCTTTGAATGCCCGGGGACGCGTCAGCACAGCGACGCGGCTACACTCCTCTACTATACAGCTGAAAAATCCACCAGGATGCATCACCGATCAGTCCGTTCGAAGGAATCGTGCCATTTGCGCAGCAGGAGCCAGTTCAAACCCAGGACGGTTGACACAAAAAGGAACCCGCACAGGCAGGCCACGAATCCAGTGGCAAAAAGGGCCGCTGTCTTGAGCTGGGCAAAATAGATAATGACCATGAACCCGAGGCCTCCGGTCCCTCCGGCGGAGCTGCCCGCAAAGAACTCACCGGCGATGGCGCCGATCATGGCGAGACTGGCCGCGATCCGCAACCCGGTCAGATAAAAAGGCAGCGCAAAGGGAACCCTGAGCAGGAGCATCTCCTGCAGACGGGATGCGTTCGCCATTCGAAACAGGTCGACCATATTCGCATCGGTTGAAATCAGCCCCTGGGTTGCGTTGGCGACGACTGGGAAGAAACTGATCAGGAACGCGATGCGGGCCACGCTGGGCAGTCCGGGGCCGACCCAAAGTACAAATATGGGGGCGAGCACAATGACCGGAAACATCTGGACCACCAGCACATGCGGGTAGAGGGCAAAACGGAAAGACCGCGAGTAAGCCAGGACCAGGGCCAGCCCAAACCCCACCAGGGCGGCGGTCAGGAACCCGAGAACGGCCCCTTTCAGGGTGGTCAGGGCCGCAGAGAACAGGACGGACCGTTCCTCCACCGCCGCCCTGATAATTTCGCCCGGGGTCGGCAGCACATAGGGCTCGATGTCGCCGAGTATGCGCACCGCATACCAGGCCAGGACGATCAACCCGCCCGAAAACACCGGAAGAAACCAGCGCGCACAGGTCCAATATTCACGAGGTTTCATTGGCCTTCGACCGATCGGAGGACATGGGACACCTCGGACACGACCCTGAGATAGGCATTCGAGTCCCGCGTCTCATTGGTTCTGGGGTAGGTCAGCGGCACCTCGACCACTTCGTGTATGCGCCCGGGATTCGCCGCAAGGACCACGATGCGATTGGAAAGAAAGACCGCTTCCCGCACGGAATGGGTGACAAAAAGCGCAGTCCAGTTCTGGTCCTTGCGCAAGTCGAGGAGTTCCTCATTGAGATGGTCGCGCGTCATCTCGTCCAACGCCCCGAAGGGTTCGTCGAGCAGGAGAAGCTCCGGCAGGAGGGAGAGGGCCCGTGCGATGGATACCCGCATCTTCATGCCGCCGGAAAGCTGACGCGGATAGTGATTGCGCACATGGTTCAGACGGACCAGAGCCAACATCCCGTCAGCGATCTTGAGACACCGATTCCGCGGGACCTTGCGAATCCGCAGAAGTATCTCGATATTCCGAATCACGGTCAACCATGGCAGGAGAGTGGGTTCCTGAAAGATGAATGCCATCCGGTCCCGCGCCACCTCGGGCGCCTGCCCCCGCACGAGCAACCGACCGGCTGTCACGGGATTGAGTCCGGCAATCAACTTGAGAATCGTCGACTTGCCGCATCCGCTCGGACCGATGAGCGAAACAAATTCGCCCGCGGACACCTCCAGGTCCAGCCCATGGAGAACAGAGGGTCCGTCGCCGTAGCGTTTGGACAACCCCTCAATCAGCACGTGTGGATGGATGGACATGGGTGTGATACGCTCAGAATTCGCGGATTGGTGTTCGAATCGAGCGAAATGCGGATCCAAGCGTGTATTCTGACCGATGGGCGCCTTGGAAAGTCGAACCTGATCCGACCTGGACGGCCAGGGAGGCGAGGTGTTTCCAACAGGCTCCGGAGGCCGCACTGCAAAAAGTCAATCCCGGATGGCATAAAAATTCTTGCAGTGAGCCAAATTTCTCTCCGTGCTCATCCGTTCTGATCAAGCGAGACCCTCAGTCCAGCGCCTCGGGCCCCTCAACCAAATCCCAATCCTCTGCCGGATCTGTGGCTGGTCGGATTTTGGACAATCCAATCGTATTGATCAACCCCCTTTCACCCTCGGTCGAAATCGTTATGCCAGCGAATTCAGGCTTGTCCTGAAGTCGATCGGCCCAAACAATCACGCTTTACACGAGGCCATCCTTCGCACAGTGCCACGAAAGATGGAAGCAGGACAACCCGCTTGATCCTCCCCAAAACCAAATGGCGCACAACCTCATCTTCCCAAACGCTTCCAAGGCGATAAATCTTCCCCCTTTCGCAAACAACTGACCGATGACTAAAAAAACCTTAATCAAGTTGGCAGTTCTCCCGCTGCTCATCGTCTCCCCGTTCTCCCGTGCGGAGGGGCCAAATCTCCATGAGACGCGCACTGCGTTGGAGGAGTGGGTCGAACTCCGGAAGCTGATCTCCGAGGAGGAAACCAACTGGCGAATCGACAAGGAACTCATGGCGGACACCGTCGATGTCCTGGGTCTTGAAATGGGTCTGCTGGAAGACCGGATTCTCGAGGCCGAGGAAAACACCACGGAGGCGGACAAGATGCGAGAGAAGCTGGCCGGGGAGAATGACGTTCTCAAGGCGGCCTCGCGGGCCGTCGAGGATATCATGCCTGAGATGGAGGCGCAGATTCGGGAGTTGATCACACACTTCCCGGATGCCCTCACCAAACGGATCGAGCAGCTCGTGAAGCGCATGCCTTCAGCCGAGAAAGCCAGGGTCACCCGGGTCGCCCTCGGTGAACGCGTTCAGAATATCGTCGGAATTCTCCAGGAAGTCGAAAAGTTCAATAAGCAGATCACAATCGTGACCGAGCTGAAGACCCTCGAGTCTGGTGAAGTGGCGCAGGTCAAAACAGTCTATATCGGGCTTGGCCAGGCTTACTTCGTCGACGAAAACGCCCAATACGCAGGAATCGTCAAACCCACGGCCGACGGCTGGAAGGAGGAGATCCGCAACGATCTCGCCACCACCATTCGCAACGTCGTGAAGATTTATGAAAACGAAAAGCTGGCCGAGTTCGTGCCACTGCCCGTCGAAATCAACTAAAGGCCCGACCCGAGACTTAACCCAATGAAGATTCGTAATTTCATCAGTCTAGTAACCGCGATTGCCGCCGGCAGTTTTTCAACCGCCCAGACGTTCGAAGAGGCCTCGGCTTCCGCCATTGAGGATCTCACCGAGGTCCAGGCAGAACTCTCCGCTCTGCGCAATTTGATCGCGGACGAAAAGATTCCTTTATCCAAGGATCTCAACCGTCTCGAAAACGAGGTGCTTGCCAAGCGTCGGGAAGCCGCTCGGGTCGAGAACGTTCGCGACAATCGCCAGGTTGACCTTAACGCCCTTGAAGATGAAGTCGAGGCCCGCGAGGAGCAGAACACCTACGTCAGGAGCCTCCTGACCGAATATATCCGCGCGTTCCGAACCCGGATGCACGTTTCTGAGATCCAGAAATTCGACGAACTCGCCCATATTGCCCAGACATCCGTCGACGATGTGAATCTCACCGAAGCCGAGAAATTTGCTGCGCAGGTCAAACTGGTCCAGGCATCACTCGATCGGGTGGCGGACATCATCGGTGGGAACAGCTTCGAGGGCAACGGCATCGTTGAGGGCGGAATCCTCAAGGAAGGCACCTACGCCCTGGTCGGCCCGATCGGCGTTTTCTCGAGCACCGATGGCGCCAACACCGGCCTGGCGGAGCTTCAGGCCAACGCCGAGAGCGATCTTCCGGTTATTTTCAATATCGGTGCCCAGTTCGATTCCGATATTACCAGTCTGGCCACCACCGGATCCGGGCGCCTGCCGGTCGACCCGTCTCTCGGCAACGCGATCAAGATTGAGCTCACCTCCGAGACCCTCTGGCAGCACATCAACAAAGGCGGCATGGTCATCTGGTTCATCCTCACCCTTGCCTTGGCGGCGACCCTCGTCGCCATCTTCAAGTGGTTTGACATCAACTCGGTGAAACGACCGAAAACCGGCGATCTCCAGACCATACTCAACCACCTCAACCGGGGTGAAAAGGACCAGGCTCTGGCCATAGCTTCCAGCGTTCCCGGTCCCTTCGGCGATCTTCTCGTCGCCGGCGTCAATCACGCCGACGAAGAAAAGGAACTGCTCGAGGAGATTCTCTACGAGCGACTCCTGGCCACCCAGCCTAAACTGGAGCGTATGCTGGCCTTTATCGCGCTGACTGCCGGCGCCGCTCCGCTGCTCGGTCTGCTCGGTACCGTTACCGGTATGATCCAGACCTTCAAGCTGATCACCGTCTTTGGCACAGGTGACGCCAAGTCACTCTCATCGGGTATTTCCGAGGCCCTGATTACGACGGAGTTTGGTCTCTATGTCGCGATCCCGGCCCTCCTCGCCGGAGCGCTTCTCTCCCGCAAGGCCAAGGGAACCCTGAGTGAGATGGAACAGACCTCAGTCGCATTCGTCAACGGGCTCGCCAACCGGCGGGCGGAATAAGAACCGCACCGACCAAGCAATCCATCACTGCCGAGCCCGAGAAGGTTAAGATTCACAAGTCATGAGAGTACGTCGCAATTTTGCAGGGGACAGCGAGATGACGGACATCAACATCTCCCCGTTGATCGACATGGTCTTCATCCTCCTGATCTTCTTCATCGTCACGACTGTTTTCGTGGAGGAGAAAGGGATGGCCGTAAACAAGCCATCGCCCGTCTCCGCCAACAATCTCGACAAGGATACAATCGTATTTCAGCTGACCGGAAACGGCCAGGTCCTGCACGAAGAGAAGGACGTGGGAATCGGGGGCGTGCGAGCCAAGGTCCGGCAGAAAAACGCCCGGGAGCAATTGCCGGTGATCATCAATGTGGAACAAGGCGCCCTCGCCGGTCTCGTGGTCCGAGTGATTGATGAGTCGAAACTGGGCGGCGCGCAGAACATCAGCCTTTCCGGCGAATAGCCAAAACCTCCTTTCAGGACGGCACACCGCCCATGCAGAACAAATCCTCACTGACCGCCACCGAAGAGCAGACGGATATCAATATCTCGCCGCTCATCGACATGGTATTCATCCTCCTGATCTTCTTCATTGTCACCACGGTGTTTGTTGAAGAGCCGGGCGTGGAAGTAAACAAGCCTCGTGCCGTCTCGATCGAGAACCTGGAAAAGAACAGCATCCTGATCGCCATCACCTCGAATGCCCGTATCGTTTACGGAGGAAAGGATATCGGGATTGGCGGGGTTCGGGCCATCGTTCGGCGCCTGACCCAGAAGGACGCGATGCCAGTCATTCTACAGATTGATGAAAACGCGCCGGGCAGCCTGGTGGTGCGTGCCATCGACGAAGCAAAACTTGCGGGAGCGACCAAAGTCAGCCTTTCCGCCCTGCGCCTCTAGTTACGAACTCAGCCTGCATCAATCGCCAGGGCGTTTCCATTCCTTAAAATCACAGCCAATAACCCAAGTCAGAAATCGCGTAATGATCAGATTCATTAAACCAAATCGGCTCCTGGCCACGCTCCTCGCATTAACCGTGGGCACGGCAGCCATGGGACAGCTCCGCTATCCGAGCGAGGCCTTCTGGAGTGACCCCGACAATATCAACGCCTTCCTGGGCACCTACGGTGTGCTTGGACCTGTCGAACCAAAGATCTCGACCGAAGAGCAGGTTATTCTCAAGGAACTCATCGAGATCCTGAAGACGGGCAACAAGGTACTCGCCATCCAGACGTTGATCCCATCGGTCACTCCAGAGGCCAGCGCGGCACTGGACTTCACGCTGGGCAATCTCTATTTTGAGACGGGAGAGCTCGATAACGCCATACGCTATTACCGATCCTCCCTCCAGAAGGAATCCGACTTCCTCCGGGCCCACAAGAATCTGGGGATCATCCTCGTCCAGAAGGGCCAGTTTGCCGAAGCCATCGATCCTCTGGCCAAGACCATAACTCTCGGGAATCCGGACGGAATCATCTATGGTCTGCTCGGTCTCTGTTTCCTCAATGCCAGCGATCCGTTGTCCGCTGAAGCAGCCTACCGGAACGCGATCGTTTTCGCCCCCAAAACCAAGGACTGGAAGCTGGGACTCGCCCGGTCCCTGCTGGAGCAACAGAAGTTCGACGAATCCATCGCCATTCTCGATTACCTGATCAAGCTCAAACCCGACGACTCCGCCCTCTGGCTGGTCCAGGCCAACGCCTACTTGGGCATGGGCGAGACCAAGAAAGCCGCCGCCAACTACGAAATCGTCACACGGCTCGGTAAAGCCACCGGTGAAAGCCTCAATCTGCTCGGCGACATCTACATGAATGAAAACATGAAGGAACTCGCCTTGGAGGCTTATCTCGGTGCCATGAAACTGGACCGCGATCAGGATATCAGCCGTCCTCTCCGCGCGGCGGAGGTTTTGACCAACCGGGGCGCCTTGGATGAAGCCCAACTGATCATCGATCGGATCCGGGAAAATTACTCCGACATTTCCAACGATATTGATCTTGTCCTGCTCAAACTCCAGGCCCGAAACGACATCGGAAAGGGCCGACACATGGATGCGATCGGAGTACTTGAGCAGATCGTGGAACGTGAACCCCTTGACGGCGAGGCTCTCATCCTGCTCGCACGATTCTATTCCCGGGCTGAGGGGCTGACCGAAGATGAGAAGGAAGACCTGATCGCCAAGGCCGCGCTTATCTATGACCGCGCCGCAAAAATCCGCGATTATGAAGCCCGCGCACTTCTCGCCCATGCCCAGATGCTGGTCGGAACCGGTGATTTCGCCGGTGCAGTTCCGCTGATGGAGCGAGTCATGTCCATCGACCCGAGTGACAACAAGGCACGCTACCTCCAGCAGATCCGAAATGCGCGTGACGCACTCTGAGTCGGGCTGACGATTTCTGAATTGAAACAAGGCCGGGATCTTCGAGTCCCGGCCTTGTTATGTACCCAGGTGGAGCCCCAACAGATCGGCGGCGTTTCCAGCAAGTATCCGGCTCAGATCGGAATCGCTGAGTCCTGATCCGCGGATCTCGTTGAGATGAGACCCCATCTCGGGCCGGCCCCAATCGTAGCCGCCAGCAGGCAGGCTGGATCGACGCGGCCTGGTTATCAGCGGGAAATCGCTGCCGAAAAGCAGGCGGTCACCCACCCCGCACGCGATCGCGGCTCCATAGACGGCTGAGTCGTAAAGCAAAGGTGACGCCGCCGTATCAAACCAGATCCGATCGAAAACCTTTTTGACTCCCCGGTTGAGCCGGTGGAAGACAAGGCCGCCTCCGAAATGAGCAAGTATGATTCGCAGATTCGGACACGCTTCGGCAATCCACTGGAAATCCTCGGGGGCGGTCCGCATGCGACCCGCATGGTCGCGACCCACCTGTTCATCCACATGGAACAGGACAACCAACTCACATTCCGCCGCCAGTGTCATCGCCTCGACCCACTCCGGATCAGACAATGCCCCGCCCTGGATCCGAGGGCAGAGTTCACCCAGACCTGAAAACCCGTCTTCCCGAGCCCGGCGAATTGCATCCAGGGCAGCTTTGCCGGCAGACGGTTTGACCGTTGCAAAAGCTGAAATGCGATCGGGATGCGCCTTCATGCAGGTGGCATAGTATTGATTCTGCCAGTCGCAGGTTTCCTGATGCTCCCAATACCATCCCTGTAATACAGCACGATCGACTCCGGAGCGGTCCATCTCACGCAGGAGATCGTCGATATCCGCCCACCCCTGGAGCGAGGGCCGCCCGTTTCGGGGCGAAACAAGCTTGCCCCAATGCGTCTCCGACCGCGATGCAGCCCACGTCGCGGGATTCCCGGAAACTTCCGCGGGATAGAGATGAACGTGACTGTCAATTATTCTTGCGACCAACAAGACTGATTGAGCCGCAACGGGAGCCCCGAGGTCAAGCCACTACATCGCCCTTCAGAGCGGGCGGACGTCATTGAAGGGCACTTTGAAAAATTGGAGACTGACAGAAACCCTGATGCATCAAGGCGCCCTTCAATCCTTGGCAATGCACCGGCAACCTCATTGACTCGGACGGATCCGATTCATCACCCTGTCGCAGACCCAATCCATGCTCGAACGCTTTTTCAAGCTGTCCCGGCGTCAGACCACGCCATGGCGGGAGGCTCAGGCCGGCCTCACGACCTTTGCGGCCATGTCCTATATCCTGGCGGTCAACCCCACCCTGCTGGCCGCAGCAGGAATGGACAAGGCGGCCCTCGTCACTGTCACCGCTCTCGCCGCCGCAATCGGAACAGCCTTGATGGCGGTTCTGACCAACACCCCCATCGCCCTGGCGCCGGGCATGGGACTCAACGCCTACTTTGCCTTCAGCGTTTGCCTCGGCATGGGCGTAGCCTGGCAATCCGCGCTCGGCCTGGTGTTCGTAAACGGCATCATCTTCATGGCCCTCTCGGCATCGGGAATCCGGACGAAAATCGTCGATGCCATCCCGAATCAACTCAAAGTTGCCATCACCTGCGGGATCGGCCTGTTCATCGCATTCCTTGGCCTGAGAAGCGGAGGAATTATCATCGGCGACCCGAATACTTTCGTTACGTTGGGCGACCTGGGAGCTCCGCCCGCTCTTCTCGTTTTCTCTGGTATCATTCTGACTGCCGTTCTGATCACCAGACAGGTCCCGGGCGCGATTATATTGGGTATTCTGCTGGTTACGGTGCTCGGGCTTATCATTCCGGGCCTCGACGGAAACAAGGTCACTTCGCTGCCTGAAAGTCTCGTATCGTTGCCGCCATCGATCGCCGAAACAGCGTTCAAACTCGACTTTGAGTTTCTGATTCACGATTTCACCAAGGCGTTGCCAATCATCGTCACTCTGCTCTTTGTCGATCTGTTCGACACGGTGGGCACCTTGATCGGGGTCTGTCAGCGAGCCGGACTTCTCGACAGGAACGGAAAACTGCCGAAGGTGGGCAGAGCGCTCATGGCCGACTCGACCGCCACGGTGGTGGGTGCCCTGCTTGGAACCTCCACCACGACCTCCTATATCGAATCAGCAGCCGGCGTTGAGGCCGGCGGCCGGACCGGCCTGACCTCACTCACTACGGCCCTTTGCTTTCTCCTGGCTCTGTTTTTCACACCGGTCATCCTTGCCATTCCGGCCCAGGCGACGGCACCCGCCCTCGTCATCGTGGGCATCTTCATGATGCAGTCGGTTGTCCATCTCGATCTGGAGGACTTCGGCACCATGGCGCCGGCCGTCCTGACCATCATCGTCATGCCTCTGGCTTTCAGTATCAGTGCCGGTATCGGAATCGGCATGATCGCCTATTCGACCATTCTCCTCTTCTCAGGGAGACGGAAAGAACTGGGTCTTGTCACCGTCGTATTGGCTGTGCTTTTCCTTATACATTTCTGCGAATCACTCCTGATAAACCTGTTTGCCGCACTCTTCTGACCCCGTCCACCTGAGATTCGCATGACGTCCCCAAAAGAGCCTTCATCCGACGCGGCCCGAAACGAGACTTCCAGTCACCAGGCCCTGATGGACCTGATGCAACCCGCTCCAGGTTGCGTCAGCGATCTGATGCCGGTCAACGAGCGTCCTCTATATGGCATCACGCTCTATATAGCCAACTGCGCGGTCGACACCGTTTTCGGCAAATTCAAAGCTTTCATCTTTCAGGATATGATTCACAAGGGCTACCTGATCGCCCTGACCTTCGGGGATATCGTCTCGGCGGACGAACTTCCCATGCGGATACACTCCTCCTGCGTGACAAGCGAAACTCTGCGCGGGTGCGACTGCGACTGCGTCCAACAGCTTGAAGGCGCCCTGGAGGTCATCGCGAAGAAAGGGCGCGGTATTCTCTTTTACCTGATGCAGGAGGGACGTGGCGTCGGCTTCGTGGCCAAGGCGAGGGACAGAATGCTGGTGCAGGCCTCACTCGATCAGGTCTCAACCTTCCAGGCCTATGCATGCATGGGCCTAAAAAAAGACCATCGCAGCTACGAGAATGTCTCTCACATCTGCCACCTTCTGGGAATCAAGGCCGGTTTCACGGTCTTGACCAACAACCCGGATAAAGTGAGCGCGATGGAAAACCAGGGACTGAAGGTCCTGGGGACGGAAACACTCGAGTTTCAGCCGTCTCCGTTCAATCTCGCTTACCTCAGTTCCAAAGCAGCGGCGGGACACATCCTGAGCCACCCACGAGACAGTTCAGTCAGAAGCGCTTTGCCGCCGGAACCCGTGGTTCCGTTCAAACCGCACGTCCTCCCCGGCGCCGAACGATTCATAACTTCGGCGAGTTATTTCCTCCCGATGCGACCGGTCGACAACGAGATCATCCTGGCCGGTGATCAATTCGACCGACTGGGCCACCCGCATTCGATCCAACAATACACAGACGGCACGGATCCGCTTATTCTTGGGATTGAGCCCCTTCGCAACCAACGATACGCAATCCGAGTCGACAGTCGGAATCTGAAGGCCTTTCGAAGCGGGCATCCCGATGATCTGATCGGTGACCTGCTGACCACGCCTTACTGGTTCCGGGTTCACGTCTATTATGATATCGTCAACAGTCAGGAATTTGTCGTCCTCACCTATGGCCGGCCTGAAGCGAACGATGTCCCGGTCGTTCGTCTTCAGAGTGAGTCACTTTTCAACCGCTTTCCTCTTCGCGTGGCCGATAACCGTGAGAGGTTCATGCTCTCGGTCCGACACATCGTGCGCTACGGAACCGGCGTGATCATCCTTCTCTACTACGATGGTCGCGGAGCAGGTTTCGGGGCCTACGCTTCCGATCGGATGATGACGGAGAAAGGGTTGAGTCTTTCGAGCAACGAATCCTACCAGAAGCTGGGGGTCAGCTACGACAGTCGGGATTATGAAGCATCGGTCCTGCTCCTGAAACATCATGTCCCGAACGAAAAAATACAGATGATCGTGAACTCTCCGTCCAGCCTGGTAAAGAAAACAGAGTACGCGTCGACACTGAGCGCCCACCAGATCGAGGTCGAGAATTGGGTATATCTCGAAGACAAAACCGGCGATGAGTGAATGACGGATCCGTTTGGACATGCGCTCCTGCGCCGAAGGTTGAAACAGATTCCCGACCTCCTGGTCGGCATGCTGGGCGATCCTCCCCGGGCCGATCCGAAAACCCTCAAATCAACCGGATTCATCGTGACCGGAACCGGGAGTTCGGAGGCCCACGCCCGTTTCCTGGTCAACCTGCTCAATCGTTACGCCGACCGACCGGCGGAGTTCGTCCCTCTTTCCGGATTCTGCGCTTCCACACCCATCGCGGCAAGTGACCAGACCCTGGTCGTGGTCAGTCAGGGTCTGTCTCCGAATGCCCAGGTCGCGATCAATGAGTTCGCCTCCTTCGCCCATACCATCGTATTCACCGCGACGACGGCGGAGGGCGCGGCCGCAGCTGGGAAAACCGCCCGTGCCCAGCTCATCCGCGACCTCGAATCCGCAGGAGTCGAGTTCATCAGGGGGCCTCTCGAGGAAGAGTATTCAACCCTGATACGATTCGTCGGACCGATGGCCTGTTTCCTGTCAACCTACCTTTACTCCCGTTCCCTCAAGCCGGATGCCTTGCCACCAGTGACACCGCAGGATCTCCGGCACCTTCTCGCTTCAGAGATCGATCCGGAAACCACCCGGACGTTCATTACCGAGTCCGAACATTTCAAGCGAGGATTCTACCTGATCGCAGGCGCACCTCTGTGCGAGACAGCACAGAACCTCGGATACAAGTTTCTTGAGGGCCTCTTCTGGTCGTCACCGGCAATTTGGGATTACCTCCAGTTTGCCCACGGCCCGTTTCAGGAAGTCAGCCTCCATCCGAGACCGGTCGTCATTCTCGAAGGCCCTGGAGACACGGAAGCAGAGTTGGCCTCACGGACCCGGGACATGCTGGAAAGCGTATCACTGCCCCACATCACGATCACCGGACAATTCGAACCGCCACTTTCCATTCTCGAATTCGAAGCCACCTTCAATACCCTGATCATGCACCTGATCGAACACTTCAAAGTCGACCAGATCAACTGGCCGAGCAAGGGGAAGGACGACCCTCTCTACGGATTCTATAGGATGCCGTAGAGAGGTTGAAGGACCGTTTGCGGAACCGTTTGAAGGACTGCTTGAAGGACTGCTTGAACCTGTTCCGAAGCAGGGGTCAAAGCTACAAATCACGCATTGGCATGCATGGGGTCATTCCTTGTAATCGTGCATGCCAATGCGGGAGTGGCTGATGTCGGGAGCACGGCTGCCTCGGTACAAGGTTTGACCCCTTCGGTTGGCGTCGTTCGGACCGTTTGCGGAACCGTTTGAAGGAACCGTTTGAAGGGGTCAAAGCACATATCACGCATTGGCATGCATGATATTGAGCAATGACCCCCCGTTCGGACCCCCCGGACCCCCCGGACCCCCCGGACCCCCCGATCAGAATCGGTACATTACCGTCAGCTCGGCCCGGAAGGGCAATTCGGCGACAATTGATTCGCCACCATACACCTGATTGGGCGGGGACCAGTTTTTCTGATTGGTTGTATTGAGCAGGGCGAGACGGGCACCCCACGACTCGGTTTCATAAAAGACGGTCGTATCGAGATTGAACTGCGTCGGGATCACCAGGGTGCCGGCCACATTGTTATTGATCGAAGATGTGATTACCGCCCCGACCGAAACGCCGAATTCCCGGGTGAACTTATAGGTCGTAACTCCACTGAACAGGTGATCTGGGACCCCCTGCCGCGGCTGCTCGCCTTCGAGAAAATAGAAGGGTGTCTGTCCGGGTAGCAGAGGGGAAGTATTGTTCACATCAAAGACCGGTTCGTTCGTTACCGAATCGGTGTAGGAATAGGCGAGGGTCAGAAAGAAATTCCGGGTCGGCTGGTAATTACCCTCGACCTCGAATCCCGTCGCCTCGAATTCCGAGATGCTGCCGTCGATATTCAGGTTGGTCCGGATCTGATGGTAGATCGCACCACCGACGAAAAGTTTCTCCTCCAGGAGACTGGTCTTGAAACCAACTTCCACCAAGGTGCTCTCCTGCTGCAGGCGACTCTCGGTTATGGTGTAGACCCCATCTCCGTCGCCGTCCTCAAGCTGTCCGAAACCACCGCCATTGGAAACGGCCCCACCCGGATTCTCGCTGTAATTATAGGTGGCGTAGAACGAAAGGCCCGGTTGCGGTTTGTAAAGGAGGCTGGCATTGTAGTTGAGCAGCGATACAGAAGCAGTGTCGTCGGCGCTCGCGATGAAGGAGGGCTTGAGCGGATCCTTGACATCGAGGTTGAGAAAATCGACCCGCCCACCAAAGAGAAAAGAGAACTGCTCCGATATCTTCCAGTCGTGTTGGTAGAACGGTCCCACCTGGAAAGCGGTCGAATCCGTCGTATCTCCATTGAAAACACCGGGGGTGGCAACGCGTCCTTCCCAACCGGGAACCGGCGCCGATCCGTTGGGATAGTTGACCGAGCTCTGCATCAGTATAACGCCGGGATCCAGGGTGAGGTCCCATACATTGGCCGGTTCCTGGAAGAAGTCATTGTAGGCCTTGACCCTCTGGTAGTAGAGCGACACTCCGGTTGTGATCTGGTGGCGGTCGCCGTAATAGCGGTACTCCGTCCGATTCTCGATCCCCCAACTCGGGTCGATGATCTCCGAATAGAGATAGGAGCTCAGAGTGTCGCGCTCGATGTAGTTGAAGTAGGTGTTGTTAACGATGTGTTTGTCCTGCTCCATCTTGTAGGTCTGGATGGCCTGCAGAGAGATATTGTGACCGGTGGCATCATCGCCCGGGCGCAGGAGACGAACCGACCGATCGAGCGCAACCGGCGTACCGAAATCCATCCGGTTGACCACGGGAAAACCGGTCACCACCCATGCAGAATTCTGGGCGTTGGAACGAGGCGCCGGGTCTCCGGCCGGAACACCGATATTGCCGAAATCGATCGGGTCGCCGTTTTCATCCACGTATCCACCATTTTCGTCCGGGGCAGGATTATTGTTCACTCCGGGGATATACATCCCGTTATCGATCAAATCCTGGGTCGGGCGATTGATCCCGAAATTCTCGGTGTAATTGGCCCAGAAAATCTCACCATTGAGGAAGAGGGAATATTTTTCCGAGAAGTTGAAGGTCATGGCGCCGTAGAGCGCCTGAACATTCTTTTTCCCATCATCGTAGTAACTGCCGGAATTCTCGCCGGTGTAGCTGAAGCGGTAGGCCGTGTTCTCGCCGACCGGAGCTCCGTAATCGAGATTCCACCGCAACTGGCTGTACTGGCCGACGGTAGCCGTAACCTGACCGCGAGCCCGGTCGAAATACGGTCTCTTGGTCACCAGATCCGCATACCCGCCAACATACATGGAGGCCCCGTGGACAACCGAGGCCGGACCCTTGACGATGTTGACAGACTCGATCGCGTTGAAATTCACCGGCAGTCCGTTCCCATTGCTGGTCAGGCCACGCCGCATTCCATTGACAAAGGTGTCGGCAATCTGGGTGCGGAGGTCTGGATTGGCCGGAGCCCCGAAATTGCTTCGGGTGTAACTGGACGAGGTCAGTTTCGAGAAATCACGCACATCCTTGATGCTGATGGCGTCGAGCTGAGCGCGGGATATGATGGTCACATTTCTCGGTGTATCGATGATATTCCGATCGCTGCCATAGACTGAGCTGAATGGTCGGGCAGTCGGGAGGATATTCTCTTCGATGGGAATATCGTTCACATTGAACTCCTCAAGGGTTACGACCTCTTCATTGGCAACTTCCCGGGATGAATCCCCGGCGACTCTCTGACTCCAGACCCGGGCCGGGATCAGGGCGGTGAGGCAAAACAAGACGATAACCTTACGGGAGGGCTTCTTCATTGGGAGGGCGGGTCACGGACGGGTATTGTGGTGAAATGTCGCTCACCCAGGAGCAACTGACATGCCATCGAGCCGTGAATCCCGGTAGCATCTCCGAAGTTGCCCCACCAACGCCGACTGTCAACCCACCCCTCAAAAGTGCCCTTTACCCCTTCGGGGATCAGTCTTCCGACGTCTCTTCAAGCTCAATAAGGCTGTTCAGGGTCCGGAAATGCTCCCGAAACCTCAGCTGGCCACCCTTTGATTCCACAATCTGGCTGAAGAGCTGCTTCTTCTCCCCTTTCAGAATCTGGATGCGTTCCTCAATTGTTCCGGAGGTCACCATACGATAAACAAATACGGTTCGGGTCTGCCCGAGCCGATGCACCCGATCGACCGCCTGTTCTTCGACCGCCGGGTTCCACCAGGGATCGAGGAGAAAAACATAGTCCGCCGCGTGCAGGGTGATCCCCGTGCCGGCTGCCTTCAGACTGACCAGCATCACAGCCGGTCCGTCCATACCCTGAAACTCCTGGACCGGTTTCTGGCGATCGAGGGTCGATCCGGTCAACTCGAAACGAGGGAGGCCGACGAACTGGTCCTGAAGCACCCCCCTCACCCGGTTCAGGAGCATGACAAACTGACTGAAAACAACAACCTTGTGCCCGCCGCTGATCGCTTCCTCCAATTTCTCGACCAACATATTGAGTTTCCCGCTTTCCGACGGATCGGCATCCAGCCAGGGCAGCAGATCGGGATCGCAACAGATCTGCCGGAGTCGGGTCAGGAGACTGAGAAAACCAAACGATTTTTCCTTCAGGGCCTTCCCGATATCGTCGCCCAGTCGGGCGAGTCCTTCGGAACAGACCCGGGCATACTCCCGACGTTGCAGATCCGTCAATGGACTCAGGAGTATCGTCTCGACCTTCGGGGGAAGTTCCTTGGCCACCTGGGCCTTGGTTCGCCGCAACATGAAAGGAGCCAACTGAGCCCGCAGGCGCACCACCATCGACTCACGGTCCCTGCCCAATGAGGCTTCGAATTGCTGACGCGTGCCCAACAGACCGGGCAGCAGAAAATGGAAAAGGGACCAGAGATCGAGCTGCCTGTTTTCGAGCGGGGTCCCGGTCAGAACGATCCGGTGACGGGCCTGGATTTCAAAGCAGGTATTGGTCACTTTGGCATCGGGATTCTTGATGAACTGTCCCTCATCCAAGATGGCGTATCCAAAGGACTTCCTGCCCAGCATGGCGCGGTGGTTGCGAAGTTGGGCATAACTGGCGATCCACAAGCCCGATTTTCTGTTCTGCAGAAAATCGTTGTCCGCATTCAGGATATGGACCGGGATATTCGGAAAGAACTTATGAATTTCGTCCTGCCAGACAGGAACGACACTGGCCGGGCAGACCACAATATGCTGCGCTTCCTTCACCGGTCGGCAGGCAATCAGGCTGATCATTTGAACCGTCTTCCCCAGTCCCATTTCGTCCGCCAGGAGTCCATGGCATTCGTGCTCGCAAAGATGGGCAAGCCACTCGACACCCCGTTGCTGGTAGGGTCTCAGGAACTCGGGCAGATTATCCAGCCGAACGGGACCCGCGGCGAGTTGCTTCCGCCAGGCATCGAGTTGGGGCGTCACGGTTACCTTGAGGTTTTGATCGCCGAAAAGTGAGAAGAGCAGATAAGGAGGAAGGTTCTTGAGATCCAGAACCTTGAGCGACCGGTTCCAGTCGCCGACGCTCTGCAGTTTCGCCGGTTCGACCGTGACCATCCCGATCTCCGGGATGAGGATGGCGCCACCGGACACCTGAGACAGGGCGGACACCTGATCGCTGGAAAGCAGTTGCTCACCAACGCGAAACACCCACTCGAGATCCAGTCCGGCATCCGATGAGCCTCGACGTGCGCGAGCTTCGACTTCGACCCGGCGCACCCCGTTCTTCAGGCGATCCACGCTATCACCCTCCTCGATCCTGAAGCGCTTCTTCCAGCCGGGAAGGACATGCCCGACGAAATGTGGAATGTCGGAAATCTCATCCAGAACATACGCTTTGAGGTCTCCATCAAAATGGAAATGTGCCTTCCGGGCCTGTGCCGTGAGCGAAATCACCTTGCCTCTTTCCGCCTGGGAGGGCCCGTTCCCATTGTTTCCGTTTGAACCCAGAGCCTTGCAACGTTGCCCGCGCCCGTCTTCCCAATAGGGGTCGCAGACCAATCCGGCATCCGTCACCGTCAGAACAAGAATCATGGTTCGGATGGGTTCGACCTTCTCCGGTCGACTGGCGCCGTTCATCCGAATGTCGGAATCCTTCTCTTCCACTTGGATTTCCAAAGGCATGATCTTGATCTCGTCGGCGACCAATTCCTCGATTTCGTGCAGTCCGGCCACGGCGATGGAATTGGCCAGGACCTTGTCGGGAGAAGATGAGCGTACGGTCGGTCCCCTGTCACGCCACTCGATGACCGCATACTCTTCCTTGCCGTCCAGTTTCACGTGCACAACCGCGTCATCCGGACCCAGCTCAATTTCACGAATCCCGCCGTTGCGATAGAGATTTCGACCGCTTTTCAGATGATCGACCGGGAAAAAAGAGTCCCAGGGATGGACGAGTCTATCGAACCAGAATTCGAGGGAACCCTGGGTGTAAACCCGCTTTGGACCGTGGATCTGCATCGACAAAAGGTCGGATCGTAGACCTCGGGTATCGCCCGGCAACCCTTTTTCTGGGAAACGCCTTTCATTGCCTCCGAAACGCGGTCACGGTTTGAGGGACGGACCCCCACCATGAATCGTTTTTTCAAATCTGCTCGAACCGCCTTTTTTGCCGGGGTGATTCTCCTGGCCCCGATCAGCATCACTCTGCTGGTCTTCTCCTGGCTGGTGGAGAATATCGGCGGTCGTTTCCGGAGCTATTTCTTCTTCTATCTTCCCGATCCATTGCTCGAAAAGGCAAATCTGGTGCTTCTCTGGAACTTCTTGGCGACCCTGATTGTCCTCATCCTGATCGCGATACTCGGTTACCTTTCGCGATACTTTTTCGGAAGGTATGTCATCGGGATCGCGGAACGGGTCGTGCGAACGGTTCCCTTCGTCAATGCGGTCTATGGAACGGTCAAGCAAATCGTCGATACCTTCAGCACCCAGAACAGAGCCATCTTCACCAAGGTGGCATTGGTCGAATTCCCGCGCGCCGGCGTCTATGCGCTCGGTTTTCTGACCAACCGGGTCAAGGGCGAAATCCAGGGAAGAACAGACGACATTCTCTGGAATATCTTTGTGCCGACAACACCCAACCCAACCAGCGGATTCCTCGTCATGTTCCCGGAAAACGAGATCACGGAACTCGATATGACTGTCGGCGACGGCATGAAGGTAATCATCTCGGGTGGGGCACTCGTGCCGGTGTGGAATCCCGAACTCAGCCGAGAGGTCGACACCCCCATCTCGAACCCCACCGGGCCGGCGCCCCACCGGGCACCCGGATCGCCGGGAGGCGCTGAGCTGACTGCGGATACGCCCCCATCAACCTGACGATCAACCGGATGCCGGGACCGACTCTGCTGATCGATGGATACGTGCTGCTGCGGGAACCAACCGGGGAGAAATGGGTTCGAATCACCCTGCTCTCACCCGAGTCCGGGGTGGTCGCCTTTCTCCAGCGAATCTCCCACCGGTCTCTTTCCTCGTCACCGGTTGATTTATTCGATCGCGTAACCGCCACCCTGGAACGCAGGACACCCTCGGGAAGCTGGTTCGCTCGTGAAGTCAGGGTGATCGCCCGGCATCCCGGTCTTGGCCGTCGATACCCGGTCCTCCGCGAAGCCTGTATTTTTGCGCGAATCCTTTCGGCCAATCCGGTGCACGAAGACTCCCGGGCATCCGTGTACACCCTGCTGGGACACGCATTGCGGGCCTGGGAACGCGGGGACCGCGAAGACGTGGTTGCCTTCAAGTGCCTCTATGTCTTCGCACGCGACGAAGGCTACGCGGTCAGGGAGGGCTGGTGGCCGCAGTTGCCCGAGCAGGAACGAGTTCGAGCGGTCTCCCTGGTCAACCTCCCGATCCAGGACCAGGAGATCGACCCGGAGCAGGTGGTTTCCATCCGGAGGAGTCTTGAACACTACCTGGTCCATTTTACCGATATTCGCCTCGAAAGCCGACCGGAAAACGATTGATGCAGATCGATCTGAACAGGCGGAAGGTTTCCCTGAGTGTCGGCGAGTTCGCAACCCTCACCTTTGGTCCGACCGGGGGCGATGCCGGACGGGGCGCTCACTGGCGGGCTCAATTGGGACAGGCCTGGCACGATGAAATGCGCGAACGAACCCTCAAAACCGATCCGCGGGCGCAGTTTGAGAGTGTGACCACAGGGATCGTGCGATGGAAGAGCTGGCAGATCCATCTGAGCGGAAGAATCGACCAGATAGTCCCTCGATCCGGCGGGGACCTGCTGCGCGAGATCAAGACCATTCGCTCGGTCCTGCCGGCTCCCGAATCAGAACTGCGGGATGGCTATGCATCGCATTTTCGTCAACTGGCTGCCTATGATCGGCTGGTGCGCGGAGGAAGTGACGGGGCCGGGGACTCCGTCACCTGTGAGATGGTATTCATCGATATCGAAACCGGAGTGACCCAGCCGGTGGCGCTGGACGAGGAAGACCGGCGGGCATTCGATCGCCAACTCAACCGGCTGGTGCAGTTCGTCGAACAGCGGCGCAGCGGGCTCGAACGACTGAAAACCCTTCGCTTCCGACCCGCTTTCGATCGACCTCGCGAGGGACAGGAAACCATCCGGCAAGACTTGGAGGAGGCGGCATCCCGATCCAAGATGGTTCTGTTTGAAGCCCCGACCGGGTATGGGAAGACGGGTAGCGTGCTCGAGTACGCCTTGGGTCGACTTCGGGAGGGAACAGTCACCCGCGTCGTTTACCTGACGGGCAAATCAACCGGACAACTTCAGGTGATTGCCCAGCTCGATTCCATGCTCGGCGATCCGCCCGGCGCCATGCGCTGGCAGATCCGCAATAAGGCGGAACATTGCACCAATGACATCTTTCACTGTTTCAGGAATTCCTGCACATTCCTCGATGGCCAGGAGGAACGCTGGACCCGGAGCGGACTTGCGCTGAGATTGACCGGAAGTCTCTTTCCACGGGGCATCGAAGAGCTTCGCGACATCGGAAGGGACGCACGGATCTGCCCCTATGAGATCACCCGAGCCGCACTGCCCATCAACGACCTGTGGATCGGCGACTACAACTACGTTTTCTCTCCCACCAGTCGAACCGTGCTGGAAAGTCTGCCTGGTTACGACCCTGGCCAGACGCTCCTGATCATTGACGAAGCACACAATCTGCCCAGTCGTGTCGCCGACAGCCACTCGTTGCTTGTCGATGCCACCCAGGCTCAATTCACCCTCAGCGCGCTCGAATCGGAATCCGCGGCAGTCGGTCTGCGCCACGCCTGGCGGGAATGGACGCTCTTTCTCTCCCTCCTCAAGGCGGCAGACTCGCTCGACCCATTCCAGGAAGCCGAGATCCATGACCTCCTCAGGTCGGTCAGATCCGAATTGAACCGCACCCCGCCGGACTATTCCGCTCTTGGCCCCAACCCCTGCGACGTCCTGTTCAACAGCCTTACACTGAATGAAGCAGACGAACGCGCCGCCCTGCCCCGGTTGCTCTGGTGCCCTGAAAACGGTCGACTGACCGCCACCTGCCTTGACGCCGCTCCCGCAATCGGATCGACCGTGGAGCGTTTCCGGGAAGTCCTGTTCCTGTCCGCAACGTTGAGCCCGACCGACGATTTTGCCGAACGTTGTGGCCTGCATGACAGCCTCACAAAGCCATTCCATCTCCTGGCGCAAACTCCCTGGCGGGCGGGTGCATTCGATGTGGCCGTCGATCTTCGGGTCGATACCCGTTTCCGATTGCGCGAGAAGCACCTGGACACGACAGCCGCAACCATCGCCGCGCTGCGTGAGCACTCAACCGGCCCGATCGCAGCCTTTTTCCCCTCTTACGCCTATGCCCGGTCAGTCGATCGTGCCCTGGCCAGGGATCACCCTCTCCTCCGGGTGTCCATGCAACGGGGACGGCAGACGCTCGCCGAACAGACCGAATTCCTCGAGGAGTCACTGGCCCTCTCCGACATCCTTCTCCTCGTCCTCGGCAGCGGATTCGCAGAGGGCATCGATCTGCTCGGAGGGCGGATAGGATCCGCGCTCATCGCCGGACCGGCCCTTCCCGAAGTCAATGCCATCCAGGAGGCACGCCTCGGTATGAGAGGTCGGGAAACGCGGGAGGCCGGGTTTCGCCGGGTCTTCCAGATCCCGGGAATCCAGAAGGTCAACCAGGCATTGGGACGCCTCGTTCGCGCCCCCGGCCACCGGGCACGCGTGCTGCTTCACTGTCGCAGGTTTTCGGAATCGAGTTACCACGATCTACTCGCACCCGAATATCAAAACGGATCCTGGATCACCGATGACGATACACTCAAATCCTGGCTTCAGAACGACTCTCAGAGACAGTCTGAAAAGGCCAACCTCCATCTTCCTTGAATCTTCCGATCTGAAAATCCTTGAGCGAATCCCTTCCACAGCCAAACATCCGATCCGTGCCCGTTCGCAAGACAATCGATTCACCCGAAATCAAAGAAGCCCTGACCACGATGGTCGCAACCCTGGCCGAACGGCATGGCCAGACCGATTCCCTGATCGTGGTTGGAATCGCGGACGGCGGGGTCGAACTGGCCCGAAGGCTCACGAAGTTACTGGACCAGGCACTGGGACGCACCCTTGAAACCGGAGTCGTCAACGTCGCCTTCCAGCGCGATGATATCGGCCAGAATCCGATTCCAAAACAGGCGGCAGCCACTCACCTCCCTGCGGATGTCGATAATGCCACCGTACTGCTGGTCGACGATGTCCTTTCAACCGGCCGCACCATCCGGGCTGCGATCGAGGAATTGTTTTCGATTGGTCGCCCGGGCCGGGTCGAACTCGCGGTCCTCGTCGATCGCGGACACCACTGCCTGCCTTTTTCGGCCGATGTGGCCGGATTCGTGGAGGAGACGGATCTCTCGGAAGATGTGGTCGTGAACCTGAACCAGAACCAACCGGCGGACGACCGTATCACGATCACCAGTCGCGACTGAAACACTCCATCGACCATGCCCTGGAACCGCAAAGACCTGATCACAATTGAAAATCTCTCGGTCGAAGAGATCGAGCAGATCTTCAAAGTGACCGCCGCCCTGAAACGCACCATGGGACGCAGCGTGAAGAAGCTGCCCGCCCTGCGGGGAAAGACCATCGTGAATCTCTTTCTCGAACCGAGCACGCGAACGCGAATCGCCTTTGAAGTGGCCGCCACCCGCTTGAGCGCCGATGTCATCTCCCTCGATATGGCGGCCAGCAGCACCACGAAAGGCGAAACCCTCAGGGATACGGCGCAGAATATAGAGGCTCTGAAAGCGGACATGATTGTGATCCGCCACACCGCGCCGGGATCGCCGCTTTACCTGTCCCGACTGCTCCGGATTCCGGTCGTCAACGCGGGCGACGGCTCGCACGAGCACCCGACCCAGGCCCTGCTCGATTGCTTCACCCTGGTGGAACATCTCGGCAGCCTCAAAGGCAGGCGGATCACGATTCTGGGAGACATTCTCTTCAGCCGGGTGGCCCGAAGCAATATCTGGGCCATGACGAAACTGGGGGCCGAGGTCACGGTGGCCGGACCCTCCACCCTGGTTCCCCATTGGTTCACCTCGATGGGGGTCAAGGTATCCCACAACCTCCGCACCGCCCTGGCCGATGCCGATGCGGTCATGCTTCTCAGGATACAACACGAACGGCAGACCTCGACCCACTTCCCGTCCCTGGGTGAATACACCAGCATGTTCGGCCTGAACAGGACACGGGCCGGTTGGCTGAAGCCCGATGCCATCATCATGCATCCCGGTCCGATCAATCGCGGGGTCGAGATCGACTCCGATCTGGCCGATTCCGGTCAATCTGTGATTCTCGAACAGGTCACCAACGGCATCGCCGTGCGCATGGCCGTACTCTACCTTTGCGCAGGCGGTTCGCCCGAAGCCATGCTCAAGTCCGCGCCCGCTTCCTGAGACAATAAATTCTTTTTTCACCATGCCGGACCTCACCTGGATCAAGAACGGACGAATCGTCGACCCGGTTAATGGCCGGGACGAAGTCGGCGACATCTATGTAAACGAAGGGCGGATCGTGGGCAGCCTTTCCACCGGGCAAAGAAAAGGCGCCCATGTGATCGACGCCGGGGGCCTGCTGGTCTGTCCGGGACTGGTGGACATCCATGTCCATTTTCGGGAACCGGGCCAGACCCATAAAGAAACCATTCAGACCGGTTCCCATGCCGCGGCTGCGGGTGGTTTCACCAGCGTCATCTGCATGCCCAACACCACCCCTGCCGCCGACGATGCGGGCACCATTCAATACATTCAGGACGCCATCCAACGAGAGGCCGTCGTCCGCGTCTATCCAACCGGGTGTATTACGGTGGGCATGAACGGCGAACGCCTCGCTCCGATCGGGTCACTCAAACGCGCCGGTGTGGTCGCCATCACCGACGATGGGAAATGCGTACAGAACAATGAATTGATGAGACGGGCGGTCGAATACGCCTCGATGTTCTCACTGCCGGTGATGGATCACTGTGAAGACTCGAGCCTGACCCGGGGCGCGGTCATGAATGAAGGCGTCATGTCGACCCGACTCGGATTGCAGGGCTGGCCGGCCGCCGCCGAGGACATCATTGTATCTAGAAATGTGATACTCTCAACTCACACCGGGGCTCACATCCACCTTCAGCACATCAGTTCCGCCACTTCAGTCGACATCATCCGGCGCGCGAAAAAGCGCGGGGTCAGTATCACGGCCGAGGCCACGCCCCATCATCTCGCTCTGACCGAAGCCACGATTGCCGAGTATGACACCAATTTCAAAATGAACCCTCCGCTCCGGACCGAGGAGGATCGCCAGGCTTTGATCGATGGTCTGCGCGACGGAACCCTCGACTGCGTGGCCACCGACCACGCCCCACATACCGACTACGAAAAGGACAAGGAGTTCGATTTCGCCCCGTTCGGTATCGTGGGCCTGGAAACGGCTCTGCCCATCTCCCTTCAGGTCCTGCACCGCGAATCCGGGTTTTCCCTGCTCGATTCGATCAGTCTGCTGACCTCGAAGCCGGCCGACGTCATGAACCTGGATGCAGGATCGATCGGCGAGGGCGCCAAGGCCGATATCGCCATTATCGACCCGGATGAGACATGGACGGTCACCCCGGAATCCCTTCACAGCAAGTCCGCCAACTCGCCATGGCTGGGCGTCGCACTCAAGGGCCGCGTCAGAAAGACCTTGCTCGAGGGGAAGCCCGTATTTGCCGACGGTCGGATTCTGACCGGATAACCGATCCAGACCAGGACGCAGTTTCAGCCCCCTGGAGGGCCGCCACCTCGACCGCCGAACCCACCGCGACTTTCAAGACCCAGACTGGCCCGGCGCTCAATCTGCTCAATCTCGCGAATCTGTTGCTCGGCCAATGCCTCCAACTGGTCCAGTTCAAGGACCACAGCGGCTTCCGATAGGATCGTCTGATTGAGGGATTCCTTCTCGTCGAGATAAAGGGCGACATCAATCTCCGTCAGGGACGAACGTTCGCTCCGCGAGAGTCGGGGAAGATCCACGGTATAGGCATGGGAATCCTCCACCGTCGCCATGACGCCCACCAGCACCTCCGCCCGTTCTTCGGTCAACGGTGTCCCGTTGTACGAAAGTCGCCGCGTCAGCTCATCGACCGCCTGCCGCTGCGGGAGCGTATCCTGATAGTAATCGTAGGTGGCATATCTGTCCTCACCGAGGACCTCGGCAAGACTCCGGTCGATCTGAGCCAGATTCTCTTCCAGCATGAATTCTGTTTCGAGCATGGCGTCCGGATCGCCCCACCCCGCCCTCCTCTGAAAGGCTGCCTGACGTTCGATCATACTGCGCTCGGCCAACAACGTCTTGAAGATCTCCACTCCTTCCTCGTCCAGGTCCAATGCCCGGAACAGTCCGGCAAAATCACGCTCGATTCTCGATTTTGAGCGTTCGAGAATCGCGCTCCGGAAATCGGGGTTCTCCATCATCTGCCGGAAACGCTCGAAGCGATCGGGAGGACGCGGGCGGGGCTCCGCCTCGGCCACTTCGACCCGTTCCTGCGATGGGGCCGCGACCGCGACGGTTGTTTCCGCGATCATGATCTCCGGCGGCACAACGGGTGGCGGGACCTCTCGATTGGCTTCCTGAAGAGCGGCCTGGAGGGAACGGTTTTCCTGGTAGAGGTAGGCTGACAGCATGGCGCCGGCCGCGGTTGTGGCCAATAAAAGGATCGGGAGAATCTTTGTTTTCATCGGTAATGAAAGGGATGTGCCCTGCTGAGACGCACTGGATGGAGGAAATGTTTCAATCTCCCCGAAATCGGGCGAAATCCGCTCCACCCCGGGGAAGTGGCGGATCGCACCCGCCAGTTGAACGTCCTTCTGCGTGACCTCGTATCAACTCGCACTGTTGTCCTCGGCAAGTTGCCTGTCAAACGACCGCGATGGGGATAGGATTTGACCACGGGAGTTCCGCCCCCTAAAACCGGCTCATTCGATGGGCAAGGACCTTCCCGCGGTAAAGACGCCAAACCATGTCGCCATCATAATGGATGGCAACGGTCGCTGGGCGAAAGAACGCGGACTTCCCCGGCTGGAAGGGCATCGGCGGGGAGGCGAAGCAATCCGTCGCGCCATGGAAACGTGTCGGGAATTCGGCATCCGTTACCTGACCGTGTTTGCTTTTTCAGTCGAAAATTGGAAACGACCGAAAGATGAGATCGACGGATTGATGAAGCTGCTCGTCCGATCGATCAACCACGAACTCCCCGACCTGATTCGGCGGAAGGTTCGTCTGCGAACGATCGGCTGCATCGACGATCTTCCCTCCAAGACCCTGGCCTCGCTCAGGAAGGCGATCGACGCCACGGCCGGGTTCGACGAATGGAACCTGATCATGGCTCTCAACTACGGGTCGCGCAGCGAAGTCGCCCGGGCAGCCCGACAATACGCCGAAGCTGCGATCCGAGGGGATGAGGACACCGCCTCGTGCGATTGGACTCGATTCTCCCGCTACCTTGACACGGCCGATATCCCGGACCCCGACCTGCTGATCCGCACGTCGGGAGAAACCCGCCTGAGCAATTTTCTCCTGCTTCAATGCGCCTACGCCGAGATGTTCTTCTCGCCTGTTTTCTGGCCTGATTTCTCCCGCGAGCATTTCGTTGAAGCAATCGAGAGTTTCCGGAGTCGTGAACGGCGCTACGGACTCACCGGCGAACAGGTCCGGGGCCAACCTTCCATCATGCAATTCTGAAGTCGCCGTGGCCAAACGAATCATAAGTACCATCGGTCTCTGGTCGGTGACCATCGGTGTTCTCTACGCCTTCGGCATCGCCGGTGCGGTATGGATCGTCGCCATCGTGGCGGTCGCCAGCCAGCACGAACTCTACACGATGTTCGAGAAGATGGGCGAGCGCCCCTTTCGCGCCCTCGGCCTGATACTGGGACTCGTCATGATTCTGGCATCCTACTACACCAATGCCATTTTCTCGCACGGGGAGATGCAGGGACTCGATGCCGGGATTATCGCCGTCTGCATCGTCATCGCATGCATCCGAATCATGCGGGAGCGAGACAGTTCGAATCGCCTTGAGACCATTGTCTACACTGTTTTCGGCCTCGTTTACATCCCTTTCATGCTCAATTTCGAGATCCGGGTCATGGCTCTGCCCGAAGATCCCAAAATCGGTCTCATGCTCGGAATCTGGGTCGTCGCCGTCACAAAGTTCTGCGATGTCGGCGCACTCCTGGTCGGAATGGTCATCGGTCGCACCAAGATGGCGCCCCATGCCAGTCCGAAAAAAACGTGGGAGGGCGCGGTCGGAGGCGTGATTATTGCCGCCTTGGTCGGGGCGGGCCTTGTCCTGGTCTTCCCCAACCTCTTCCCCCCGACACTCACGCCGCTGATCGCAGCCCTGACCGCGGTTCCGGTGGCTTCGGCCGGGATCGTGTCCGACCTTATTGAGTCAATATTCAAACGCCGCGCCGAGATCAAGGATTCGGGCAAGTGGATTCCGGGTATTGGCGGTGCTTTCGACCTGGCCGACAGTCTCATCCTGGGCGCTCCCGTCGCTTACTTTCTTTTCCGGGCGATATTTAGTTAGTGTCCTGTCTCACAAATGAGCACCCGGAAACGGATCGTCCTGCTCGGTGCCACCGGCTCGATCGGATCAAGCACCTTGAAAGTGCTGGAAAACCACTCTGATCGGCTGGAGCTGGTCGGAATCGCGGCTCGGAGCAATGTGGACGGGCTGGCCGAAATCGCCGACAAGTTCGGGGTCAGGCAGGTCGGGCTCTTTGACCCTGCCGCCGGAGCCCGGGCCGCGGCCGACCCGAGATTCAAGAGCGGCACTGTGTTCTACCATGGAGTGGATGAGGTGGCTTCCCTGGCAACCCTGCCCGACGCCGACCTGGTGGTCGTCGCGGTTGTCGGGACCGCGGGACTGAAGCCCACCCTGGCGGCCATCGAAGCAAAAAAGACGATCGCACTCGCCAGCAAGGAGATCCTCGTTCTGGCCGGGGAGTTTGTGACCCGTGCGGCGAGAGAAAACCAGGTTCTGATCCTGCCCCTGGACAGCGAACACAACGCCATCTTTCAATGTCTTCAAGGGGCTCATCATCGGGACGTGCAACGGATCATCCTGACCGCATCCGGCGGGAGTTTCCTCGACCGGCCGATCGAGACCATGGACCGGGTGACTCCTGCAGAAGCCTTGAATCACCCCAATTGGTCGATGGGCGACAAGATCACCATTGATTCCGCCACCATGGCCAACAAAGGCCTTGAGCTGATCGAGGCAAGGTGGCTCTTTGACCTGCGATCGGACTCCATCGATGTGGTCATCCATCGCCAGAGCTTCGTGCACTCGATGGTGGAATTTGTCGATGGATCCATTCTGGCCCAACTTTCGCCTCCATCGATGACCTTCGCCATCCAACACACCCTGCTTTTCCCGGATCGAGCCACCGGCACCCATCCAAGCCTCGATTTCAGCACCGCCATGAGGCTGGATTTCCAACCGCCTGACACATCGAAGTTCCCCTGCCTGACTCTGGCTCGCCAGGCCCTCGAGGGGAACGGCATCCTGCCCGCAGCGTTCAACGCGGCCAACGAGGTTGCGGTCGAGGCCTTTCTGGACGGAAGGATCGGGTTCATGAAAATCCCCGTCATTATCGAAAAAACACTGGAGGTGATCCCGAATCGCGAACCTTCCAGACTTGACGATGTCACCGAGGCAGACAAAGAGGCTCGAGGTATCGCCTCTCGATGGGTAGCTCCATAATCTGATCCATGACCGATCTCGCCGCCAATATTTTCTCCAACGTCTGGTCGTTGGCCCTGATCATCCTCTTCTTCGGAGGATCGATCTTCGTCCACGAACTCGGCCACTTTCTGGCCGCACGACGCCGCGGCCTTCGAGTTGAGCGGTTCTCAATCGGCTTCGGTCCCAAGATCGTGGCCTGGAAACGAGACGGGGTCGAATACCGTATCTCTTGGATCCCCCTGGGTGGTTACGTCGCCCTGCCACAGCTCGCCGACATGCGTGGCGTCGAAGGCGAAGGGGCCGCGGAGCTCGATAGCCTCCCTCCCATCAGCTACACCTCGAAGATGATCGTCTCGGTCATGGGTGCGGTCTTCAATCTGCTCTTCGCCGTCGCCCTCTCCTTTGTCATCTGGCAGTTCGGACTTCCCACCACGGATATCCAGACCACGACCCAGATCGGGTTCGTGACCGAGACCCTGGAATTGAAGGACGGGAGTGAGGTTACCAGTCCGGCCAGCTACGCAGGCCTGCAGGAAGGTGACACCATCACGGCTATCGACGGAAAGGAAGTCGACGATTGGGGATCTCTGCTGCAGACCTTGGTCTCGGGAACGGGGCGGGACGAATACGATCAACCCAAGTCCGTTCTGACCATCGACCGAAACGGCGAATCGATGGAGATCGAGATCTACCCGCGTGTTTCAGGCGACGACAATGTTCGCAGGATCGGAATCACTCCGGCCGAGACCCTGATGGTCGAGAGAACCCTTGAGAATTCGCCGGCCGCCCTCGCCGGATTGAAGTCGGGAGATGTGCTCACGGCCATCGATGGCAGGCACTTCTATTCCCGATTTCAGTTGCAGGACTACCTGGAGACCAATCGCGACCGCGATATCGAATTCACCATCGAACGAGACGGCGAATTGATTGTGAAATTCATCCGGCCGGCCGAGATCCGGATCACGAAGGAAGGTGACAAGGCGATAACCATCGGCGCCGCATTCGCCTATCCCAGGAAAACGATCCACCCCACCCCTCCGGAACAGATCACGAAGACCTTCGTGATCATGTATCGGATACTCAGTGGCCTGGTAAACCCGAAGTCCGACCTGGGAATCGGACACATGAGTGGCCCCCCGGGCATCGCCCGAATCCTCTGGGAGACCGCTCAGGTGGACATAAGGATCGTCATCTGGTTCACCATCATCATCAACGTGAACCTGGCCATCTTCAATCTTCTCCCCATCCCCGTCCTCGATGGCGGGCACATGCTTTTTGCCACCATCGGGAAACTGGCCGGCCGCCCCCTCCCCCCCAACTTTATGGCCGCCGCCCAGAGCACGTTCATGATCCTGCTCTTTTCCCTTTTGGTCTTTGTGAGTTTCAACGACATCGGGCGCTGTTTCAGGGATAAACGGGACGGACGGGAATACCGGGACAATACGATCGAACCGGTCTTCGAAAAATCCGAGGAAACCTCCCCCGGAGAATAAGGCGCGACCATGGGTTACTGCGCATCCCGGTTTCGCACCATCAGACGCCAGACCCGCGAGGTCATGGTAGGGGACGTGGGCGTCGGCGGCTCGAACCCCATCCGTATCCAGTCCATGACGACGAGCGACACGAAGGACGTCGCCGCCACCGTCGCCCAATGCGTGGCTCTGGCCGAGGTCGGATGCGAGATTATCCGCATAACCGCACCCAATGTTTCAGCCGCCCGTTGCCTGAAGGCGATTCGCCGTGAACTTCAGAAACGACGGATATTCGAGCCTCTGGTGGCCGACATCCACTTCCTTCCGGCCGCGGCGCTGGAAGCGGTGGAGCACGTCGAGAAGGTCCGGATCAATCCCGGGAATTACGCCGACCGCAAACAATTCGACGTCCGTGAGTATTCAGAACATCAATACAATGAGGAACTCGAACGCCTCCACGATTCATTTTCTCCCCTGGTCAAGCGCTGCCTGACCCTGGGCCGGTCCATGCGCATCGGCACAAACCATGGGTCCCTCTCCGACCGGATCATGAACCGGTATGGAGATACGCCACTCGGGATGGTCGAGTCGGCCCTCGAATTTCTCCGGATTGCCGAAAGCCACGGCTACCGTGACCTCACGCTCTCCATGAAGGCGAGCAACCCGAAGGTCATGATACAGGCCTATCGTCTTCTGGTCGAACGCATGGCCGGCGAGGGAATGGAATATCCCCTGCACCTCGGAGTCACTGAAGCGGGCGACGGCGAAGACGGACGGATAAAGGGTGCGATCGGTATTGGCAGCCTGCTTCTGGACGGGCTCGGCGACACCATTCGCGTATCGCTGACCGAAGATTCAGTCCATGAAGTGCCGGTCGCGCGGGCGATCGCCGACAAAGCGATGGCTCTCTGGCAGGATGGCGCCGTGGGCGGCGATCCGGAAAGCGATTCAGTCGATCCATATAGCTATGGCCGGCGCGGGATTTCGACCGTTGATCTGGGAAACAAGGTCAGGATCGGCGTCGACCAGCCCCCTCGCGTACTGGTGCGGATGCCGGACGCCCTGCACGATCCGGACGGTTTCATCGCTCAATGGGAAGAGACCCGGATGCAACTCCGCGAGACTCCCATCGAGGGCATCCTGATTCCCATCGAGTCAGATCACCAGGCGAATGCACTGGCGGTTCTGGTTCGGAACCTCTCGGACGCCATGGTCACCACGGTGGTCGAAGTCGCGGGGGAGGTCGACTGGCGATCGCTCCTTGCGGCGATACCGAAGGTCAGGGGGCCGATGGCCATTCTTCGTGCCTTTGAACGGGGGGATCCGGGCGAACTCGAGACTTTCCTGAAGAGTGGCCATGACCTGGGGATGATCACCATTCTCGATCTGGATCCGGAAGCGGTCGATCATCTGGCACCCATACTGGAGGGAAGCGATGAGGACCGTTCGTTCGTTACAACCGGCAAATCCTGCGCCCCGCCTGCCGGCAGTCATGCAACGGGCCGATACCGGCGCCTGGCCGAGGCACTCCGCCAGGCCGGACTCCGCCTGCCGATCTGGATTCGGGTGACCGAGGAGTCAGCGGTGCGGCAAGAGGATACTTTTCTGAGCCGATTGCTTGAAGCCAGCCTGCTGTCGGGCTCCCTGCTCTGCGACGGGATCGGCGATCTGATCAGCTTCGAGACCGAGACCGACCCCGTTCGCTCGACCAGGGTGGCCTATAACCTTCTGCAAGGGGCAGGCGCACGGATTTCCAAGACTGAGTTTGTCGCCTGCCCCAGTTGCGGACGCACGCTTTTTGACCTCCAGACCACCACGCAGCGGATCCGGGAGCAGACCGGACACCTGAAAGGGGTGAAGATTGCCATCATGGGATGCATCGTGAACGGTCCGGGAGAGATGGCGGACGCGGATTTCGGCTATGTCGGAGGCGCCCCGGGCAAGATCAATCTCTATGTGGGCAAGACCTGCGTCCAAACCCATATCCCGGCCGAAGAAGCCGACCGGCGCTTGATTGATCTGATCAGGGAACACGGCAAATGGATGGAACCCGAGCCCGCCGTGCCCTGAGCCGGGATCTCAAGGAGATCCTGCGTACAGCCGTTTCATTCAGGGTGACTTCCCGTCGATGCTTTCTCCTGGGAACCGATTTCGGGCTCCGGAGTCCCATCGATGGACGCCTCTCTGACCTGTCGGCTTGTCAATCCACATGATTCACTCTACTTTCGAACGCTAATGATCTACGATCGCCCATATATGCGGAGCGACTTTGGTCGCCGGGAAATTTCTGTCCTGGCGTGGATCATCGGCATCACGATCGTCGCATTCGTGGTGCAGACCATTTTCCGGGTCTGGTTCAAAAGCACGTTTATCGAAGACATTTTCGCGCTTTCTCAGATCGCGATGGCGAACGGTTTCGTCTGGAGTCTGGTGACCTACGGTTTCCTTCACGCGGGACCGCTGCATCTCCTGGTCAACCTGCTCGTGACCTTCTTTCTCGGGCGTGAACTGCTCCCGATCCTCGGACCCGCACGATTTGTCGGCCTCTACATAGGAGCCGTTATTGTCGGCGGACTGACCTGGCTCGCTGTGAGTTTCACTCATACAGGCGGCATACTGCTTGGCGGTTCGGCCGCGGTATTCGCCTTGTTGACGGTTTTTGCCTGCTTCTATCCGAACAAGCCGATCACATTTCTCCTCTTCTTCATCATACCGGTCACCGTAAAGCCAAAACACCTTGCGCTCATCTTCCTGGGTATCGCGGTATTCGGACTCCTTTTTCAGGAACTGCCGGGGAATGAGTATGTCGCACACTCCGCCCACCTCGGCGGCATGCTCGCCGGCTGGCTGTATTTTCGCCACGTTCACCACCGGACTGGAGAGTTCGCAAATGTTCGACCGAAGATCGAGGTACCGAAGTGGTTCCGCCGCAAGGCAGTCCCTTCGACACCGAATCGTTTCAAGGTCAACGTCACTCGACCCCGGAATGTTCGAGCGGAGGTCGATCGTATACTCGACAAAATCAACAATTCCGGTTTCGGGTCCCTGACCGATCGGGAAAAAAAGATCCTCGATGAGGCCCATGATGCCCTGAATCGCCGCTAGTGTCCTGTCCGACAAATGAGCTCCAATACCAGAATCCTTTTCGATCCAAGCGAAGCGGGACGCCAGCGCACCACCACAGGTGAAATGATGGGGTCCTGAGAGACCTTCCTCCGATCGAGCTCACCCATTTTTCTGCCTGTAGGAGAGGCTTTACGCCTCGATCAAACTAGCCATCGAGGGATAAACCCTCTCCACCTTTACCCATCATTTTATGTGCGGCGGCCTACACCAGTGGCCTGTGTCAGACCCTTCCGGATCCGGGAGGTAACGGGCTTATTTCATTTTTTTCTGAAACCCATACCCACTTTGAATCCCTCTCGAGAACCCGTCCCGCGAAACGGCCCACAATCGCAGATGCCGAACTGGCCGACAGAACAGAACCTCATTTCCCGCCGGCCAATCCGCTCAACAGCGCTTGAAAGCCACCGATTAACTCGTTTACTCAGGAAGACCCTATTCGCGAGCGACCTCACCTGAAGGTGACGGTCGATCAAATCGAACATGCACCCTCCTTTATGTTTTTGCGCCAAAGACTGATCCTTCACCTCCTGCCAATCGTGGCGCTCTGTTCTGTCCGAGCGGACGAAGCACCCTCTGTTTCACCACCCAAAACGTTCACCGAAACGTCGGTGATGGCTGATGAAACCCGACTTGTGGTTCAGCTTCTCGAGACGGTTCACTACAAGAACGAGCAGATGAAGGAGAAGGCTTTTCAGACCCTGCTGACCGATTATATGGCTGAACTCGACACCCATCGGCTGTTCTTTCTTGATTCGGATCGCTCGTTTTTCCTCAGAACCTACAGCAAATCCCTCGGCAGGAGCCTCCGGGAGGAGGGAAGCTTGGAGGCGCCTTTCAGGATATTTGCCACCTATCACGTCCGAGCCGATCGCAGACTCGAGTGGATCCTCGAGAGACTGGAAGGAGAGTTCGATTTCGATGCCGAAGAAACCTATGTATTTGATCGAGACGAGGTCGATTGGCCCGGGACGGTGGAGGAATCGGACGATCTCTGGCGACGCCGCCTGAAATACGAGTTGCTTCAGGATCTCCTGAACGACAAGCCGATCGACGAAGCCCGCGTGAACGTTCGCAAGCGATATGAGAGATTGGCCAGGAACCTGAACGAGATCGGCGAGCTCGAGATCCAGGAGCTTTTCCTCTCGACCCTGGCGCGGATGTACGATCCGCATTCGGTCTTCTTTTCGGCCGATACGCTGGAGGATTTCAGCATCTCCATGCGCCTTTCGCTGGTGGGCATAGGCGCCCTTCTCGCCCAGGAGGACGGCTATTGCGTGGTCAAGGAGCTGATTCCAGGTGGGCCCGCTTCCCTGAGCAAGCAGTTGGCCCCGAATGACAAGATCGTGGGAGTCGCTCAAGGCAGTGACGAATCCGTTGACGTCATCGGGATGAGTCTGCGCAAGATCGTCAACCAGATCCGAGGCGACAAGGGTTCCGAGGTTCGGCTCACTATTTTACCGGGCGATGCGGCTGACTCATCGGTTCGTCGCGAGTTGTCCCTCGTCCGCGACGTCGTCCAGTTGAACGCAAGCCGCGCAAGAGCCGAGATCTTCGAAGTGCCCGGACCCAATGGGATCGTTCCCTTGGGTGTCATCAACATCCCCTCGTTCTATGGTCCGGTGGAAGAAGAGGACAGAGAGGAGAAAGACCGGAAGTCAGTTACCCAGGACGTTGAGGAACTGCTGGTTAAGCTGCAGAACGCAGGTGTGGAGGGCATTGTGCTCGATCTCCGGCATAATGGAGGTGGACTTCTGTCCGAAGCAGTCGACATGACCGGGCTCTTCATTCCCCAAGGACCTGTTGTGCAGGTCCGGGACTCAAACGGTCAGATCTACGTCAAACCGGATCTTGATCCCAAAGTCGTCTACGACGGTCCCCTGATGGTGCTGACCTCCCACTTCAGCGCGTCCGCCTCCGAGATCGTCGCCGGTGCGCTCCAGAATTATGGACGAGCCCTGATCACCGGTGGCAGTTCCACCCATGGCAAGGGGACCGTCCAGGCCGTCCTGGAAATGAAATCGTTTATTCCGCGTCGCACCTTCAACGAGAGCCAGAAAACAGGGGCCGCCAAGCTGACCGTCCAGAAGTTCTACCTCCCGAACGGTTTCTCGACTCAGAACAAGGGTGTCCTGTCCGACGTCGCCCTTCCGTCGATAGACGACCTGCTCCCCTTTGGTGAATCGGATCTTCCCAATGCCATGGTTTGGGACACCATCCGCCCGGCTCGTTTCACCGGTTTCTCAATCCGATCCGAGTTGCTCGACAATCTGCGGGAACGATCGCTTGATCGCCAGAACACCTTGGGCGAATTTCAGTTCCTGAATCGACGCATCGACTGGTTCAAGGTGAAACAGGAACAGAAGGCGATCTCACTCAATCTCGAAGAACGTCGGACCCGGAAGGTAATCGACGAGGCGTTCACGGAAGAGATGGACAGGGAGCAAACAATCCTGGCAGATCTGAATTTCGACTCCACGGAGCATCTGCTCGATTCAGTGCTGAAGAACAGGGCCTCCGAGGAGGAGGAAGAAGAGGAAATCGAAGAACCTGCCGAGGATACAGAAGAGGATGTGGAGCTGGCCGAGGAAGAAACGGACAAGAACCCGCCCCGCTTCGACATCCATCTCCGGGAGAGCCTTCGCATCCTGGCCGATGCACTCGACTATTCCCCGAATCCACGCGATTGGACCGATAGCGAAACGTTGACCGCCCAGCGCGAACCGGCGAGTACCGGGGCGCTTCGATAGCTCAATTCCCCGGTCTAGTGGACGTCCCAGTAAGCTTCTTCCACTTCTGCGAGGGAATAGCGGATCGTGGGCAAGGCGGCTTTTGGCTTCGCGGGCCTGATGGCCCGTGTGCCGAAAGCCAACACCGGCCACGATTTCGCTATGGCAGAAGATGAAAGAACTTATTGGGACGCCCACTCGGGACCGGAGGCAACCAGGAATCGATCCCGACCCGACCAGTCGTGGAGCGATTCAACCTCTGCGTAGCCCAACCCGCGCGCCGTTGCCACCAGGCGAGCGTGTTGATCCATGCCTGTCTCGAGAAACAGATGGCCACCCGGTTCGATCCGATCACGCGCCGCTTCAAGAACCGCTTCGAGAGCTCCATAACCGTCGTCGTCCGCCACCAGAGCGGATCTGGGTTCATGCTCCCTGACTTCCGGAGGCGCTTCGGACCATTCGCGCTCGCTGAGGTAGGGCGGATTGGAGACAATAAGGTCGAATCGCTCGCTCGGATCGATCCGGTCGAACCAATCGGATTCAACAAATACAACCCGGTCACCCAGCGAATTCGAACCGGCATTGGCCCGTGCAACTTCGAGTGCCTTCGAACTGGAATCCACCCCGACCACAGCCGCCTTCGGGAAAACTTGTGCCAGGGCGAGCGCGATGGCTCCACTGCCGGTTCCCAGGTCAATAATCCGCGTCGGTCCGGGTTCGACCCTTTCGCGGATTCGCTCAATCAGTTGCTCGGTTTCAGGCCGGGGCGCCAGCACCCGTCGATCGACCTCGAGAACGAGGTCATGGAAGGCTGTCGTGCCAAGGACATACTGGAGGGGCTCCCGGGCACCGCGCCGCCGGACCTTGCCCCTGACACCAACGAGTTCGGCCTCTGTCATCAGTCGCTCGAACTGAAGGTAGAGTTGCATCCGGTCCAGTCCAAGCGCATGTCCAATAACCAATTCGGCATTCAGACGCGGTTGCTCGATTCCCCGCTTATCGAAGAAATCGGACGTCCGCTTGACGATCTCGAGCAGGGTGAGCATCGGTATCGCCGGACGACTTCAGAATGACGGGCGCGAGGTCAGTTCTTCGATCTTCGCAGCGTGGTCGGCATCTTGAAGGGCATCCACCACCTCATCGAGCGAACCTTCAACGATCTGAGGAAGGCTGTGCAGGGTCAGACCTATTCGATGATCAGTCAGCCGGCTCTGCGGGAAATTGTAGGTGCGGATGCGCTCGCTTCGATCGCCGCTACCGATCTGGCTACGCCTGTTTTCAGCATACTTCGCACGTTCCTCCTCCTGTTTATTCTGGAGGAGTCGAGAACGAAGAACGGTCAGCGCCCGATGACGGTTCTTCATCTGGGAACGCTCATCCGCACAGGTCACAATCATGCCGGTCGGTCGGTGCAGTATCTGGACGGCCGAATCTGTCGTATTGACCCCCTGACCGCCCGGACCACTGGCCCGGGTGACAGAGATCTCAAGATCAGAGGGATCGATTTCGATATCAACCTCTTCTGCTTCAGGGAGAACGGCCACCGTAACCGTCGAGGTATGGATGCGGCCGTTGGCCTCGGTTTCGGGAACGCGCTGAACCCGATGCACCCCGCTCTCAAACTTGAGCAATTTATACACTTCCTCTCCCCTGACCTCAAAAATAACTTCCTTGTATCCACCCCGATCGGAAAGGGACGCGTTCAACTGCTCCACCTTCCAGCCCCTGGTTTCTGCGAACCGGGTGTACATCCGAAACAAGGACCCCGCGAAAAGGGAAGCTTCGTCGCCGCCGGCCCCGGCTCGAATCTCGACGATCGTATTGCGGGAATCGGAATCGTCCGGGGGAATCATCCCCACGAGCACCGACTTCTCAAATGCGGCAAAGCGCTCCCGCAGTTCCGGCAATTCCGCCTCTGCCAGATCCTTCAGTTCCAGGTCGGTTTCAGAACTGCTCGAGAGTTTCTCTGTATCTTTGAGTTCTTTCTCGATCTTCCGCATCTGTTCGAATTGCTCGATAAGATCGCGAAGTTTCTGGTGCTCCCGCGAAAGTCTTGCTGCGCGGCGGGTGTCGGAAAAAAAGGCAGGCGCCGCCATGGACGCGCCGATTTCTTCAAGGCGTCTGACGAAAGGTGCTATATCTGGGACGGACGGCATGAGTCGAAAGAGTGAACAGGATGAGATGGAAATTGTGCATTGCTTCGACCGATTTTGGCGGCTTTGCTGTGGTGTGGTGATCCCACCCGATGGGCGCAACCGCGCCTACACTAGGGTTCGACTGTCGTTATGGCCACCGTCCTATTCACTCAAAACATAATCGCCTGCGTCTGGGACTTTGACAAGACTTTGATCCCGGGTTACATGCAGGGACCGCTCTTCGCCCGTTACGGGATCGACGAACCGAATTTCTGGCATGAGGTCAACAGCCTGAGCGAGTTCTACCGCGAGCGCGGATACAATGTCTCCGGCGAGACTGTTTATCTCAACCATCTCCTGACCTGTGTCCGCAACGGCCCGCTCAAGGGCCTGAACAACGATATCCTTCACGAATGCGGCAAGGAGATCGAATTTTACGCGGGCCTGCCCGAGTTCTTCCAGGATCTGCGCGACTTTGTCCGGACGCGTCCCGAATGCGTTAAACATGATATCAGGCTCGAACACTATATCATCAGCACGGGGCTGGCCGAGATGATCCGAGGGAGCGCAATCGCACCTGGCGTCAATGGAATCTGGGGCTGCGAATTCATCGAGAATCCGCTGCCCCCGGGCTTTCTCACTCAGAAGGAGCTTCCCCTGGATCCGAATCGGGAAATCAGCCAGATCGGGATGATGATCGACAATACGACCAAGACCCGCGCGCTTTTCGAGATCAACAAAGGCTCAAACAAGAATCCGTCGATCGACGTCAATTCAGACATCAAGCCGGAGGACCGGAGGGTTCCGTTTCAAAACATGATCTATATCGCGGACGGACCGAGCGATGTTCCCTGTTTCTCGGTGGTCAAGAAAAACGGTGGCATGACCTACGCCGTTTATGGCCCTGGTGCGATGGACGAATTCGAACAGAATGATCGCCTTCTCCAGGTCAATCGCATTCACGCCTACGGGCCGGCGCGTTACCTGCCGGACAGCAATACCTCGATGTGGCTGAAGATGCACATCAACGCCATCTGCGATCGAATCATTGTCGATCGTGAGGCGAACCTTGCCCTCCGTGTGTCAAAACCGCCAAAACACCTGAATTCCGGCGACCCGGAAACTGAGGAAGAAACAGAACCACCCCAGCAGGATACGTTTCTCTGAATCCGGAGAACAGATGGGGGCGACCGCGCCTCGTTTCCGGGCTCGCCCACCCACATGCGGAAACCGGGGTGCAGGCTCAATACCGTCTGGATGAGGCTTCAAATGGCACTCCCTCCATCCTCTTGAGGTTTCCTATGGCTCCAGGCTTCGTTGAGGTTTTCAGTCTGCCAATCGGGCCAGTACGGTTCGTCGGTCCACATCGAGCCGACGAGCCGTCGCAGCGACATTGCGACCAGAAACCTCATAGGCGTGTTTCGTATATCGATGCAGGAGGGCTGCAGTCGTCATCCTGGCCGGTCCGAGCATATCGTTCCAGTCACTCCCAACGGTGCCGGGATCAACCGCCGGGGCGTATTCTCCCCTTATCAGGAAGGTGCGAACACATTGCTCGAGCTCCCTGAAGTTCCCCGGCCAAGGATAACCGGCACCCAGCACCCGGCGGATACCCCGAATGCACAGATCCACGAACGACCGGCCGGTTCCCGGAAGACTGGATGCTATGTACCCGACCATCAACTCGAGATCATCAGGACGATCCTCCAATTGATCGGCGAGCGAAGGCGTGACAATGCGATCTGAGCACAGCCGATAGAAGAAGTCCTTCCTGAACCCCCCAACCTGCATCTCGGCTTCCAGGTTGCGGTTGGTGGCCGCGATTATCTTGCCCGCAAACCGGCGGGTTTCCGACTCGCCCAGTCTTTGAAATGTCCGCTCTTGAAGCACACGCAGCAATTTGACCTGAATCTCGCCTGATACCTCACCGATTTCATCGAGAAAAACAGCCCCATCGGCCGGGCAGACCTGGAGCCAGCCGGCCCGATCCTGAAGAGCCCCGGTGAAGGCCCCCCTCCGGTGCCCAAAAAGTTCCGATTCGATCAGGGCCGGGCTGAGAGACGCCAGATGAAGCGGGAAGAAACTGCCGGCAAAATCGCCGGCGAATACACCCGTCTTCGGATCAACCGGCAGATATCGGGAAAAGCCGACAGCTCGTGCCACGAGTTCTTTGCCACTGCCCGACGGTCCGGTGATCAAGGTATGAAAATCAGCCATGTATTCCCACAGACCCAGGCGATAGCGGTCCAGGTCGTAGGTGAAGATTGACTGCCAGATCGAAGCGCGCAGTTCCGCCATCGGACGCGATCGACCCGTCAGAAAACGGAACACATGGTAGAGGGCCCGACGAAGCTGAAAGTAGAGAGCGAAAAGGTGGGGCGCATCCTTGCTCTGTTCGCCGCCAAGACCCGGTCGCTCAATCAACTCGACCCAGTCCTCCTGAAAAGCACGGAAAAACAGGGCTCTCAACGGTCCTCCTTTTTCAATGCCCTCCTCAATCAATCCGTCGAAGCGCGCCGAGTAGGTGTGGTAAAGCCAAAAGTAGACAATGTGCTGAATACGTTCCCGGTCAGCGGGCGCCAGCCGACCCGGGTCGTCCTCGCGTAATTGATCGACGCCACCCGCCCGGAGACGCACCACCCACTCTCCCGCCCGTTCATAGATGCCGGCAAGGTTGGTGTCACTACGAATTGCGGTGGCCGAAAGATTCCAAGGCTCATGTCCCTCCCGATAGGCCTCCCCGAGCGCCTTCTTCTCGGCCTCGATTCGCCCGGGAAGAAACGGATTCGATGTGTTCATCCGCC
>QNAI01000002.1 GCA_003641745.1 Verrucomicrobiota bacterium | reverse complement strand
GTTTCTCGGGTTCAAGTTCAGCCTGACATCCGTCGCCCTCCCGATCATCGGGATCGGCTTGCCTCTGATCTTCGTGAAGAACGTTAAGGTCCGCAATACTGGCGAGATCTTCATCGGGTTCGGCCTCCTTTTCCTCGGCCTCCTCTTCCTTAAACAGGCCGTGCCCGATATTCGCAGCAACCCGGAGATTCTGTCCTTCATCCAGAATTACACCGATCGAGGTTTGATCTCGCTGCTCTTCTTTTTCGCCATCGGCACCATCCTCACGGTTGTGGTCCAGTCGTCATCCGTTGCCGGTGCCATCACCCTTACCCTGGCCTACAAGGGATGGATCGATTTCCCGAGCGCCGCCGCCATCATCATCGGGGAAAACGTCGGCACGACGATCACGGCCAACCTTGCCGCCATCGGCACCAGTCTGCCGGCCAGACAGGCGGCACGAGCCCACTTCCTCTTCAATATGGTGGGCGTTGTCTGGATGCTTGTTCTCTTCAACCCGGTCGTGAACCTGGTCGATTGGATCCTGCCCGGAGAGGTTTCCGATCCGACCCAGATTCCGATCCACATGGCCCTCTTTCACACCCTTTTCAATTTCTGCAACATCTGCCTGGTGGTCGGCTTCGTCCCACAGTTTTCAAGATTGGTCCAGCGTCTGGTTCGCGAAGACGGGGCCCAGACTGGAGATGCGGAACGACCCGTCCACCTGACCGGTCTGATCCCCGATACCGGCGAGCTCAACCTGGCCGAAGCCGAAATGGAGGTCCGGAAGATGGCCGCGTTGACCGAAGAAATGTTCCGCGGCTTCATGGAGTTGTGCGAAAATCAAGACAAAGACCTGGGAGACAAGGTCAGGGAACTCAAGGAGTTGGAGGATCAGAGCGACAAGCTGGCGGTCAAGCTGACCAACGATCTCCTGCTCTGCACGACCGGTAATATGAGCGAAAAGAGTCTGACCGAGGTCAGTGCGCTGCTCCAATCCATCGCGGAGTTCGAGGACATCTGCGATTGCTGCTATCGACTGGTGCTGTCCGCCCGACGTAATTACCGGAAACACTACTCGGTCCCCGACGAGGCCCGGTCGGAGATCTCATCGATGAGCAAAGCGGTCATTCAGTTCATTGAATTCTACCAGAGCGCGCTGAACCGAACCATCACCGCGGCCGACATGGAGATAGCCAACCAACTGGAAAACATGATCGACAGATCGCGGAAAGAACTGCGAAAGACCTCCATCCGACGCATGGAGGACGGGACCGAAGTCAAGGCTGAGGTGCTCTTTATCGACGTGATCAACAATATTGAGAAGATCGGCAACCACTCCCTGAATGTTCTCCAGGTTCTCAGGCAGAGAGGGTAAAAATCAGGACACCCTAATCCGCGTTCCCGGGTGTCGCCGACCGGTAGAGATTGGTCACCCGACAGGCGCAGAGTTGCTTGCCCGTCTCGACGTGGCTGATCGCGATCTGATGGACGATCGTCTTCTTTGAACGCCGGATGACCTCGGCCACCGCCCGGATATTTCCGTCCCGAACCGGGCGGAGGTGACTTCCGTTCACCTCGATGCCAACCGGATAGGTTTTGTGAAGATCGATCCCGACACAGGCATGAAGGCTGGCGGCTGACTCTGCCAGAAAGAGGTGGACCCCTCCATGAAGGAGTCCCATCGGTTGTCGAAACTCAGGCCTGACCGGCATTTCAAGGATCAATCGATCATCATCGACCTCGACCAGGGAGAGGCCAAACGCCTCCAGCGCCGTCCCCGGCCACATCTGCCGGAGATCGTCGACCGTCCGTGGTTTTTCCGGAATAACCGCTTCACCTGACGAAGTGTTCACAACCACCATCCTGCAAAATCCCGGGACGATGACGAGCGCGGATACGGCGACGTTCCACTCCAAAATACCTTGCTCCACCCGAAGTTCGCCGGCGAAACTGAGGAGTGAACGAAAACCATCTCGGAACCTCCAAATTGAAAGTGAGCGAACTGGCCTTCGGCTGCTGGGCCGTGGGTGGCGGGGCGAATTGGGGACCACAGGACGACCGGGACTCGGTAGAGGCCGTTCAGACCGCGCTGGACGCCGGCATGACTTTCTTCGATACCGCGGAAGGCTATGGCGGAGGCGCCTCCGAGAGAATCCTGGCCCAAGGCCTGGCTTCCCGCCGGGACGAAGCCTTCATCGCCAGCAAGGTGTCCCCAAGACATTTCGAACCCTCCCTCCTTCGCGAAGCCTGCGAACGCAGCCTCGGGAATCTCGGTACCGATCGCATCGATTTCTACCAGCTTCACTGGTATTCGGAAGAATACCCGGTCGCCGACACCATCAGCATGCTCGAAACCCTGATTCAAGAGGGCAAAATACACGGCTACGGGGTCTGCAATTTCGGCCGGCACCAATTGGCCGATTACCTCGAAGCCGGCGGTATGACGACGACCAACCAAGTGGCTTACAGCCTGCTTTTCCGCGCCATAGAGGCCGAGATTCGGCCAGTCACAGAAAAGGCAGGAATGGGAATCCTGGCTTATTCACCAATCATTCAGGGCTTGCTCGGTGGAAAAGTCCGCTCACTGGCCGATGTCCCCGAGCCACGGCAGCGGATCCGCCACTACTCGTCCACCCATGGCAACGCCCGCCACGGCGAGGAGGGACACGAGGAACTGACTTTTGAGACCATTCGACGGATTCGATCGATCTGCGAGCAGATCAACCGCCCGATGAACGAAGTGGCCCTGCGCTGGCTGCTCGATCGTGGCGGCGTGACCTCCGTCCTCATCGGCGGGCGCAATGGTGACCAGGTGCGCCGCAACGCCGCCGCCGCATCCGATCCGCTCAGCCCGGATACCCTTCGAGCCCTCGATGAGGCCACGGACGGATTGAAGGAGGCCATGGGCCCCAACACCGATCTGTGGAGTAAGGAATCCAGGATCCGCTGAAGCGGAACTGAGGCCGCAAGAAAAAAGCCCGAACTATCGGGATCAGAATGGCTGGCCCGTATGTCCGATGGCAGGGCCAGACGCGAGTGTATTGACCGGACGATGGGTCCTCCGGGTCGAGAAACTCGCAGAGGTCGCTCCCAACCGGGAACAGCCGGTAAATCTCCAGCTATCCATCTCGCCGCGTAATGAGGAGGTCCGACCACTCTTCCATCGACCGGCTGTCAGATACGAAGCCCGGTCCGAATGCATCAAAACAATCACGGACCTCATGAAGTTCGCAACCGAGGATCCCGCTCAGGACGAGTTCCCCCCCTCTGTCCAATGCGCCCAGAAGAAGGTCCCTGCCCGCCATGAGCACGTCTGCTTGAATATTGGCCATTACGACCCGCGCCTTCCGGCCATGCAGACCGGCCCTCAGATCCGCCTGCTCAAATACGACACGATCGGCCAGACCGTTGAGCGCCGCGTTTTCACGACTGACGCGCACCGCCTCCGGATCAAGGTCAAATGCCAGTATCGGATCGAATCCCAGCGCAGCGGCCGAAATCGCGAGGATGCCCGAACCGCATCCCGCATCAATCATTCCGACCGAAGAAGGAGGTCTCCCCGCCGCCTCCAATTCGGATGAGATCCGGGTCAGCCGCTCCAGGCAGAGACGGGTCGTTTCATGATTCCCGGTTCCAAATGCCATCCCGGGGTCGAGCCAGACGGCAACGTCGCCTTCAGGCAATTCGTAGGCATCCCGTTCCCAGACCGGAACCCAATGGATCCGACCACAATGCCAGGCCCTGAAATGGGCCTTGTAACTCTCTTTCCAATCCTGGTCCGCCACCCGGGTAAGGACGGGCTCCGCGTCTTCCAACTGCGATTTCACAAGTGGAGCCAGCACCCTCCACGCCGCCTCCGCCGCCTCACGGTCCTCGAAAAACCCCGTGAGCCAGGCACGGCCAAGGTCGGTATTTTCGATCACCATCCACCGTGGATCCTCCCGCTCCGCGAGGATCTCTTCAATCGATGAACCCGCCTCCAGGCGGATCGCGATGCGACATTCAAGAACCGACATGACCGATTCCCCAGGCCGCGCTCATTCGGGCAATCACCGCGGGCAGCAATTCATGTTCGGCCCGATGAATCTTCTCGCTCAAGGTTTCGAGCGAGTCGCCTTCTTCGATCCGCACCGGCAATTGGTCGATGATCGGCCCACCGTCGACTTCCTCATTCACGTGGTGAACGGTGCACCCGGTGATCCTGACACCTCTTCGCAGGGCCTGTCCGATCCCGTCCAGGCCGGGAAAACTCGGTAACAGGCTCGGATGCAGGTTGATGATCCGACCGGCAAAGGCAGTCAGAAAACCTTTCTTGAGAACACGCATGAAGCCGGCGAGGACAACGAGACCGGGCTCACAAGCCTCGATCGCTTCGATGAAACGGTTTTCTCCCTCGCCATCGAGTTTGGTCCGAAAGGGAGAGGCGTCGATAAAGGCCGCAGGCACGCCAAAGGAAGATCCCATTGCGAGGATAGGGGCGTCCGATTGATCGGAAAAGAGGTGGACAACATGCGCGGTGCCCAGATTCCCATCCCTTTGCGCCTCAAGAATTGCCTTGGCATTGGAGCCTCGGCCCGAACCCAGAATCACCACACGCATGGACGAGTGTGGCGAGACCGTTCACTTTATAGCGAGTCCAATCTCCAAGGCTGGCTTCGGGATGCCTTGCTCACCCGAAGAACCGCTTTGCTTTGTTGAGAAACGACTTTGCCACCGGCTCGTCCGCATCTCCGCAGGCCACCGCAAACTCCTCCAGTTTCTTTCGCTGATCGGCATTGAGGGACGTGGGCACTTCGACATGCACCCGGATCAACTGGTCTCCCGAATACCCTCCTCGCAGATTGGGCATCCCCTTCCCTTTCAGGCGAAATGTGGTTCCGCTTTGGGTTGAGGGAGGAATCTTCAGGGTCGCACGACCTGACAGGGTCGGCACCTGAATTGTGCCGCCGAGGGTGGCCAGGGTGAACTTGATGGGGATCTCACAGAAGAGATCGTCTCCTTGCCGTTCGAATACGTCGTGATCCGCTACGTGGATCACGATATAGAGGTCGCCAGACGAGCCTCCCATCGAACCGGCCTCACCATTGCCTGCCGATCTCAGCTTCGAACCGGTATCCACGCCGGGCGGGATCCGCACATTGATCTTGGTCGTAGCGTTGATCCGACCCTCGCCCGAACAATGCTTGCACGGCTTTTCGATCCGCACCCCTGCGCCGCCACAATTTGGGCAGGTCTGCCGAAAAGTGAAGAACCCGCGCGAACTGGTGACTTGGCCGGACCCCTGGCACGATGTACATCGCACCGCCTTGTGACCCGACTCGGCTCCTGTTCCGTTGCATTGATCACAGGAGACGGGCTTCCGGAACGAAATCTCCTTCTCGATTCCGTTGGCGGCTTCCTCCAGTTCAATCTCGAGATCATAGCGAAGATCACCACCACGCTGAGATCCACCTGAGCTTCCACCGCCGAAAAACTCGTCGAAGATGCCGCCGCCGGCGCCACCTCCACCCGCGCCGCCAAAGACCTCACGGAAGATGTCGAAGGGATCATGAAAGCCACCCACGCCGGCGCTCGCGGATCGCCCGGCGCCCTGTTGGAACGCCGCATGGCCATAGCGATCGTAGGCGGCTCGCTTGTTGTCGTCCTTCAGAACCTCGTAGGACTCGGAGATCTTCTTGAACATCTCTTCGGCATCCTTGTTTCCCGGGTTCTTGTCCGGATGGTGCTTAACCGCCAGTTTGCGATAAGCTTTCTTGATCTGATCCGCCGATGCCTGGCGATTGACTCCAAGAAGCTCGTAATAATCCTCTTTGACCCTGCTCATTTATTTGTTCGGCCCGCCAGACCGACTGCAATCTGTCGTTGCGGCAAACGGGTAACCGATTCGCCGGGAATGGGTGGAAATAATCATTCCGAATCAGGTGGTGATTCGGTCGGACCACTGGAAAGGACCACTGAAGCCGCGCGAAGCAGGCGACCGTTCAGAGAGTAACCGGTGCGTATGACATTCAGGATAAACTCAGGCGGCACATCGTCACTCGGTTGATGGGCCATCGACTCGTGTTTATGCGGGTCAAACTCGCCTCCTGATTCCGGATGGATCTCGACCAGGCCCGCACGATTCAGCACGCCCTTGAACTGTTCCAGAACCATCGCCACCCCGTCCGCAATCGCGTTCGAGTCGGTCTGCTGCCGCGCAGAGGCGATACCCAAGCCGAGATTGTCGAGGATGGGAAGAAGGTCCTCCATCAGGCTGGCAGTCGCAAATTGACGAAGTTCCTCGCGTTCACGAACACTTCGGCGGCGGAAATTTTCCAGATCCGCCACCGATCTGAGATAACGATCATGATTTTCGGCGGCTTTGGCCCGCGCGTCCTCCAATTGTTTTTCGAGCGCAGGCTCTGAAGCCGACTCCTCAGTAGAGTCGGACCCTGCAGCCACCGCGGAAGCGGTTCCATCGTATGTGGACGCGACGTTTTCCGACACCGTCTTGGTGCTCTGTTTCGGATGATCTTTAGCTTTGCTCATTTGTTATACCCGACCGCTTAAGGATCTTCCGGTGCCGTTTCAAAGCGATTTTTCAAAAGCTCTATCACGGAATCCATCGTCGCCTTGAGACGTTCATCGCCCTGAAGAAAAACTGGACCGGCCGGGCCGGCCAACCTGGAGGGAATCACAGCCAGGACCCCGGGAGCGTAGGTCCCGAGACCCGCCTGCAGGAGATCCCCTAGCAGGGTTCGGACCACTTCATCAAAATCCGTCACGTTCCGGAATTCCCGATGAACGCCCGGTCGATAGCGCCGCACAAACAGGGTTCCTGATCTAAGATCCTCAATATCAACCTCTTTAATAGTGATGGAAAGCTGTTCGATCTCAAACTCCGGAGCCGGCCGATCCGGCGGGCGATCGGATTCCGATTCGTTCGTCCCATCGAGCGCATCGCTGAACACACGTGTGTTCATCTGACCCGTGTGTGTGACGACAAGGCTCAATTGTTCAACGACCAGCGTCAGCTCAGGAACGGACACAAGATCGCCTCGAATAGTGAGCGGCTTGATCGCGAGACCGACTTCGGAAAGGCGCATGAATTCCGTGTCGGGGAAGCCCTTCGGATTGCGAAATGTGATCGTGTCCGCTCGCATCCGGCCCGACATGGGATTGCAGTAGAGGCGCTCAATGGAGGTGGCAAACCCGGTCCGAACCAGTAGTTCGCGTTCCATCGCAAATCGAAAGAAGGCCATCCACAGGAGCGTCAGCAGGGCACCGAGGAATATGACCCCTACGAGCGCACTCCGGATGATGCCACCGGAACACCGGTGGAAGGGAACCGAGGATGACCTTTTGGTGCCGGAACTCATCCCATGATCAAAAAGGATCCTGTTTTTCATTTTGAGATGTGTTCTATTTCGCAAAATGATCAGTCAGTAGAAACGTCGCTCCTTCCGGGGTTTGAAGGTCAAAAGTCCCCGCCCACGGAAGAACCGCATTGTCTCCCTTTTTCAAGATTGTTCCCCCTGGACCGTCGATCGTCAACACACCGTCGGTGACGCTGACGATCCTCGGATCTTCTTCCTTCGCGATGGAAAGGGTCGCACCGGCCCGGCGTTCAAATTTGCGGATGCGGAATTCGGAGCAATCCGCCAGCACGAAATCACCGGAAGAACCTCGGAGCGGTTCCGGTTCGAAGTCATCGAAATCTATGCTCTGCATGGACCGCTCGATGTGTAGTTCCCGCGCTTCCCCGTCGAGACCAACTCGCCCCCAATCATAGACCCGATAGGTGGTGTCCGAATTTTGCTGAATCTCCAGAATCAGATTACCGGCGTCGATTGCGTGCAGCCGGCCACTCTCCACCAGGATCGAATCCCCGGCAGAAACCTTGAATCGGTGGATGAGATCCTCGACCGTTGACGACGTGATCGCCGACTCGAAAGCCTCCCGCGTCGCACCACGCCTGAGCCCTGCGATCAGATGAGAATCCGATGATGCGGCCGCGATATACCAGTGTTCGGTTTTGGGTTCCCCACCGAGATGGGCCGCAACCTCAGCAGGAGGATGCACCTGAAGGCTCAGGCGGTCGGTACAGTCCAGCCACTTGACCAGGATTGGAAAGGGACGGCTTCGATCCCACCCTGGTCCCATGATGGAAGCCCCCTCGCTCTCGATGGCCTCGCGGAGAGTCCGGCCGGCCAGGGAACCACTCACGATAACCGATTGATCTCCAGGTCGATCCACAATCTCCCAGCTTTCTCCTATCTTCCTGCCGGCAGGAAGAGAACGGCCCAACTGAGTTGCCAGATGGGTGCCGCCCCAGACCCGTTCCTGATAAAGGGGCTTAAAACGCAGCGGGTGAGTGGTCATTCAGGTCAATCGGGTTGAAAACAGGTCGAAGAGAACAATGGGAAGCATTCCGAAAAATTCCGTAAGGTGATGTCATAGCGACTCTTGCACGCTTTCCAGGCGGCATTCATCGCGTCCGCGAAGGCTCAAAGGCCTTGCACGGACGGCGGCCATCTTGCCTGATACTGGTGGACTCTCTCGCATTATTCACGGGCACCATGAATAATGCGAGCATGTCAGCCACCCTTTTTTCAAGGGACCGCTATGTTGATTTACGGACGGTGGAGCGGAGCCAAAACAGTTAAGGGCGCCTTAATTGTCTTCCCCTAACGGCCGTAACTTATCTAGGAAGCACTCTTTAATAGACTCGCACCAAATACCCTCGGACATAAAAGAAAGCTACGAAACGCACCTCAAATGGCCAAAAAGGAGAGTTCAAACCCCAAAAGTGTCCCTACATTCCAGCCACCGCGCAGCCGCGGCAAATGGGGCTGGGCCATCCTGTGCTTCGTCGTGTCCATCCTTCTCGTGGTCTCGTTTATCGACTACCGGCCCGAGCAGAGTGCTCAGATCACGACCAGCCCCACCGACCAGAACCTGGTCGGACTGTTCGGTTCAGTCGTTTCCTACTATGCTTTTTCCCTGATCGGAGTATCCAGCTGGCTGATCCCCCTGTTTCTTCTCTGGCTGAGTTGGATCCTGATCCGCCGGGTAAAGCGGGTCGCCGTTTCCCGGATCTCCGCCATGCTCGTCTGCATCATTGCCCTTTGCGGGTTGGCCGCCATGGCCAAAGAAGTCCCCTTGACCGCGGATCGGCTCAATCCTGACATTTACTTCCAGGGCGAAGGCGGTTTGGTCGGAGGCCTGATCTATGACAAGCTGCTGAAGGAATTTCTCGGGCCAATAGGATCGCTCATCATTTTTGTGGCAGCCTATGGAATGGCCTGGTTCTTCGTCTTTACGCGCGACTTCGGCGCCCAGGTCGAAGGACTCTTCGAGGGCTTTCACCAATGGAAAGCCAAACGCGGGGAACAACGCACAGAACGCCGCGAACTCAAGCGCCTGGCCAGGGATGCAAGGAAGAAAAAGAAAATGGCTGAAAAGACCGAACCCCCGGCGAGTCCCGCCGCATCCGGGACGGGTGCACCGCCGGCATCCGCCAAGTTCAGCCTGGAGAAACGGCAACCCTCCGAGGCAGAAGCGGGCGGAAAAAATGCCGCGGTCGTCGACGACAGATCGGATGAACCTGGACCGAAGTCCAAAGCCCACGCCGGTATGCGCTTCGTCGCCCCCGAAAAACCCCGGAAAGCGGCGGCCCAACGATCCGAGAGAAAGGGTGATTTCCTGTTCCCTTCCCTCGACATCCTCGACGAGCCGGTCGACGGGGCGGGAGGCAACACTGAAGAGGAGCATGCCGCCAACGCCGAAACCCTGTTGCGAACCCTTCGGGAGTTCGGAGTCGAGGTCTCGCTCGGAGAAATCCACATCGGTCCGGTTATCACGCGGTACGAGGTTTATCCTGCGCCCGGAGTCCGGGTCGAAAAAATCGCCGGGCTCGACAGGAATATAGCCCTGGGTATGCGGGCCCAATCCGTCCGCATTCTCGCTCCTGTTCCCGGGAAGGGCTGCGTCGGGGTCGAGGTCCCCAACAGCAAACCGACTCCCGTGGGCATTCGCGAGATTCTCGAATCCGAGGACTGGGTACATTCCGGAGCGGAGATTCCGATCGGCCTCGGGCGTGATGTCGGCGGCAAACCGCTCATCTCCGATCTGGCCCGGATGCCCCACCTCCTCATTGCGGGCGCCACCGGTTCCGGAAAGACCGTCTGTATCAATAGTATCATTACCTCACTCCTCTATCATTCCACCCCGGAGGATCTGCGCTTCATCATGATCGACCCCAAGATCGTCGAAATGAAGCAGTTCAACGATCTTCCGCACATGCTCATCCCGGTGGTCACCGATCCCAAAAAGGTGCCCGGCGCCCTCAAGTGGCTCCTTTCGGAAATGGAAATGCGCTACCAGATCTTCGCCAAGGTCGGAGTCCGCAACATCGCGGGGTTCAACGGCCGCAAGATACTCGAAAAGGAGACACCGGCCGCCCCTTCACCGGAGGAACTCGGAGGGGATGAAGCACCCGACCTCGAAATTCGCAGGGACGGCGAATTGGAGATTCCGAAGAAAATGCCCTATATCGTCGTCATCGTCGACGAACTGGCCGACCTTATGATGGTGGCCCCGGCCGATATTGAGACCGGGATTGCCCGCCTCGCCCAGCTCGCCCGGGCCGCTGGGATTCACCTGATCATCGCCACCCAACGCCCGTCGGTCAACGTGATCACGGGTGTCATCAAGGCCAACCTTCCCTGCCGCATTGCCTTTCAGGTGGCCTCCAAGGTCGACAGCCGTACAATCCTCGACTTCGGAGGTGCGGATCAGCTGATCGGACGGGGCGACCTGCTCTTTTCACCACCGGGTACGGCCAAGATCGTCCGTGCTCAGGGTGCCCTGGTCTCGGACGAGGAACTTCATCGGGTAGTCGATTTCCTCAAGCAGAACGGACCACCGGATTTCGAAGAAAGCGTTCAGCAGCAGATCGACGAACCCGGTGACGGCGACTCGGGCGACATCGAAACCGATGACGAGATGTACGAGCCGGCCCTTGAAGTGCTCCGCACGACCAAACGGGCCTCCACATCCATGCTCCAACGTCGCCTCCGAATCGGCTACAACCGAGCAGCCCGATTGATGGAGGTACTGGAAGCCAAGGGCGTGGTCGGACCCGAGAACGGCTCCTCACCGCGGGAAATCCTGGTCGACATGGATGAGATCTAGAGCTTTCCCCATCGGAAAAAGACTGCTTCCAGGAAGCCGAACTGGTCGGTGAGCAGGCCCTCGTAGCCACAGGGGCGGTCGTCCCAATAACGCCAGTCCACCCCGCTCTGGTTGCCGCCGAAGACACTCGCTTTCGCAAAACCCACCGATAACTGCTCGAGCAGGCGATCGGCCTGCTTGTTCAGCCCCACCCGATAGAGGGCCATGAGCAGGTGGCGACTGTGGGCATGGGTGCGCCCGCCGTTCTGGTAGTAACCAAACGGATACCCGCGCAGGATGTCGGTCCGGTCCTCGTCGGGAACATTCCACAGGTTCCCCGGCAGGCCGAGCGCGGGGTCAGGCACCCCGACCCGCTCCATCTCTGCCAGCAGGCGCTCAAGTATCTCCCGGGCACGGTTGTCCGGCACCAGACCGCAGCGAATGGCCGCGCCGTTGATCAGGAGAAAGGCATGGTCGTGCAGGCGGTTTTCCTTGCAACGCCATCCGGCCAGCCAACCGGTCTCCGGGTTGTAGAAGGCGGGCAGGTAGGCATTGTGCAATCGCCCGGACCATTCGGTCAGTTCCTCGGCCTTTGCATCGAGTCCTCGCCGTTTCAGGACGCCGGAAAGCTTGACCAGCGCCGGGTAGAGCAAGGCGTTGGAAAAGGCATCCTTCCAACCGAAGGAAATAATGTCGAACCAACAGGTGCTCCATTGACCGGACCCGCTCACACCGGTCCGCCAATCACTTTCGATCAATCCGTCTCCGTCAAGGTCCCGCGCCCGCACCTTGTCGATGGCCGCGAGGATCCGATTCTCGTAGAGTCGAAACCAACCCTCGGTGGCGTCGCGTTCCAGGTAATCGGCCAGGCCCAGAAGGGCTGCCGTTCCCGTCATCAGGTATTCGTCCTCGGCATCATGGACCTCGCCCTCGATCACGATGCGGCCGCTGGCATACGAGGGGCCCTCCTCCAACCAGCGCTCAAGCGAATACCGGACCAACTCCGCAGCGGGCAGGCCTGTTACCAGATCCGCCAGACCCGGGCTCAAAGCCGACCAGGTGTCCATGCAGATCGCGCATGGCATGGACGCACCGTTATTGCTGAGTGTGCCCATGTCAGGACGATATGAATACGCGGTATAATACGTTCGCCGACAGGCTTCGACCACCGAGAGCGGCGCCGAATCCGACAGCACCGGGGGCGGATCAACCGGCCTGAAGACAACTTCTGCTTCAAATCGCCCCCCAGGAAGAAGATAGTGCCCATCCTCGGGACGGATCTCTCCGAGCTTCAATTCGACCGTATTCTGGTCACTCTGCCGAATCGCATTGTAACGCAGAAAGACATCGGGCGAAACCGCCTCGATGGCCAGGCTCCCGAAACCGGGAAAGTTCAGCAGGGCCGGAAGCGGTGTGGCCCCCACTTCCCCAACCGGATCTCTGCGGCCAATCAGGTGGGCCGGGCTCACACTGTTCCGGAAGGCCAGGCGCCAGGGCGTGCTGATCCAGGCCCTGGTCTCCAACTCCGACTCACGGCTGACCTCCAGCCGAAGGGCTTCAGGTTCGATCACCCAAGTCAGCACATAGTGCTGGGAACCGGTCCGAAAGCTGTAGGAAATGCGGTTGCCCACAACCTCAACCGTGCCCCTGCAATCAAAGCGGACCGAGGAATCGATCCGTGGCGGAAGACCGATCTCGTGAAGTTGGGGTCCTTGCGGAAACGACGCGGCGCGCTGAAAAAGCAGGTTTCGACCACCCAGACCGGAATCTTCAGTCTTGAGACCAAGGTGGCTGAAACCCGGCCGGGTCAGAAAAAAACCCACCTCGTAGCGCGGCGTTACGAATCGAACCTCACCTCCCGACCTTGTGGCGGACACATCGTGCGGCAGGCCGTCCAAAGTGATTTTCGTGGCTTGAAGCAATCGCTCGAGCCGTGGGCCTATGGGCGCGATCAGTTCACCCTCAAGCGTAAACGCACCCGCCGCCAGGTTCCAGGGTGTCCACCATCGGTCAATTCCGCATCGACGTATTTCGATCAACACCGCACTCGTTTCGATCCCTCCCAGGCTGAACCAGTGAGGATGGTGGGGTTCAGATCTCTCCAACCCCGTCTTTTCGATCAGATTCTGCCAATTTCCGTCCTGCCATGCACGTAATCGGAACGCCGTCACCCAATCCAGGTCGGTATGGCTCCCGCAATTGTGAAATCCGCGGCTCGGCCGGATCCCAAGACGATCCAGACGCGCCGTGCCGTGAAGGCGCAGGGCCTGGGCATGGAGAATCCGGTGCTCCGGGGCGCCCTCCTCAAGATCAAGGGGCGAGGACCAGAGTCCCAAGGGAGAACCGATCGATAGATCGGAAAAAAGGTCTCCCATCGGTGGATCGAGATCGCGGATCTTGAGCAGGTCTGTCGCCATGGAAAGAGAAAGTTGGCACTTGACGAGGGAAGCAAGGGTTCCGAGGTCAACACGCGATCAAATTGCAGACGATGGACCGTCTGCAGGCATTTCGGTTCGATAACCGCCGCACGACGATTCTCCCTCTCAGCCTCTTCTAGGATTGAAATCGTCGATGATTCAGCATGACATGGGATGGCAAGGTCCACCACAACTCTCATAGTACGCTCATGCAATCGATCGGAGAACGTCTCGAAGAAGCCCGGAAACGCCGGGGAATTTCCATCCGTGAAGCTGCGGAAACCACAAAAATCAGAAGCGATTTCCTGGCTGGATTCGAGGAAAACAATTTCGATCTGAATCTACCGGAAATCTACGTGCGTGGTTTCCTCAGGACCTACGCGGTGCTCCTCAAGATCAACCCCGACAAGATCGTCACCGACTACACCGCGACTCTCCTCGGTGAGTCAAAATCCCGCAAAGAGTCCCGGGAACTCTTCGGACGGATGGAATTGCAGGATCGAAGCAGGCAATCAGACCTGACATCCGCTGACGGTGAGTCCGATGCGCCGATCGAAGCAATCGAATCCGATGAACCCAGGGCACCGGCCAGAAGCCCGGGAGGCTGGAAAGACCTGATCAACTTCGACAATACGGTCTACCTCAAGATCGCGGTCATCATACTGAGTGGCGTCCTCGTCGTCGCCGTTTTGATCTGGGTCATCCAGGCCATCGTCGGATCGGGTGGTTCATCATCGGCCAGCGATACCCGACCGGCTGTAACCCAGGGGATCGACAGCGAAATCATCAATCTGATCGCCCTCGATGAGGTCCGGGTCAAAGTGACTGAAATCGATGGCGGCGATGTCCTGTTCCAAGGTCCATTGGCCCGCGGCGAAACTCGCTCGGTCACGAAGCGCGGCACCATTCTCATCACCTACACCGCCGGAGCCAACCTCCTGGTAGAAAAAGGTGGCCAGCGCTTCCGCATGCCCACCGAGGGCATCGGTCGTTCAACCTTTAATTGAATGGAAGGGGTCAGGCCGTTGTTTGTATACGAATTGATTCGTATACAAACAACGGCCTGACCCCTTCTCTACTTCTGTGGCTGCGGTCCCCGCCGGAACCCGACCGGCTCGCCGAGAACCTCGCGCAGCAGGATCGCCCGCTTCAATCCCACCCCATCCTTCAGATCGCTCAACAGCGCAGCTCGCAACGGGTTGACCACCCTTTCCACACGCGGTGCCCTGGCCTCCTTCCGTCTGGTAGAAGCGGCTCGGTCCTTTCCCGACGGTTTCCGAGCCTCCGCCCGGCGCCGGGCTTCCTCGAACCGCTCGGCCAATCGAGCCTGTCGCTCGAGCACCTCCTGGTAATTCGTTTGGGGCTGAGGCACCTCGTACGGTTGATCAATCTCATACGGATCGGGCGCCGCCTCCTGCAAATCGCCTCTTTCGCTCGACCGCGCCTGGCGCTCCTGAGGCTGGTGCAGGGATTCCTCCACCAGCACGGGCGGCTCGACATGCGGTCCCGATGAGTCGCCCCGTTGCCGTTCGAGGATACGGCGCCTGATCTCTTCCTGGATCCGACTCGCCCGTTCGGTCTCATCGGACCCGTCGGATTCCTCGGCTTCCTCCCCCTCCGGCCGCCGCTTTTTCGCATTAAGCCAGAAATAGAGCACGGCCAGAATGACCGGCAACAGCTTGGCGAAATTGTCCAGGATCCATTCCATCAGAACGTGTGTGAGTCTTGGTCAAGACCAACCTCCTCTTCACCGGAGGTTGGCATTCAGGGTGCTTATTCCGAATCCGAATCTGTCTGGGATATCGAATCGCGCATATCCGTATCCGAACGGATATTCTGCATGCGGTAATAGTCCATGATCCCGAGATTGCCGGCGCGGAACGCTTCCGCCATGGCCAGGGGCACTTGGGCCTCGGCTTCGACCACCTTCGCCTGCATCTCCTGTACCCTCGCCTGCATCTCCTGCTCGAGGGCGACCGCGGCCGCGCGCCGGATTTCCGCCTGCGCCTGGGCCATGTTCTTGTTTGCTTCAGCCTGAGCCTCCTGCAGCTTGGCGCCAACATTTTCACCGACATCCACATCGGCGATGTCAATGGAGAGAATCTCAAATGCCGTTCCCACATCAAGACCGCGTTTGAGCACGACCTTGGAAATCGAATCCGGGCTTTCGAGGACGACTTTGTATGACTCGGCCGAACCGATCGTCGTAACGATGCCCTCGCCGACGCGGGCGATGATCGTCTCTTCCTTGGCGCCACCGACAAATCGATCGAGGTTGGTCCTCACGGTGACCCGGGCACGCACTTTGACCTGAATACCATCCTTGGCCACCCCGTCGATCGTGCCCCGTCCCGCTTCCGGACTCGGACAGTCGATCACTTTGGGATCGACCGAGGTGCGAACCGCCTCGACCACTGACTTGCCCGACCCCTTCGTCGCCAGATCGATGGCGCAGGCCCGCTCCCAGTCGAGAGAGATCCGGGCTTTCTGGGCGGCGATGATAGCCTGAACCGTAGGGATCAGACCACCGCCGGCCAGAAAATGGGCCTCCAACTCATCGGCCGTCAGTTCGATCCCCGCCTTGATTGCCGTGACGCGGGCGTCCACGACCACACCGTAGGGTACTTGACGCAATCGCATGGCGACCAGGGTAACCGGGCTGACATAGGCGCCGGCAAGAGCCGCACGAAGCCATACAAAGAAGAAAGAAAAGAACCAGAGAGCGACGACAAGGCCGGCGACGCTGATAACGATAAGTATAATCAGGTTGGTATTCATGACTTCGAAACGATCAGGCGGAAATTATCCATCCCCTTGATGATGAGTGGCGTTCCACGGTCCACATATCCGCTCCGAGAAAACGCCTCGTAGCGTTTTCCGTCAAGGAGAACCACACCACTGGGCGCCAGGGTTGTCTCAGCTCGGCACTCCCGGCCAATGACATCCTTTGAGGCGATAGGCGGCTGACTACCGCCTGAATCAGTCTTGGATAGGAAGAGACGACGGCCGAGTTTTGTTTTTGGCAGGAATTTGAACTCAATGATCAGGCTGCAGACCAGCAGCGCCATGCCGGCGACAATCGCAATCATCCCGCCACCCGCGCCATATTCCATAAAGGCGAAAACGCTCCCCGCCATCATCGCCAGGCCACCGGCCACGCCGAGAACACCACCCGGCAGGAAGATCTCAAAGAAGATCATGACACTGCCCAGAATGAATAGAGTGATGATTGTGCTCATCCTTCCGCCACCTCCACAATATAGGCAAAATCGGCAAACCTGAGAATGCGAACAGTCGCTCCTCGCGACACCGTGCCGACCGCCAACCGGGCGTCAAAGCGTCGCCCATCGAATTCGATCTGTCCGCTTGGGAACAGATCGGTCACCGTCGTCACGATCGTGCCCGGCGGCGGACCCCCTTCCGGCGGCTGGGCCGCCTCGATGCCCGAAGCGCTGCCGCGGATCGAGGTCGCCAGAACCAACCGATCCCAGAACATCGACTTGGGCAGGAATCGGGCCAGAAGGAACGCCAGAACGACCGCAATGGCAAAGCCCGAGGTCAGGTTGAACAGGGGCGTGGTCAGGAGATCCCAGCTGAACTCGAATGACTGCGATGGCCAGACATCCGCCATACCCCAGATCAGGCTGCCCAGCATCAGGATTGCGCCGAGCGCAGCCGGAACGATGAGACCGGGAAAAATCAGTATCTCCATCATTACCAGGAGAAAACCGAGAACGAAGATAAGGAAGGCCTCGTTGCCCGAGAGTCCGGCCACGTGATGACCAAAAAAGACGATACCCATCAACAGCAGACCACCCACACCAAACACCCCGAATCCGGGAGTTTTGAATTCGACGAACAGAAGGAGCGTGCCGAGACCCAGCAACACCGGGCTCATTACGGTCAGCCAACGGGCCAGATTGATCGACCAGGTGATCTCGAAATCCCGCCGCTCGAAAGCCTGGTCGCCGACCAGTTCCTCGATCAGATCCTCCAGGGTATCGCTTATGCCGGCTCCGAGCAGAGGCAGGGGCGGATCGCCGTATTCCTTCATCGCCTCGCTCGCGGTCAGGCTGAGCAACTCGCCCTTAGGCTTGAGAATTTCATCGCCGATCTTGAGCTCGTGGTCCGCATCGAGCATGGCGGAAATCACCTCCGCCCGCATCGGATGTTCTTCGGAGATGGACCGGACCTTTGCCTTCAGGTAACTCTCGATCTTCAATTGCATGGTTTCGTCTATCTCCTGCCCGGTCGCCATCACCGGCGCCGCAGCACCGATCACAGCGTCGGGGGCAAAGTGAATCTCGTCCGTGGCGGCCGAGATGAATGCACCCGCCGACATCGCTTCACTGTTCACGTAGGTCACTGACAATCCTTCGTATCGGTCGAGGATCTGCATGATCTCCAGCGTCGTAGCGAGATCGCCGCCCGGCGTTTCCATGTCGAGAATAATGATGTCGGCTTCGGATTCTATGGCATCCTTCACTCCACGTCGTAGAACGTAGAGGGTTGGTTTGCCAATCTGGCCCTCGATCGGTATGACGAAGACCTTGATCAGTCCGTCGTCAGTCGTGACATCGACTTCTTCCTCGACAATTGGCGGCTGCAGATCGACGGCCGGAGCGTCTTCGCCCCGCAACGGGATTGCGCTCATGGCCAGCATTGCCACGTACAAAAAGCGGATATCTGTCATGATTGAGATGAGGTGAAGGTAGAAGCGCTCAAATAAAATGCAAGTTCGGGTCACAGGACGGCAGATGAATTTGATTGCCGCTCCGGTACCACCTCTTTTGCTCTTAAGCTGATGGAGCGGATCGATTATCTTGGTGCTGATATCGGGAGTTGGAAGGTTGGCAATTCGACTTTTCTCGCCTGGCCTGAGAACGGAGCCCGGTTGATGAACTGGCACCTGGAACTTGCTGACGGCTCTTTCCGCGACGTCATCCATTGGCCCGAATCGGATTCGATCGACGACTTTGCCCTCGTCCGTGGCGGAAATCCGGTCCTGTTCCCCTTCTCGGCCCGAACGTTTCATCGGGGCACGATTCATCAATGGAAGGCACCGGACGGCAAGATCCGGCCCATGCCGATGCATGGCATCGCGAGGCAGGGAAGGTTTGTTCTCAACTCCGTGGACGAACACGGCTTCACCGCCGTGTATCAGCCGGACGACGAAGCGTCGCAGGCCTACCCGTTCGAATACGAGTTTTCTGTCGCCTATCGATTCCGGGAACTGGCGCTCTCGGTCGAGTTCCGCCTTAAGAACCTCGGGAGCGCGCGGTTGCCCTGGTCCGCCGGCCATCACTTTTATTTCAGCGTTCCCTGGCGCGAAGGCGGCCACCGCGGGCAGTACTCGGTCTCCATACCCGCGCGCAGGGCCTGGCGGCAGGACGCCCACGGTCTGATCGTGCCGATCGAGGGCTACCGCAGTGGTATTACAAAACTTGATACTCCATCCCTGGTGGACCGTATCCACACAAACCTGACATCCGAGAATGTAAGACTGAAGGACAACGAAACCGGCGATGGCATCCGCCTGCGCATCGGGTCGGGCGGGAAACCCTCTCCCGACACCACCGTCGTCACCTGGACTTCCGGGCCGGAGGCGCCCTTCTACTGCGTCGAACCATGGATGGGACCGCCCAACAGTCCGGAAGCCGGCATGGGCCTGCACTGGGTCGACCCGGGCCAGTCCGGCGTCTTCTCGGTCGAGGTCAGGCTGGATACCGAATGACCACCCCCGTGTCGGTCAGACGCCCTGGGATTCGTTGAGGAACTGCTGACGGGTGATATCGTGGAGGGTGACGACGCCGATCAGGCGCCCCGGGTCAACACGGCTGATGATGGGGAGAGTGGTATGGTCGCAGTCGACGAAAAGCTGAACAACTTCCCGAATGGGTTGGTCGGGATGACAGGTCGGGATCCGGGGCGAGACCAGGACATCCTCGACCCGGCGTTCGGGATGGGATTCAAACACGTTGATGATGCCCTTTCGATGAACCATCCCGAAAAAATCACCTTCCTCCGTCAGAACCGGAAAGAGCTTGAATGAACGACCCTTGATCTCAGCAAACGCCTCCGGCAGTGGTTCGCCGGCCCTCAAGGTCACCACCTCGTTGGTCATGATCGTGTTGACCGGAAGGTTTTGCCAGTTGGCATTCGGTCGCAGAATCGGAAACTGGCGCAGGTTCACGCCATCCTGAAGCAGCAGGGCTTCATAGATGGGAATCTTCCGCCATCGGGAAGCCAGGGAATAAGCGGTCAGGTTGGCCAGCATGATGGGCAGGATGAGCGCGTAGTCCCCGGTCAACTCCATGATGATGAGGATCGAGGTAACCGGCGCACGAATAACCCCGGCAAACATGGCGCCCATGCCGATCAGAGCGAGCGAACCGGTCTGGATATCCGGAACACCGGGGATCAGGTCGACCGCGGTCGCCACGGCACCGCCCAGCATCGCTCCGAGAAACAGGGTCGGGGCAAAGATACCGCCCACACCGCCGGTGGCGTAGCAGAGGATGGTGGCAAGAAACTTGCCCAAAAACAAAACGATGAGCAGGACCAGGCCGAGTTTTCCAAACAGGGCCAGCGACAGATCTTCGTATCCAATACCGAATATGCCAAGGTGCCCGGACCACGCAAAGACCGCCGCTCCGATCAACCCCGTGGCAAGCCCACCCACGGCCGGCATGGCCCATGCGCCGCGCCCACGAACCAGTTTTGCCCGTTGGCGAAGGTGAAGAAGTGTGCCGACAAAGAGTTGCGAAAAGACTCCGGCCAGGACCCCGACGAGGACGCTCCAGACAAGCTCACTCGGTTGAAAATCCACGTGCAGGGGAACCCGAAAGAGAGAACTCGACCCCAGGATGCTGCGTTCGATGACCGCTGCGATCACCGCGACGACGACGATTCCGGCAAGAGCCCGATGCTTGAGATCACCCATGATCTCCTCAATGGCGAACATGATGGCGGCAAGCGGCGTGTTGAAGGCCGCCGCGATACCACCGGCAGCCGCCATCGGTATAAGGCGTTGGACGAGGCGCGAGGGAAGACCGAGCCATCGCCCCACCCATGACGCCAGGGCGGCACTGATCTGGACGGTGGGCCCTTCCCGCCCCAGACTGCTCCCACTTCCAATCGAGATCACTCCCAGCGCGAACTTGCTCACGGCAGTGCGGAAACGGATGCGACCAAACTTCAGAAAATAGGCCGCCTTCGTCTGGGGGATGCCACTTCCGGCAGCTTCGGGAGCCCAGAATCTGACCAGGAAACCGGCCACCAGACCACCCAGGGCAGGGAGCAGAACCAAACCGATCCAGACCCAGGGCCCTGAGGCCTGGGCCACGCTCTTGATCAGGTGGTGATCCGCCCAATCGATCGATTTGTGAAAGGCGACTGCCGACAGACCGCTCAGCACACCGATCAGCAGGGCCAGAAAGGTGAATTGCCGCACCTGGCCAAAGGTGAGCCGCTCGAACCACTTCGCCAGGATGCGGCGGAATCGTTTGTAACTGGAGCGGCGTATGAGCGGCATTCTCACACATCAGCCCACTCGGGGTGGTTCGAGCAATCCCTTTTCTGGAATCAGGACCCGATCGAACAAAAGAAAGTTGCGAACTGCTTCCGGAATTGCCCGGGGCCCTACCGTCATTCCCGACGCGGAAAGCGAAGAGTTCCAATGACACTCTCTTTCTGCTAAGGTGACCCCATGAGCCAGCCTGAAATTCCTTCCAAAACCCCTGCCGTCCTGGAACTCGAACCGGGAACCTACTGGTGGTGCGCCTGCGGGCGTTCCAAGACCCAACCCTGGTGCGACGGTTCCCATGCCGGAACCACCTTTGAGCCCATGGAATACACCGTTTCGGAGAAAAAGCGCGTCGCTCTCTGCAACTGCAAGCACACCGGGACCGCGCCCCTCTGCGATGGCAATCACCGCAATCTTCCCTGATACGGGTCTGCCACAGACCCGTCTTTTCCATCCCACTCCCCGATAAACCGGAAAACCGGGCTTGCCTGCCTGCGCAGGTCGGCTCAAATGAATGATTCAACCAAGTTCAACCGCTCAAAACATGCCCAATACCAAGAGAGCTCTTCTTCTGTCTGCCCTCGTCCTCGCCACCACCTTGTTCTTCACGGGTTGCGCGACGACCGACAACCCGGTGCCGGGAGGCACGATCACCTATACCATCCCAGACCTGCGGGAGAGCGGCTTCCTGGGTGACTATTCCCAGATGACGCTCGCCAAGGAGCCTGAGTTCGCCGTGGTGGGCCGCAAGATCTACATCAACCCGGACAGCGACCTGAGCAGCTACAACAAGGTCGTCATCGATCCAGTGTCCTTTGACTACTATGAGGGCTCGCTTGAGATCACGGTCGAGGAAAAGGAGCGTCTTGCCCGCTACCTGAAAGAATGGTTGAATCTCAAATTGAAGGACCGCTTCCGCAAGGTGCATGTCGCCGGCCCGCAGACCCTTCGGGTGCGCACTGCCATCACCAACCTGAGGGTCCCCGAATCGGTTGCGCACCTCAGGGACGCGCGCGACAATAATCTTGCCGATGCCTTCGTTGTCGTCGTCGAGTTGGAGTTGTCCGACTCGGTGACCAATGAGCGCTACCTCGCAATGGTCGACCCCATGGGCGGCGTTCGTTTCACCATCGCCCGCCAGGATCTGTCAGAGGAGCGGGATCTCTACATCAACTGGATGGACGGCCTTTCCTCCGAGATGGAGGACCACGCGATGAAGGTCGCCACGCCGGATCTTGACACGACTCCCGAACTCAACCCGTGACTCACTCGGGAAAATGATTTGACGGGGTCGGCGCCGAAAGGTGCCGACCTTTTCTTTGCCCGAGTTCAACAAAGCCGGGTTACACGGCTGCCCGGGCATGTCCCGGCGCAGCATTGTAAAGACGGAAGGACAGCCCTCCACCCCCCATTTTATCCGTGCCGCTCCACCAGAGCCTTGCCGGAGGCTTGCGACCTGTACCAGGCGACAGTCGCGGCGATCGCGTCGTCGACCGGAGTCGGCTCAAAACCAAATCGCTCCAGCAATCGATCGGCACCGACAATCCAAGGACTGTTTCGCTGATAGGCCGTCTCGCGAAGCTCACGGATCGGCCTGCTGAACACACCCATAATCGCTTCCAACCACTTCGGAGCAATCCGACATGAGGCCCGCCCACCCGTCGCCGTAATGATCCGTTCGACCATGCCCCGGGTGGTGAGTGTTTCCGCTTCCGGCACATGCCAGATCTGCCCAAACGATCCGGCTTCACCCGCAACCACCACTATGGCCCTGGCAAAATCCTCGATGTAGGTGTAGCTGTGGGGCACATCGACGTCGCCCAGCAGGTTGATTGTTCCACCATCGATGGCCGGACGCAAAACCCGGTCACCGAGAAGCGAAAAAGTCACGCCCGGACCATAAAAATCGGAACCACAAACCACATCCGCACCGATCCTCTCGAGTCGATGCGCCTCCAGGACATGATCCACCGCAGCCGCCCGAGCCCTGCTCTTGGGTCCATGCGGCCTGTGAGGAAGGCCTTCACGCACCGGACCGCTGACCCGACCGTAAGCGTAGAGATTGTCGGCATAAACCAGACGGCATCCGGCTCGGGTCACACCCTGGGTGACTCCCTGGACCAGTGGCACAAGCAACTCCGGAGAGCCATAGGGTGGACTGGCACAGAAGTAGAGGATCGACGCATCCCGGCAGACCTTCTGAAGCTTCCCCGCATCCGACGCGTCCAGATTCACCGTTTCAACCCCGGGAATTGATGGCCGGGTGGATCGCGTGGCCAAGCGCACAGGGCGTCCCTGGTCGACCAGACGTCTGACGACCGCGAGGCCCAGGGGACCACCCCCGAGAACGACATGCCAACGAGTATTCAATTCAGCTAACCCTCCGAGTTCGGATCCTAATGGCATCCGGATATGCATGTCCAGTCCGGACCCCCGGCTGTCCTTCGCATCAGGTTTCGCTGGACCTCGAGACGGAAGCGGAAACAACATGAGGAGCAAAACATGGCGAATTCCGGTTCAACCGCTCAGGTCATCCTTCTCATCTTCGATGCAAACAGTCGGGTGACGCTCAGGCGTGCCTCAACTTCCGAGTCATGGAGCGCTTCGGGTACGGCTTCAGGGGTGAGAATCGATGCACGGCTCCCGGTTGCTTCCCGCCTGGCGAAAGAGGCTGTGGGAAAGGATCTGCAGGTACATCCGGGCTTCCGGCTGAACAATACCCAGATCGGGCCAATCGAAGTCTTCTTCGCTCTCGATAAGGACCCCGACGACAATTCCTCAACCCGCACCGATGAAACCTGCCGCGTCACGCTCGCGCAATTCTACGAGATGGCCACCGGGGCATCTGCCTCTCTGGCCCGTCCCCTGCCGGATCTGGTCGCAGGCCTGCACGAAAACGCGGTTCGCATCGCCTACCTCAACCTGCCGGAAAATGACTATATCTACCGGTTTCGCACCGACAAACAACGTAATCGCTCAGTCTACCTGATCGACGAACGAGCCAGGGATCTCTACCACAGCACCCTCTGCGAGACAATCAAGGCCGCCAAACGGAGCAAGGAACGCACCTCGGCCGAACCGGCCGTACTCGATTTCGGACCCGTCAGGTACGTCCTGCCCAGCCATTTCGGATTCTGCCTCGGCGTCCAAAATGCGATCGAGCGTGCCTATGAAACCCTGAACGCACACCGGGACCGCCGAGTTTTCATGCTGAGCGAGCTGATCCACAACCCCTTCGTCAATGAGGATCTCCGAATCCGTGGCCTGCTCTATATTCAATCCGATAAAGGCGTACCCCTCAACGACCCCGAAACTCGCGCACCCTATTGGCACTCGCTGACCAGCGACGATATTGTCATCATTCCCGCCTTCGGCGCCGCCGACGAAGACAAACGGAAGCTGATCGAAAAGGGGATCGCGGTCCGCCGGCATGACGCCACCTGCATGCTGGTCGAGAAGGTATGGAAAACGGCCCGCCACCTTGGGCAAAACGGCTATACCGTGATCATTCATGGCAAGGCCGAACACGAGGAAACCAAGGCAACCTTTTCCAACAGTGCGAAATACGCACCCTCGCTCATCGTCCGCAACCTGTCCGAGACCAGGCGATTGGGAAAGATCATTCTGGAACCCGACCCTATCGCGAAAAGACAGCAACTGCGTCATTTCTCAGGCAACCACACACCGGGATTTGATCCCTCGACCGACCTCGACCGCGTCGCCGTCGTCAATCAGACGACCCTGCTTCGAAACGAAACCGTCGCCATCATCGATTACCTGGAGTCTGTCTTTGGGCGGAAGCACGGAAAGGAAAACACCGCGGATCACCTCTACGGTCAAAGCCGCGGGGACACCCTGTGTTATGCGACCCAGGTCAACCAGGATTCGCTCGAACGGGCACTTCAGCAGGAGGTCGATGTCGCCGTCGTGGTCGGCGGGCGCAACAGCTCAAACACCTACCAACTCTTCAGGCTCTGCGCCAACGCCATCGGGAACCGGGCGTTTTATGTTCAGTCCGAAAGCAATATCCGCTCACTCGAATCAATCGAACACTACTGCTTTCCGATCGATCCATCCGATCCGGCGGGCGGAAGAACTGAAGTGAGGTCATTCCTCTCGCCGCAATACCCAATCAGAATCCTGATCACAGGTGGAGCTTCGTGCCCCGATGGTATCATTCAGAAAATCATCGAGCGCATCAACGGGTTGATCGGTCATGAGAGCCTCCGATCCATCGACAAAGTCATGGCGGCCGTCACATCCCCATAGGGGCAAATGCCGATCGCCCCTCAAACCCGATTCTCCCTGCGATTGACTCCTGACCTCCAAGCCTTTGCGGGAACACTTCACGGCCCGTCGGGTCCAACCAGACAACCACGGTTAACAGCCCGAACCGCAAGAATTTCATTTCTGTGAAGTAAGGACGCCGATTGGCCGATGCATCTTCTTCAAATCTGCGCGGGTTAGCGTTTGCCTTTTTTCTCGATTTCACCTGTGCTCCGACCTAGATCCTCCTGTAATGATGAAGAACAGCCTTCGTTTTATCGCCCTGACCTTCGGGGTGTTAGCCATCTCATCGGCCTCGCTCACGGCCGCAAAACAACCCTATACCGAAAAGTTGGCCGGTCGCCTGACGACGGCCGAATGGGTTCTCGAAACGATCATGGTCGACGCCAGGTCGACCATTCCCCGTAATCTGCTCCGGCAGGCCAAGGGTATCATCATCCTCAATCAGTACCGCGCGGGCTTTATCTTTGGAGGCCAGGGCGGAAACGGTGTCTTGATCATCCGAAATCCTCAGACCGGGAAATGGGGCGTGCCCGGTTTCATGACTGCCGGTCAGGCCAGTTTCGGACTCCAGGTCGGCTACACCGAGGTGAACAACATCTACCTCCTGATGACGGACGAAGCCGTGTCGAAGGCCTATTCCGGGCGTTTCGATATCGGGGTTGACGCCAAGGCCGTGGCCGGTCCGGTGGGCAAGAATGCTGAGAATTTCGACCTCTTCCGGGCGGAGGTTCTCGCCTATACGGCATCCTCCGGCCTGTTCGCCGGCGCAACCGTGAAAGGAGGCTGGGTCTCGGTCGACGACAAGGCCAACCGGGCCTTTTACAATACGACCTATTCCTCGCCCGAAATCCTGCTCAGCACATGGTTCAGGCTTCCGCCACCCGCCCAACCGCTCATGGCCCGCATGAGCGCCTACGAAGCCGAGTAATCCATCCGACGGGGTTTTGACCCCTCACATCGGGTCACCCCCGACCGGGCGGAGGACCAGGTCCTCGACGACCGTCCGGTCACTGAGGCGCCATGCGTCGTAGAAAGCCCGCGCCACGTCCTCGGCCGGCATCATGACATCCTCCGAGACACCCGAACCTTGCCATGACGGGGTGAAGGTGGCGCCCGGGTAAACGGTGGTCACCCGGATTCCATGCTCCATCATCTCGCGCCGCATGACCTTGCTCAATCCCGTCACGCCGAATTTGGCCGAGCAATAGGCGGTGCCCCCGGGATAGGGATTCAGCCCCGCGATCGAGGACATATTGAAGACATGGCCTTTCCTCCGGCGGACCATGGACGGAAGAAATGCCCTGGAGACCAGGAAAACACTTCTAAGGTTGGCCGCGATCAATTCGTCGAACTGCTCGAGCGTCGTTTCCAGGAAAGAGACCCCGCAGAACCGACCGGCATTGTTGATCAGGACGTCTGGTGTGCCCAATTCACCCAGAACCCGACCGGCCGCGGACTCAACCGATTCCGGGTCGGTGGCGTCGCAGGAAAAGATGTGGGCGTCGGCTCCTGATTCCCTGCACGCCACTGCGACTTTCTCCAGATTCTCAAGGTTTCGAGCCAATAACGCCAGGCGGCAGGGATGTTCCCGCGCAAACACCGCCGCAATGGCCGCTCCAATCCCCTGACTGGCTCCCGTGACTGCGATCAACGGTCTTGAATCACTCATTCGGGCAGCTCCGAGTTCAACAGATCAGGGCGGCGAAATCGATCAGATCCGCCTTGAACCCCCCGGGGACACCCCGGCAGATGACCGAGATCGCGTCGTGGGAGTGGAGCGATTCGAGATGCGAGCATGCCACCTGAAAATCGAAAATTCTCGGATCCTTATCCAACTGTTCGTAAACCAGCCGGGCCGCATCCTCCACAAACTTGATGGTCGCGCCGTTCATCTCGGCAAACGCCTGCTCATCCTCGCGTTTGACCATGACCTGGGTCTCGGTCGTGAGCGCCTCGAGACAGTGCTTGTGAAGGTCCTCAATCGCCAGCTTCCGGCCCTCGGTCACCTCGACCGATACCCTCGCTTTACTCCGTTGTGAATGCGGAATGCTGTAGACACCCCGTTTGTCCCTGGCGTGCTCAGCCAGTTCCGCCGAGCAGGGGCAGGCCGACGAATACACAAAATCGAAGTGGATGAACCGACGAAAACGCCCGTCCCGGGCCATGGCTCCCTCGAGGACAACCTTGTAGTATTGATAGCCCTTCAGACCGCTGCGCAGACTCTCCTGCAAGAGAGGGTAGTTAAAGGAAAGACGGATCCGGGCATCAAAACTCTCCACCTTCTTCCGGTAGGTGTTCAGAATGGCCCTCAGGCTCTCCAGAGAAAACACCCGGTCCTTACTGTCATAGAAGGAACGAACGATTCGGGACATGTTGATCCCCTTGAGGTCCGCTTCCAGCGAGACCGAACCCATCACGCTGGCTTCGAGCACCACCGGCGCGCCTTTCTTGACCGCGAATTTGAGTGGTAATCGGAAATTGGCGACACCCACCTGTTGAATGGGTACATTGGCTCCCTGGATCGAATCTGTCGCGTCATTCATGTCCGGCAGATCTCCCCGGTAGGCTCGGGTGACCTCAAAACCGCGATCATAGGCACGCTTCATCGACTGTTGCTCCCCATCCACAGTCTGATGGAGATACATGGTCTTCTTCTTTTTCATCATTCGTTTTTCGTTTCCGAGAACACGGTTGGTGACGATAACCGCTTGTTCGGCCGGTATTTCCGGCCGGGTTGATTCACACTTGAGCCGCCGGCCCGAAATACTCCGCGCGATTTCGCTCAGTTTCCCAGAGCCGGACACAATGGAGGCGACCTTTCATGATATGGGGGGCCAACTGATTCCAGAAGGCGATGACCAGGTTCTCGGCAGACGGGATGATGCCGCTCAGAAAATCGACATCCAGGTTCAGATTGCGATGATCGCATCTGTCCGTGATCTGCCTGCCGATGATTTCCTTCAATTCACCGAGATCGATCACGTAGCCGGTGGACGAATCCGGTCGCCCCACCACGGAGACTTCGAGCACATAATTGTGGCCATGCCCGTTCGGGTTGTTGCAGGAGCCATAGGTATTTCTGTTCCACCGAGCCGATCGATCCGTATTCACGAGTCGGTGCGACGCATTGAAATGCGTGCGACGGGTCACCACCACCTCCCCGTCGAGGGACCGGTTGGTGGTCGCTGTTTCGAGCGAGGATCTGGACGAACGAGCACACATGGAGTTGCGGAATAAAGCCGAGGATTCGGGTCCGGTCAATAGGGCAGCCGATTTTCATACACCGGCCTCACCCGCCGGTTGCGGAGAATTCCCGCTTCCCAGTCACCTCCGGAACGACGTGTTCTCAGAATACCGTTGCCTGGCCTGATCGAACTGATTTTCTCACGACCCATGGCCATCCGGTTCACCATCTTGGGCAGCAGCAGTTCGGGAAACTGTGCCCTCATGGCGACGGAACACACCCGCGTTTTGATTGATGCCGGTTTTTCGGCCCGCCGGATCAAAAAGATGCTCGAGGACGCAGGAGAATCGATCGAAAACATCGATGCGGTTTTTGTCACCCACGAACACGCCGACCACACGGCGGGGCTCAACGGCCTCAGCCGTCATCAGGATCTGAGGATTTTTGCCAATCGGGGCACGGCCCACGCCATCCAACCCCGCCTTAAAGTAAGGCCCAACTGGCAGATCTTCGAAACCGGCACCGAGTTCTCATTCCGGGACCTGACGATTGAAAGCTTCTCCATCCCCCATGACGCCCACGATCCCGTCGGCTTTATTTTCAGCTGCGGAAACGATGATCTTTTTGAGCCCCGGCGCAGTATCGCATGGCTGACCGACCTGGGTTATGCCACCGAACTCGTCCGTGATCGCGTGCGCCTTGCCGATGTGCTGGTGCTCGAGTCCAACCACGACCTCGATATGCTCAAGGCCGATACCCGGCGCCCGTGGTCGGTCAAGCAACGAATCACCGGACGCCACGGTCATCTCTCCAACCTGGCCGCTCGGGAGCTTCTCGGGAAATGTCAGAACCCGGCCTGGAAACATGTTTTTCTCGCCCACCTGAGCCGTGACTGCAACAGCCTGGAGGCAGTCGAACGCACGTTTTCCGACCTCCGCACCTCCACCACCATCCCTTATTCGCTCGCCACGATCGCACCGGACGGCCCGGCCATGTTGACGATCGAACTCCCGTGAGCCAGAAGCGCACCCCGTCGCACCAGAGTCGTCGCCCCCTGCCGTCGAAACCGATCGTCGCAACTGCGTCACTCACGCAAGTTCTGGTTTGAGGCCTGAATACGCGGGCAAGGACAGACTGATGAGGCAGGGCGTGGCCGGTCTACCCGCCGGCACGTCCGGACGTGGCGCGCGAAGCCTGAAGCTTTATGCGAAGGAGGGCCGGACGCGCTGTGCCCTGCACCCTTTTTCGAACACAGAGCAAAATCAACCGAGCAGATGTCGGTTCCGTTCCCACGAATCGAGATCGTCCACGTCTTCCAGGATCGACAGTTTCGATACGGCAAGGCCGCTTTCGGCGATGCGCGAAAGCGTTTCCTCCAGCACGCTCGAGGTTCCCCACGCAATCCCACGGAAGAGATCAGGTTTCGGCGCCCTCAAACCCAGCAGGGTGTAGCCTCCGTCCGCCGCCGGACCAACCACCACATCCGATCCACCCAGAAGATTGGCCGCTCGCTCCAACACCGTCCGGTGAAGCCCGGGGCAATCGCCGCCGATCACGAAGCACGGACCGCAACCCTCTGTAAATACCGCATCCATGGCACCTGTCATCCGTTCACCAAGTTCCTCGCCCTGCTGGTTCCGGTAGATCAGACCGGCACCCAGCCAATCGCACATTTCGTCCTCCGCCCCCGCCGGTGTGTATTGGATCACGATCCGCCAGCCCTTCGGGATCTGATCCACCTGGTGCTTGACCAATCTTCGATAAATCCGCAGCGCCTCTTCAGACCCAACCGACTTCTCCAACCGGGTCTTGACCCGGTGTCGATGCGGCGCTCGCGCCATTATGATGCAGGTGGGTTTACCTGGACCCATCACTCCTCCTTCCAATCAACAGCCATTCGAGCCACCCAAGGACGGGCGGCCCCCAGAGAATCGATCGTTCGATCCCGGTCAGCACCCATTTACCGGTCAAGGCCAGAGTCATATGAAGTCGGAAATAGGTAAACCCGGTCAGGCTGAGGAGAATCGAACCCCAATTCCTTGAGGCCACCGCGAAAGGGAGGCCCCAGGTAAAATACCAGGCATGGTTGGACGGACCCAGCACGATCAGGGCCACGATCAGCAATTCAACCATGCGGTCGAACCGCCGAACGGTCAACACGAGCAAGCCACTGACCAGCGCAATCGCACCCAGTGAGATCGAGTTGGATTCATAGGTATGCGGCCACCCCTGCTCTATGATCCAGGGGACAAGTTCACATCCGCGTGTCACCATCGTGAACTCCCGTGGCACGAGCGGACCGAGCCCATCGACGGTCAGAACGAACACGGAGAGTGCCAACAGGAAGGGCAGAAGTCCAAACCCGAGCAGCATGATCGCCCAACCAAACTCACGTTTTCGCAACCGCTGCCAGACCAACCAGCCCAGGATGGGAAGAGTCACCCACTTTACGGCCGCGCTCACGCCGATCAGGAAAGCCCCGGCCAGCTCAATCCGATTTTCGAGCCAAGGGGCTCTGTCACCCTTGGTATCCATCAACAGCCAACAGGCGACAAGCGGAAGAAGAAACCATGCATCGAAGTGACCACCGCCGGCAAAGCTGTAAATCACCATGGGGTTCCAAGCGTAAACGAGCGCCCGCCGAACCCGGAACCGTAGGAACAAGAGCAAACAAATCACCAGATCGGGAACCACCATTGCGGTTTTGAAGAACCAGGTCGCAGGATTCATCCAGGCCAGCAACCTGAGACCCAGTTGCGTAAGCGGAGGATAGATGGCCGAAGTCCCCGGATGATTGATTTTCAACCAATCCGGGTTCCTGAAACCCTCCAGAACCGGATCCGCCGGCGGGTGCAGGTAGGGGCTGAATCCCTCCAATTGGATCTGACCTTCCCATATATATCGCCAGACATCATCACCCGGCGCGGAATAGAGCAGGATGCATCGCACACCCACAGTGACGATCCAGAAGACAAGCACACGATGCCGGCCACAGGATACGCTCAGGAGATACCCTGCCGCCGACAGGCCTGCCCCCAGCATGAACCAAGGGACCCCTTCGGGCCGGATAAAATCGCTGTGGCCCGCCATGATCAACGCGCCGGTAAGCAGAAGAACCGTTCCGAAAAATGACAGAACCGATCGGGAGGCTTGAACTGTCTGTGATGTGGTCAAGATCTCTGATCTTCCTTCGATCGCCGCCGAAACCGGAGATGTGCCAGGGTCGAGAGGATGACGACACCTGCCGACACGCTACCCTTCACCGTCCCCGAAATCTTGGATCGCCCCCCATCCGCCGCCGATACCCAACCGGAATCTCAGCGATCGCGGCCCGCTCCTCTACCGCCCTGACCTGCATCTCCAGGGTCCAGCCAAAACCCCGATCCTGCATGCCAATCAACTCGAATAGGTGGCGCCTGATCAGTCGGAGAGGTCCGAGGTCGTGATAGCGATGGCCCCAGCCCAACCGGATCAGGAAAGTCGCCAGCCCATTGCCGAAATTCTGGGCAAAGGTCATGTGCCGCCGGCCTTCTTTTCGGGAGCGCCTGTCCCCCAGGACAAAATCCGCCGTCGATGCCGACTCCATGAACCGCCCCAAGTCATCCAGTCGATCGCTTCCGTCCGCGTCACAGAAGAGGAGCCACTCAACCTGAGGGTCAAGGTGGGCACAACCCGTCCAGCAGGCCCTGCCATAGCCTGCCACCGGTTCCATCAAAACCTCCGCCCCAGCTTCTCGAGCCCGGTCCGGCGTCCGATCCCAACTCCCGTTGTCCACCACCCGAATGCGAGAAAAACCCATTCGCCGGAGATCGCCAACCACGTCGCCGATGGTCGCTTCTTCGTCCAGCGCAGGAATCACCACCTGAACCACCGCGTGCGGGATGCGCCGCGGCGCTCCAGGACCCACATTCCTTGCTTCCCGGGACTCCACCATTTGGATAAGAGCGCAGACGAGATGTTTTCTGCCCGTCTTTTTGAATCAGTCGTCAATCCGTGCGTTTCTCAACGGCGCCCGCCACCCGATCGACGGGCACCACCGCCGCCCGCGGACCGATTGTAGCTCTGGGTGCGCTGCGCACCACTTTGTCGAGACTGGTAGGACTGGTTCAGATTACTGGTGGTCGCCTGGCTGCTGCGGCTGTAGGAACTGCTGCTCTGGGTGGTCGCTCGACTTGAATATGAACTGTTGTCGCGCTGGCTGGATGAAGTCGTGGCACGCTGGGTGGGCTGGGTCGTGGCCGGTTTGTTCTGCCACGAATCGCCCGACCGGGACTGCCACCCCTGATCCGTCTTGCGGTGCACGTTGCCGTTCTTGTCGGCGTAGACATTGTTTGCCCTCTGAGCGCCCTGGGCGGTTGTCGCCCGATTCGTGGTGGGCCTGGCCTGAGGCACCGTCCGCGCGGCATTGCGCGGCTGCTTGTATAGATTGTTGTTCCGCTGCCCTGCACGATAACCGGCTCGATAGCCCGCCGCGGCACCACGCCGGTAGCCATGACGGTAACCGTGCCGATACCCGTGGTAATGTGCCGGGCCCCACCACCCCCCCCGGTACCAACCACCCCCGCCGATGGTGAAACGGAAGGGACCATTGCTGTAGCTGAAACCGAAACTCCAACCTGAATAGGGATTATATCGCACATGAAATCCATAAGTGGCCGGCCGGGGGTAATAGTAGTGGCCATACCAGCCCGGATAATAATACCCCGTCCCGTATACGACTGTATTGTTGTAGATGTAGGTATTCGTATAGCCCGAGGTGTAGCCGACATAAACCACCTCGGGCTCCACTTTGTATACCTTCACATAAGTGACATTATATACCGGACTGTCCACCGGGATGGTGTAGACCACATCGGGAACAGCAGTGGCCACAACCCAGGCGCCGGTCGGCTGGGAAGCGACAAACCAGACCGCATTGTCACAGGCATAGTAGGTGTTGCCCACCTGAATGACCGGAGTCGCCGTATTCACCGCGTAGGTCATGGTGGTCGTCTCTATCGGCTCGAACTTCGGCTGGCCATCGTATTCGACATCCAGTGACGCCTTGCTCCGGTCGATGGCCGCGGTCTGCGGAATCTGGGCGTCCATAACCGCTGCCTTGGCCGCCTCTGATTCGGGAACGGCATAGAGCACCGTCGCCATGTCCGAATCGTCGGGTATCTTCGCGAAATCATCCGGAACCTTTTCACCCGGAACATAAGTCCACGGCCCGGACAGCGAGACGCTTTCGTACCAACGCCCGGACAGGAGAATATAGTAAATCTGGTCGTCGATATCCATCAGGATGTCGGTTTCAGAATTGCTCACGTACAGAAGGTCGGTCCCGACGATCGGCTGGAACTCGGGTTTGCCCTCGGTCACAATCAGTTCTGCCGGCTCCGTCCGAACGATTATCTTTGGCGCGGGTCCCGGTTCGCCGGCCTCATCCTCGAGCGAATCCGCCTCAGTTTCCGGATTCTTCTCGGGAGCCAATGCGGAAATCGCCTGCGGAATCGCCTTGGTCAGAGTCCAGTCACCCAGGAGTCCTGAGCTTGTGTACCAGGCATCCACGTCCGCATAGAGATAGAAGGCATCGGCCACCGGATCCTGAAGTATCGAGAAGGCCGTATTCACCACCCTTTTTACCTGGGTGCCCTCTTCCTCGACCAGGTGGGGTTCACCGTCTATGAGAATCAGGATGGCGGGTTCCTGCGAGAATATGATTTCGGGAGGGGTGGTATCAATTTTTCCAGCTGCCTCGACCCGCATATCCTCCCTCTCAAGCGAGGCGATCAATTCGTCCAGCGAGATAACGAGGCCCGTTTGAGGGAATTCGCGCTCGAGAATCTCCCTGAGCTGCTTTTCCTTTTCCTCATCCTGACCTGGGAAACGCATATCGGTGACCGATACCTTGGTGATGGTCGCCGTCCGATCGGTCCGGTCAGTCTGGAGAGTGGCCTCAAACCATATGGCGCCAAAAACGGGCGCGTCCAACGATTCGAGCTCGACGGAAATCGCCGATCGCCCGGACAGGGTCGTGCCCACCAATTCATCCGGCTGGGGCTGGTAGATGACGATCACGCCACTGGGAATTTTGATTTCCTGGGGCCAGTTCACGGAGGAATCCTGTCCAGAAACAATCTGTGTTGAGAAGAAGCAGAGCGTCAGCGACGCCACCAGAAATCGCACGGTTTTCATAATCAAAGGTCTGATCGATGCACTCATAGGTTGGCAGGGTCCACGAAAGTTGAATCAATCCAATAGGGGGCGAATGAGCAAGCGTTCGGATTTCGACGCGTCATGTCCCTGCCTTTCAGCCGAATGCTGAATACCGACTCCACCCCTTCATCTCCAATCACGGTCAACTGCCCGCCCACCCGGACCAGATCATCGCCCTGCTGATCCGCCAATGTGGTGAGAGGCCCCTCGATCCGGAGGTGAATGGGCGCGTCAGACTCAAAAAGGGAGCCTTGGGTCAGGCATACGAATGTCACGTTTACCGCCGCGAACAGGCCCCGGGCCAACCACTGCCGGGCTGGTGAAAGGAGGAATGTCGGGCTTTGCATGGATCCGAGAATGTGGCCCGCCGAACAGTCCATCAACCCGATTTTCCGGAACGACTCCACACCGAAAACCCGCCCAACGGACGGGAAGGTCACCGAACCTCTCGAAATCCGTCGATTCAACTGTTCTTTAGCTGTTCCCGAACCCTATGACCCGTTAGTTGTTATTCCATGAAAGGATATCTCGCGCGCGTCTACGCACAGGTCAAGAAACGCAATCGGGCGGAGCCGCTGTTCCTTCAAGCGGTTCACGAGGTGCTCTCCTCCCTCGAACCGGTTCTTATTGAGCATCCGGAGATCGAGGACTCGGCGATTCTGGAGCGTCTGACCGAACCTGAGCGACAGATCATCTTTCGCGTCGCCTGGCAGGACGACCGGAAGCGGATCCGCGTCAACCGCGGGTTTCGCCTCGGCTTCAGCAGCGCCCTCGGCCCCTATAAGGGTGGCCTTCGCTTTCACCCCACGGTCGATCTCGGCACAGTTAAATTCCTCGCCTTCGAACAGGTCTTCAAGAACAGCCTGACCGGCCTGTCGATCGGAGGTGGCAAGGGCGGCTCCGACTTTGACCCCAAGGGACGCTCCGACAACGAGGTGATGCGGTTCTGCCAGGCTTTCATGAGTGAACTCTTCCGCTATGTCGGTTTCCAGACGGATGTTCCGGCGGGCGATATCGGCGTCGGCGCCCGCGAGATCGGTTACCTGTTCGGCCAATATAAGAAGCTGACAAATCGATTCGAGCCCGGCGTATTGACCGGCAAGGAGCCTGGTCTCGGTGGTTTGCTGGGACGCAAGGAGGCGACCGGCTTCGGCACGGTCTACTTCGCCGAGGAGATGCTCCGGGCTCACTCGGACGGCCTCGAGGGCAAAACATGCGTCGTTTCGGGCTCGGGAAATGTCGCCCTTTATTGCATCCGAAAATTGCAAGACCTCGGAGCCAAGGTCGTCGCCTGCTCGGATTCGGGTGGAATTGCCTACGAATCCGGCGGAATCGGTTTCGATGTCCTGAAGGCGGTCAAGGAAGTTGAACGAGGCCGTGTCAGCGATTACGTAGACCGCCGACCGCAGGCGGAACTCAAGAGTGAAGGAAGAATCTGGGATATCCCCTGCGATCTCGCCTTTCCCTGCGCCACCCAGAACGAACTGGACGGCAACGACGCAGAAACCCTGGTCAAGAATGGATGCAAGCTCGTGGCCGAGGGCGCCAATATGCCGTCCACCCCGGATGCAGTCACCATTTTCCAGAAGGCTGGTGTCCTTTACGGCCCGGCCAAGGCTGCCAACGCCGGTGGTGTCGCAGTTTCCGCTCTCGAAATGCGGCAGAACGCCTCCCAGGAACAGTGGACTTTTCGAGATGTCGACGACCAACTCAGGCAGATCATGGAATCGATCCACAATAGCTGTGCCGGAGTCGCCAACCGCTTCAATCGCCACAACGACTACGCCTTTGGCGCCAATGTGGCCGGATTCCTGAGAGTCGCCCAAGCCGTCCAGGCCTACGGCGTGGTGTAGCTAGGGTGACCCCTTTCCCCTAGTGTCGCTTGCCACTCCGGAGGATATCGAAGATCAACCAGATGCCCAGAACCGCGGACATGACGTAACCGACCATACCCAGGGCCGGATATCCGAAAAGGGTCGGTTTGATGCCCGTGGTGATGATCATCGACGAGCCCATCAGGAGGGCCCCGATGATCACGCCGAGGGTGACTTTATTGCTCGCCGCGCTGATCGCATCGTCGAGATCTTCCAACCCCCGGTGATGAAAATTCACCGTAACTTCGCCTTTTTCCAGACGTTTCAGGATCCGATGCAGTTCCGCCGGGATATCCTGCATCCGATGCAGGCCCACGACCAGCGATCGACGAAATCCCTTGAAGATGGCCGCCGGATTCCTGCGTTCGCGGTGTACATCCGAAAGGACCGGCGAAAAGACGCGGGGAAAGCTGAAATCGGGATCCAGGGTCTTTCCCGCTTCCTCGATCGAAAGGATGGCCTTCGCCATCAACGAGTAGTCACGACCGACGTCGATTCCATTTTGACTGAATATGTGGAATATCCGGATAATGCCCCTACCGATCTGGCCCTCTCCGGTCGCAGGATTAAAATTCTCCCGGATAGCCAGCATGATCTCCTTCTCAATCGTCGATCGATCGAAACCGGTACCCGATCGCGGCAGGTCGGCCGAGATTCGGGCAATCTGCTCTGCATCGCCCTGCAAAAACGCGCCGAAAAGGTCGATCAGGTCGAACCGCATCTGGCGGGTCAACTGCCCGGCCTGCCCCCAATCCATGAAGCAGAGTCGCCCGTCCCGGGTTATACTGAGGTTCCCGGCGTGGGGGTCAGCGTGAAAAAATCCTTGGATCAAGACCTGATTGAAGAGTGACTGGGCGCCGCGTGCGGCCACGGTCAAGCCCAGTTCCGACGGGACCGGAACCTGATCGATGTGCATTCCAGCGATCCACTCCGTCACCAGAACCCGTTCACCTGAAACGTCCTCGTAGACCTTCGGGGCAAAAACGTGCTCCGTATCAGGATTCTGCAGATTGAAGAATAACGCATTCCGCGCTTCGTTCCGATAATCGAGTTCCCGATCCATGGCCCGTTTCAATTCCAGCAGGATGCCCGGAAAGTCATAGGGTTTCAGATCCTCCGCGTTTTCGTGAACCTTCTGAGCAAACCATAACAGGATATTGAAATCGGAATCGATCTTCCGTTGGATTCCAGGCCGTTGCACCTTGACCGCAACCTCCGCACCGGATGACTTGAGCCGCGCCCGGTAGACCTGGCCGATCGAAGCGCAGGCCACCGGTGTCTGCTCAAACTCCGAAAAGACCTCGTCCAATTTCGCCTCCAGTTCCTCCTTCAGAACCGGGCCCATGAGCTCAAACGACTCGGCTCTTACGTCGTCTTGGAGCCTCCTCAGTTCGTGGATCAGGCCGGCCGGCAGCAGATCGGGCCGCATGCTCATCATCTGGCCGAGTTTGACCGAGGTCGGCCCGAGATCCTCCGCCACCAGGCGCACCCGCTCCCAGATGCTACGCCGCGGACGCGGTTTGGTATCGAGTATGTTCAGCAGCCACCGGGGCGGGTTGATGCGATGCAGTAAATCTGCAAACCCGTTCCGCACCAGAACGGTCGCGATCTCCTTGGTGCGGACCGCGTTGGCGATAAGGTCGAACGGCTTCACGCGCCCGCTATTCCGGGTTTTTGTTGGCCAGGTTCTGAACCTCTATTTCCAAGGCGAGTAATCGCTTTTCCAGGCTCGCCAGTCGATCCTTCTGGCCGACTCCGATCTGCTCGAGCAGATCGCTTACGCCCTTCTGCATGTCCTTCGAAACCGTCTCGAATTCGCGCTTGCCTTCCTCTGCGATCTTCTCCGCCGTCGCCTTGGCCTCGTCCGCCGATATGCGGCCCTTTTCGACCAGATCATTCAGCGACTCTTCAACTTTCTCTTTGGTCAACACGGCGGCGCCCACACCCGCCAATATGGTCTTTCGAATTAGGTCGATCATTTCCTCAGCTTGACTCGAATGACCGCTGACCGCAAACCGGAAAGACAACTCATTTGCGAAACACGCCAAGCCACGGAGATCATCATGAAAACAAGGATATTCCCGAAGACGGGATGGAAGATCAGCGAGATCAGTCTGGGGTGTTGGGGCTTGGGTGGCCAGTACGGCGAGATCGATCGTGCCACCGCCGTCGCAACGGTCCGAACAGCACTCGATGCCGGGATCAATCTCTTTGATACCGCCGATGCCTACGGACTCGAACCGGGGTCGAGTGAGAGTATCGTCGGGGATGCGCTCAAGGATGTCAGAGACGATGTCTTTATCGCGAGCAAAGTGGGCAATTGGGCCCGCCGGATCGGCCATCCATTCACCTTCAGTCATCCGCTTCATATTGTGGCTTGCTGCCACGCCAGCCTCTACCGCCTGAAGTCGGAGACCATCGATCTCTATCAATGCCATATCAGCGGCCTTGAAGATCCGGATGTCTTTCTCGAGGCGTTCGAAAAACTCATCAAGGAGGGCAAGATCCGTGCCTACGGGATATCAACCAATCGTCTGGACGTGCTGGAACGATTCAACAAAGCCGGTGGGTGCACTTCCTGCCAACTCGACTACAGTCTGGTCAATCGAGACCCGGAACAGGACATCCTTCCCTATTGCCGCGAAAACAATATCGCCACCCTGATACGAGGCCCGCTTGCCCAGGGATTGCTGACCGGAAAATACGACGAAAACACCCGCTTCGACGATGCGGTTCGTTCGAAATGGAATGAGCCGCCGGGACGCGAGGACTATCTGGGGAAACTGCGGACAATGCGATCATTCCAGGACCTCACCGCAAAGCACTCCTGGACCGAAACCGCACTCATGGCTATACTCAACCACCCCGCCGTGACCACAGTCATTCCCGGAGCCAAGAGTCCCGCCCAAGTCCAGGACCATGTCCGGGCCTCCGATCAGGAATTCTCGCCGGAAGAGAAAGCCAGACTCGGTCCCGCCTGAATTCGGAGGGACGGATCTCCGGACTCTGATCTGCTGTCAACGCTGAGGGGTTCTACCGCGCACCACAGGTCGGTCGGGGATCAAATGGCCGGCGAACCCGGCGCTTTCATCACATCAAATTCCGGCGGATGTGGCAATGTGTCCAGATCACCATCCAGGTGAATCTCGAGTTTCCTGATCCGCTCCATTACCTCGTCCGGAAGCCCTTCATCAGAAATGCCATCGCCGTCATAGATCACAATTCCCTCGGAGTCCTTGACCACAACCTTCCGACCGTGCTCGCCCAGGGTCATCTCCACCGTCCCGTCATCGTCCGTGAACACCATGTTTCGATGGGGATCGATGTGGGTGATTCTCTTCGCTCCAGCGATGCCATAAGGAGGAGGAGGCGCATGGCGCATTTCCCTCATAATCACTGCTTTGAGATGCGCCGTATCCGGAGCCGGAAAAGGCACGTTGATATGTGGTCTGTGGCCGTCACCCATCCAGAAAAATGCCTTCCGAACCGGCACTTCGCGTTTCTCCAGCACAGCCTGCACCTTTGATCGCTTGCCCTTGCGAAGGATCTCCAGATTCACCTTGGCACCCTCATCCTCCCGGCGAACCAGCACAGTGAACTGACGGGGGGTGACCAGTAACTGGTCACCCATCCGGACGAGAATGTCGTTCTCCCGAAGACCCGCCCTTGAAGCCGGACTGTCCTCGGTAACCATTTCAACAACCAGTCCGATTCCCTCATCCAGATCGAGGTGATCCAGAAGGACGGGATCAACCTCACGGACCTCGACTCCGAGGAAGGTGACCATCTCCAGGTCCGTGTCTTCGGTGAATTCGAACGTCGTTGTCGATGAGGAAGAATCAGTGGCTTCTCCAGCGGCTGTGAACGGGCTGCAGCCAATGGCCGACCCGAGTGTGAGTATCAGTATTCGTGTTTTCAGTTTCATATCCGTTTCTCGTATTTAGAATCCAGTGACGTTGATAAAGTGAACCTCGTCTCTCGGCACGGTCATCTGGAAGGTGGCCTGCGAGCGCTCACCCTGCCAGGTGACGGTATCGAAATACCGATAGACCATCTTCCTCGCCCGGCCGCCGTCCGGGGTCACGACCAACCCCAGGTACCGGGCGTCGTAGAGTCGGTTCACCGCCCGGATTGGAACAAAGATTTCCGAGTCGGCCGCCGGTTCCGCCACGGCAGGGATCGACTTGGTCAGGGCCGGGGACTCATCGACCGGTGCGCCCAGAAAAAGAGCGACGGCGATCCCGGCGGCGGCCGGCAGGGCGATCGCCGACCACCGGAACAGCGACCGGACATCCGGACTACGCGTTTCGAGTTGCCGGGCAATTCCCGAACAAAGGCGGTCACTCGCGATGGCCGGCTTCAATCGCTTCAATTCAGCTTCAAGTTCGGATTCGAGTTCAGGCAATGACATCGGGTCTGAGGTTTTTCCGCATGGCGGAGAGGGCATAACGATAACGGGAGGCAGCGGTATTGGCCGGAATCTCCAGGGTGGCCGCGATCTTCTCAAATGTCAGTTCACCCCAGATCTTCAGGACCACGACCTCCCGCTGCTCGCGGGGCAGGTCATCGAGGGCGGTCTCGATCGCAGCACACTGTTCGCGACTCTCGAGGCCGCTCCTGAAGGCAGACAGTATGACATCCTGCCCAACCTGCGATTTCTGCTCGCGCGCCACACGGCGCCTGGATTTCCGCAGGGAATCCAGGCCGGCGCGCCGGATCGAAGCGTAGAGCGCAATTTCGGGCTGAGCCAGAGCCCGGGCACCAGATTTCCAGAACCGCACAAAGGCTTCCTGGACCAGGTCCTCGGCATCGGACGGGCAACCTGTCCATTGCCGCGCATAAAGCACCAGACGAGACCCGTATGTCTCAAACCAACTTCTCCAGGTGCCGTTTCTGTGTGGGTCCATACTCGATGCAATTCCGGGTGTCAGACAGTATAGCGCCGCCGAATCTCTTTTTTGTCTGAGCCGTCCAAACTTTCCCTGGTTCCCGAAAATCCACCGCATCTGAAACCCGGATCCCGAGATACAGGCTCTCAGTCACCCTTTGGTTGCAGACGAACCGCCCCCAGGGTCACCGCCAACGCGGCAGCCGCGTTGAGGGATTCCGCCCGACCGAAACGCGGAATCATCACCCGCTGGTCTGCAAGTGCGCGGGTATCGCCTGAAACCCCGCGGGCTTCATTGCCCACGACCACCACCAGCTTGTCCGGCCAGGCCACCTCCCGGATATCAGTCGCCCCGTCCAGTTCAAGGCTCACGACTGAATACCCGAGCTCCCGGACCCGTCCCAGGAAGACCGCGGTCGAATCGCCCACGCTCACGGGCAACTGAAATAGTGATCCCATGGTGGCCTGAACCACCTTTGGATTGGTGAGTTCGACCGAACCGGGTCCGCAGAATACCCCACGCGCACCAAACCAGTCAGCCGTGCGGATAATGGTCCCCAGATTTCCCGGGTCTGAGACCCCGTCGGTCACCACCAGGAGTCGGAACCCGCCCATCCTGTTATCAGCGTTCCCAGGATCTGCCGAAATCGCATCGATCAAGGCATCGGTTCCCAAGGGTCTCCAAGTGATCAACGCGGCCAGGTCCGGCGGCGTGACCGAAGATGAGAGTGACTTCATCTGGGTTGGAGTAACCCTTTCCGTCCGCCTTGATCGCGAAGACAGCTCGGCAATCAATCCCGCCGGAAGTTCCTTCTCATCGATCTCCTCCGCGAGGAAAAGCGAATCGATGCCGACGCCGGCCCCGGCAACCGCCTCCAGCGATCGCCAACCCTCCACCAGCAACCGACCATCCGCGATTCGGTGCTTCTTCCGCTGGTATCGCTGTAAATCGCGAATCCGGGCCTTCGATAACATGAACACACAAGTAAACGGTCTGGCCCCGTTCATCCAGCGGAAACCCCCGGGCCCCTCTTGCCCTTCCGGGTCCGGATGAACAGGGTCACCCCTTCCCGCTCCCGAACGCCTCACGATGAGAAAAATCATCCATCTCGACATGGACTGCTTCTACGCCGCCATTGAAGTACGGAACAATCCGGACCTTCGGGGGCACCCGGTGGCGGTTGGCGGGGCGCACGACAGGCGGGGCGTCCTGACCACCTGCAACTACGAAGCCCGGGCATTCGGCATTCGTTCCGCCATGCCCACGTTCAAAGCGCTCCAGAAATGTCCGCATCTCATCGTGGTGCCGGTCCACTTCGACGCCTATCGAAACGAATCACGCAGGATTCGTGCTCTGATGGAGAGTTACTCGGAGCTGATCGAACCCCTCTCGCTCGATGAAGCCTACCTCGACGTGACCCACCTTTCCCAATCGGCGAGTGAGGTTGCCTCCAAACTCCGCGACCGCATCTACAGCACGACCGGCCTGACTGCGTCCGCCGGTATCGCGCCGAATAAGCTCCTGGCCAAAATTGCCAGTGATTGGAAAAAACCCAACGGGCAATTCGAGATACAACCGGAAGAGGTCGCGGATTTCATGGGGACCCTTCCGGTGAGACGAGTCTGGGGCATCGGACCCGTCACCGCCTCGAAGCTCCAATCCCTCGGCATCGAAACCTGCGGCCAGATGCAGCAGATGACTTCGATCGACTTGCAGCAGCTCTTTGGGCGATTCGGAGCTGAACTCCACGATCTCTGTCGCGGACACGATGACCGTCCGGTTGAAACACGCCGCGAACGAAAATCGCTGAGCACCGAACAGACCTTCTCAACCGACCTCCAGACGCTTGAGGAATGCCGGGAACGGATCCTGCCCATGGTCGACGAACTCACCAAAGACCTTCGCCGACACCAAGGGGGACCCGAAATCGCCAAAGTCTTTGTTAAGATCAAATTCGCGGATTTCTCCCGTACCACGGTTGAACGAACCGGACCCGAACCGGACCCGCTGGTCTACCATGACCTTCTGGCCGAGGGATTCGGTCGTAGCGGTCAACCCGTCCGCCTTCTGGGCGTAGGCGTCCGCTTCGCCGAACTCAAACCTCAAAGAGCCATCCAACTGGAGTTTGAGTTCACAAATGAGGAATGAGCCCCATCGAGGGGCACCACCCGGTGGCGGAAAATGCCCGGACCGTTCTGAAACCCGTCATCGGCCGACACGAAACAAGATCAATCGGTCTCGTTGCGGGCTGAGAACTCGACGGGGCGCCCTCTGTGAAGACGCCCCGTCTCGTTCGAACATCAGCAAAGCAAGTGGCGATGATACCTCCCCTAGATGGCAATCAAGGCGACCTGCAATTCACAAGACAGTATCAAGTGAACCGAAAAAAACAATAGGGAAAACACACCCATGGACCATCGGGGAACCTTGATGGGAGATTTTACCCGGCATTTACGACTTACGGGCATTCCTCGATCCTGCTTCAACTCTTCGACTGAACCCGAACGCATTCATCGATTGACGACTTGCCCCCGTGACCCGGCCGTCGAATGCTGGCGGTCCGTTACATGAATAAAACGAGAACCCACCTGCCACAGCGTATCAGTGAAAAGGAGGACCGACCCTTGAAACCACGAATACTCACCACCTCGGCCGGCTCCAATCCGGTTTCTGACTGCGGTTCCTGGATGCTGAAACGATCCATCGCAAATCGTAAACTCGAAGCGCTCGCCCTCGGGCGCGACAAATTCCTCGGCCATTGATATGATACGCCTCGGACAGATCGGATGCGGCGTGATCGGCCGCAAACACCTCGAAACGGCCACCAGGCTGCCCAACGCCACCGTTACGGCAATAGCGGATCTCGATGCCGAACTTCTCGCCAGGACCTCGGCTGAATTCGGCATTGAAAAAGCAACAACAGACGCCGGCAACCTGATCTCCGATTCAGATATCGACGGGATCATTCTGGCGGTACCCACCGGAGTGCGCACGCCCATCGCCCTCGAGGTTCTGCGTCACGACAAGCACCTCCTGGTCGAGAAACCCGTCGCTATGAACGCCGCCGAGGTCCTGACCCTTATCGATGAGCAGAAGGGAAAAGTCGCCGGATGCTGTTCTTGCCGCTACCGCTTTCTCAGTAACACGGCAGCCGTGCAGTCTGCGCTCGCGTCGGGTCGAATCGGAAGGCTCAGGACGGTGCGGGTCCGGGCCCTGGCCCCGCCCCCACCCTCACGACCGGAGAACCCGCCCCATTGGCGCCTGAATCGGCAGCTGAACGGCGGCGGGATCCTGGTCAATTGGGGCTGTTACGACCTCGACTATGTTCTGGGGGTCCTGGGATGGGCGGTTCGACCGTTGGCAGTCGCCGCCCGCACATTTCAGGTCCCGGAACCCTACGCCGACTGGATCGCCCCCGGATCGGACGCAGAAACCCATGTGATCGCCCAGGTCCGATGCGAGGATGATATCGTCCTCGATTATGAGAGGGCGGAGTTCCACCCGGGCAAGCCGGAGTTCTCCTGGTCCTTCAGCGGAGATCACGGCACCCTCTCCATCCTGGTCGGTAACGATGAGGTGCGGGCCACAATCGTGACGGTCGACAAGAACGGAACCCTGAATGACTCTTTGCTCGTGGAAGAGCCCCTCGTTTACGCCAATCTCCATGCCGGTCCCGTGACCGATTTTGCCCATGCGATCGACTCTGGCAATTCTCCCATGACACCCCTCACCCAAGCCCTGACCATCGCTCGGATCACAGATGCGATCTACGCATCGGCGGAACGCGGCGGTCGGGAAATCTCCATCGAAAACGACACCCGAAAATGAAATATGCCTTCATGTCATTCTCTTGTCCCGACGCTTCGCTCGCGGACATGCTTTCTCTGGCCCAGGAATTTGGATACGACGGTATCGAGCCGCGAACCGGAGGGATCCATGCCCATGGCGTCGAACTCGACACGGGGGCGGTTGACCGCAAGCGGATGCTCGACGCCGCGCGTGGTCGCGGCGTTGCCTTCGGGTGTATCGCGGTGGGCAGCCGGTTCGCCGATCCGGCAGTGACCGAAGCCAGCCTGGTCGAAGCGGAGGCCGGCATCAGGTTGGCCCGGGACTTGGAATCCGGAATCGTTCGTGTCTTTGGAGGCAAACTTGCTGAAGGTGGCGACCGGGGGGATGCCATCAAGAGGGTCGCCGCATCGCTCCGCTCCCTCGCCCCGCTGGCCCATGATTGCGGAGTGACGGTCTGCTTCGAAACCCACGATGACTGGTGCGATCCGGCTCACGTGGCAACCGTGATGGAAGAGGTGAATCACCCGTCGATCGGTGTCAATTGGGACGTGATGCACCCGGTCAGAAACCACCTCGCGTCGATGGAGGAATCCTTCCAGATCCTCAGGCCCTGGATCCGGCACGTTCACATACATGATGGCATGCACAATCCGGATACCCTGGAATTCAGAGCATTTGGGGAAGGGGAATACGATCTCGACACCGTTTTCCGTTCCCTTCTGACCGAGGGTTACAACGGCTATCTTTCCGGCGAATGGATCAATTGGGAAGCAGCCCGCACCCATCTGCCCAGGGAAATCGAGCGGATGCGCGCCTTCGAAACCGATCTGAGCGAGGCACTCTCATGATCCGGGTCCGACGGATCAGGCTGTTCCGCAAGGACCTGCGCACACGGATGCCCTTCCGCTATGGGATCGCCACCATGGTGGACGTCCCGCACGTCTTCCTGAACCTTGAGATGGAGGACTCGTTCGGGCTCCATCACGGGATCAGTGCCGATCACCTGCCCCCAAAGTGGTTTACCAAGGACCCGGAGCGGGATCCGATCGACGAAGTCGACGAGATGCTGGAAGTCGTCCGCCAGGCGATCGAACTCTCCCAGGAACGCGAGGCCGCCACGCCGTTCGATTTCTGGTGGGATCTCTACCGGGATCAATCCGCCTGGGCACTCACCAGGAGCCTCCCTCCTCTGCTCAGCAATTTCGGGGTCACCCTGGTCGAACGCGCGCTGATCGACGCTTGGTGCCGTGGTCACCGTCTGACCTTTTTCGAGGCTGTCCGGCGATTTGATCTGGGGGTCGATCTCGGGCGAATCCACGACGAACTGGCCGGGCGACAACCGGGCGACGAGTTGCCCGAAGCGCCCCTGCACTCCGTTTTCGCCCGCCACACGGTGGGCCTGGCCGATCCCCTGCGCGATGGCGACATACCAGCCGGGGAGATCCTGAACGACGGCCTGCCTCAATCCCTCGAGGCATGCATTCGCTTCTACGGCCTGACCCATTTCAAGCTCAAGGTGGAGGGAAAGCCCGACCAGGACCTCGCCCGCCTGCGCACCATCGCCGAGGTTCTGGAGGAGAACTGCCCTGACGGATATGCCGCTTCGTTGGACGGAAATGAGAGCTTCCGTGAAGCATCCACTTATGCCTCCTTCTGGGACGGGCTTCAGGCCGATCCGAAGTTGAACCGCCTTCTTGAACGCCTGCTCTTCGTTGAGCAACCCCTGCACCGGGACATAGCCCTGCAAACACCGCTCTCCGACCTCTCCGAACCAGGCCGAACTCAATGCCCGGTGATCATCGATGAATCTGACGCCGAATTATCCAGTCTTCCACAGGCCCTGGAACTTGGCTATTCCGGCACCAGCCATAAGAATTGCAAAGGCGTCTTCAAGGGCATCGCCAATCGCTGCCTGATAAACATGCGTTCCCGAGAGGGACTGCCCCATCTCATGATGAGCGGAGAGGATCTGTCCAACGTCGGGCCGATCGCCCTTCTTCAGGACCTGGCCGTCCAATCTACGCTCGGTATCGAAAGCGTCGAGAGAAACGGACACCATTACTTCGCCGGTCTGTCCGCCTATCCCGGTTCGCTTCAGAACCGTGTCCTGGAAACCCACGGCGACCTCTACACCCGTTCAGGCAGCGGGCCTGCCCGGGTGACCATCGCAAATGGTAGGATGAGCACCCGAAGCACAGTCGACGCTCCCTTCGGTGTCGGATTCCAACCGGACCTGGACCAGTTCGCGAACGAGATCTAGGGGCACTTGGTGTCCTGTCTCAGGGAGTCGGAGACGGCGCGACGTCCGGCACCGGCCGGACCGGATCACGGTATCACCAATCGAGTGCCTATTTTCAGATCCGTCTCGGATGTCATGATACTCCGGTTGGCGAGGTAGATCTGACGCCAGTTGTTGCCGCTGCCATAGTAACGTTTGCTGATCGAGTAGAGCGTTTCGCCCTTGGTCACCACGTGCCGTCGGGTCGCACCGGAGGTTGTCTGCGAAGTGGGCGGAGTGGTTCGGGTGATCGGTGCCGGGCTCGTCTGGATATCCGAACGGGCCGTGGGTGTCGGCGAACCGTTTCCCTCCGTCAGAAGGGGTTGGGCCCTGATGGCGTCCAGTTCTGCTTTCATGCTCTCGTTTTCAATCTGCAGCCGCTCGACCAGGTCGAGCAGATCGACCCGTTCGTAATGATCGTCGAGAGGTTGGCCCGGAAGCGTGCGCGCAAATTCCTTTTTTGCCGTGTTGATCAACTCGCGAACAACCGGGCTCTGGGGACTGTTGGGACGCAATTCAAGATACTTCCGGAAATGATAAATCGCCGCAATAGGGTCATGAATATGATCGAGATAGATCTTGCCTACATCGAGATGTGACTCCGGCGCGTCCCCGTTGCGCTTTTCAATCACCTTCAGGAATGCTTCGAGGGCCACCTGGTCCTGTCCGGAACGAAGCATCTGCACCCCGCGACGATAATGCGGTTCATCGACTTCCGATGCGATCTGCATGCCTTGTCGGTCCTGGCAGGAAGCGAGCAGGAGGATTGCCGCCGCCATCAACCACGCCCATCGGCTTTTCGGAATGGCACACATATTCGGAGAGTTAGAGTTCCAGCCCGAGTACACAACGAAAACTACTTTCCTTGTGCAAGAATCCCGATAGAAACTCCGCTATGCCACTAGACGCCGAGTCAGCCATAGGTCGTGGAAAAGAATGTATCCTCACTGAAGCCGAGGCATTGACCGCAACGGCCGATGGCATCGACCAGTCGTTTGCCGACGTCATCACCGCGATCAACGCCACCTTGGACGCCGACCGGAAACTCATCTTTTCCGGTCTCGGGAAATCCGCCCATATCACACAGAAATGGGTCGGCACCTTCAACAGCATCGGGGCACCCGCTTGTTTCCTCGATCCGGTCAATGCGCTTCATGGAGACCTGGGGCTCTGCTGCGGAGGCGATCTCTGCCTCCTTCTCAGCAACAGCGGTGAGTCCGAGGAACTCGTTCGCCTCGTCCCGCTGCTCAAACGTTTCGGACTCGGCACCGTCGCCATCACCTCTCACCCGGATTCCACCCTGGCCACAGCCTGTGATTACCAACTCCCCTATCAAGTGCCTCGCGAAGCCTGCCCCCTGTCCCTCGCGCCCACTGCCAGCACGGTGGCCGCCATGGCCCTGGGTGACGCTCTGGCCATGGTCCTGCTCGAGGATCGGGGCCTTACCCGGGAAGACTTCGCGCGATTCCATCCCGCCGGCAATATCGGTCGCAACCTGATCCTGCGGGTCTCCGACATCATGCTGACCGGCGACCAGTTCCCGCAACTGCCCCTGGGAAGCAGCGTTCAGGACGCCATCCTGAAGATGACCAAAGCCAAGGCGGGCTGCATCGCCTTGCTCCACCGGGATGATGGAAAACTCGCCGGCGTGTTTACGGATGGGGACTTCCGTCGTTCCGCGGTGCAGGGCGGCGACTTTCTGCATCGAAAAGTATCTGACTATATGTCCCGCAATCCAGTCACGGTTCCCGATGACGCGCTGGTTGTCGACGCGATGAGGGTTTTCGAACGCCGGGAAATCGACGACCTGATCGTGGTCGATTCAGAGAATCACCCAGTCGGATTGATCGACGGGCAGGACCTGCCCCGTATGCGGGTGATCTGACCCGGGGTCATTGCTCATGATCATGCGTTATTTTAGCACGATCGACTGATGTCGGCAGCTCGGGTGCGCATTGACCCCTTCCCACGGCATTATCCGCACCCTCACCACAGCCCTGACACGAACCCCTGGAGGAGCTTGATCAAGAAGACACCGAGGTTCTTGGCCAGGTGGGCCGAAATACTCGGTAGGAGCGACCGATTCGGATTCAAGCTGAAAAAGCGTACCGCGTAAAACCAGAGGGACCCGACGAAGACAACCGCCGTGCTGAAGGCACCCTTGAGGTCAGGATGGATCACCAGACCTTCGCCATCACCCTGCCACTCCCAGAGAAAAGGGTGAAGCACCGCGAAAAGCAGCGAGAACAGGATCACGCTCACCCAAAGCCAGGCACGGCCGCGGTGGGCCACCACAAAATACCCCCGGAATACGAGTTCCTCCCCGAAAGCGGCCGCCAGCGTGTAAAGGCCAAAGAGCCAGGTGACCGTCGACTGCTCACCCGCAATACCGAGTGAGAGCTCACCAAAGGTCTCAACCCCGAGCAATACAAGCGACCCGGCCACCGCGATTCCAATGGGTAAAAATCCGACCGGCACCGCGCCCGGAAGTGCCGTGGGACGGGACCCACCGCTTCGATGCAGGCGAAGGTCGTCCGCCCAAAGCTTGGCCAGCCACGCGACCACAATGCACAAACCGCCCAACAGCAATGGATTATCAGGTGTCATTCCTCGAACGGTCGAAATCGACCGGGCTACCTCAAAATTGACTATTGTGTGGCAAAACCGGTCGAGACCCGTATTAGTGCGGTCACCATCATGCTCGCCAGCGACAAGGCAAGTCAAACGACAGTCGACCGCGAAGACCTGAGTGCTCTTTTCGCAAGGCTCGCGCCGCACTTCGCGGCCCTGGATCGATTCCTGACCAAACAGGTCGTAAACTTCGAGCCGGAGATTCACAATCTCGTTTCCTACTGTCTGCAAAGCGGCGGCAAGCGTATCCGACCCGCCCTCGTGTTCCTGGCCGGCTGGAAAGGAGAGGATGAACCGCTCGACGAACTGGTGCGCCTGGCCGCCGTGATCGAGATGGTTCACCTGGCAACGCTGGTCCACGACGACATCATGGACGAGGCAAGCCTGCGGAGAAATCGATCGACGGCCGCCAAGCAGTTCGGACCTAACACTTCCGTTCTTCTCGGCGATGCCCTCTTCGCCCAGGCGGTGAGCATCGCGACACAGTTTCCAACAACCATCGTCTGTCGGCATGTTTCCGAATCAACTCGCAAAGTCTGTGCGGGCGAGATCATGCAAACCCTCGAACAGCGCGGCGGCCAACCCAGCCTCGATACCTACCACCGAATCATCGACCTGAAGACAGCCGAACTCTTCTTTCTTTCCTGCTATCTTGGAGCTATTTTGGCTGACTCGCCGATGGAATTCACCGATGCCGCGGGAGCATTCGGTCGGCACCTCGGCGTCGCCTACCAGATCTATGACGACCTGGCCGACTTTTTCGGAAAGGAGGACCAGATCGGAAAAACCCTCGGCACCGACTTCGCCAATGGGAAATGCACCCTGCCCACCCTGGTCCTTCTCCAGCGATCCAGTGAACGGGAGATTGCCGCCATTCTTGAAGATTTACGCAGCGGTCGCGGAGATCATTTCGAGGCTCACGTGGCACAGATGGGCAAGCTCGGTGTCTTCGATTGTGTGAGCAAAACCATCTCGCAGGAAATTGAGAAGGCGGAGATTCTGCTCAAACCCCATTTCGAACTCCCGGCCGCACGGGAATTACTTCGGCTTTCCAGACTCCTACGTTATCAACTCGAATCACTGCGAATCTGCTGACCTGCCCGTTCTGCGCCTCCGTCGCTGCATTTTGTGTTGCGAGAGTCGATCAATGACCTAGATTCCTTTTGAGGATGAGCATCGCCAAGACACTTGACCGCACGATCAGTGTTTCTCCTGAGAGAGCTCAGGAGGCGAGCACCGATCTGGCTATCGTCAGGCGCGTTCAGGAAGGCGACGTGGCGGCATTCGATCGCCTGATCCTCAAATACCGCGAGCGCATCTACTCGGTCATCTACAATCTTACCGGCAATCGGGAGGACACCTCTGATCTGACGCAGGATTCGTTCATTAAGGCCTTTCAATCGATCAACCGCTTCAGGGCCAATTCCAGCTTCTTTACCTGGCTCTATCGCATAGCTGTTAATACCACGCTTACCTTCCTGAGAAAGAATAAGTTACGTCGTTTCCTCAGCTTCGATAAAATCAATGAAGACGGCGAATCGGCCGAGGTGATCGATGCACTGGTGACAAAAAGTCACTCTGATCGGGATGCTTTACGTCGAGAACTGCAGGAAAAATTGAACGAAGCGTTCCAACGTTTGTCTTTCAAGCATAGAACCGTGGTCACTTTGTTCGAAATCGATCAACTCAGCCACAGAGAGATTGCCGAGATCATGGGCTGTTCCGAAGGAACCGTCCGGTCCCGGCTGCATTACGCTAAACAGGAATTACAGTCACAACTGCAGGATTATCTTAAATAGTTGGGTATGGTTGACGGCAAAAAGACAAATAACCGACAGATCTCACTCGAGCAGCTTCTGCGCGTAAAGCGGGCAGAGCAGCCTGAACCGGAATTCTGGGATCAGTTTGAGCAGGAGTATCGCCAGAAACAGCTTTCTGCGCTCGTCCAGGCTCAGCCGTGGTTCGTCCGTCTCGGACGCACCATCGGTATGATCGCCCGACGCTCGGCACCAGTCACCGCCGCTGCCGCCGCAATCGCAACCGGGTATTTCGTGGTCAGTGGTCCGTCCATTGTTACGACCAGCCCGGAAAGTTCTCCCGTTTCTGAACGCTACGAAACAATTGCCGTCCGCCCGGTAGAGAGCCAGGTCGTCGCTTCGGTGGGAAACCTTCCTGAAATGATCGTTCAACCCGTCGCCACCAGGAGCGATCGGTTCGAGGCCCGTCCGCTACCGATTACGGCAAGAGCCCGTTACATCGAGGATATTATGGCGAAGGACGATCAACCCCAACGATACGTTACGCTTTCGTCACCCAAGACGCTGTTCACAGGCAGTTCCCCCAGTGGGACTTACGTGGTCAACGCGCTCTCCAGCCAAACCTCCTTCGGCCGACCTTCTTCCCGAACGGTCGCCCAGTTCTAGGATCTCCGAATGACGGAGATGGCGGCATGGCGCCGGAGCGTTTTCTGGTTCGCAGTCGCAGCGGGCGCAATCTTCGCCCCTGCGAGTACCCCTGTCCAGGCCGTCGAAGGCCTCGATCTTCAGAGTCGCCTGGTTGATCTCTATCGCGAGCATTCCAACGCAATTGTCCGGGTGAAGGTGGCGACCGAGGATCTTGACGACACGGGAAAGCCACGGATCTCGCTCCTTGTCTTCTCCGGATTCTTTGTCAGCGCGGAAGGCCAGGTTCTGACCAACTCGACGGCCACCGAACAGTCCAACCGGATCTGGGTGGAAAAAAACGGCCTCTCCTACCTGGCTGAGGTGATCGGCAACGATCCGCGCACAAATGTCGGGTTGCTTCAGGTCCTCAAGCTTCCACGTTCGTTTTCATTTATTCCGCTCACTCTTTCCGACGAGGTTCATGAGATCGGTTCGGTCGTCATGGCCATAACCAGTCCTCTCGATTTCAACCCGACTCCGTCGATTGGCCTGGTCACGGGGGCCGAAAGCTTCTTTTCGAATTTCGTCTTTCCCTTCACCTACTCCCGCGTCGGGATTCCGGGAGGACCCGCGGAGGGAGGATCACCCATTCTCGATCTCGATGGGCGCCTGTTTGGCATCTCCGTCGCTTCAGTCCCTGAAGTACGCTCGTCCTACGTGGTTCCAACCCGCGCCCTCATCCGGCTTCATGCCCAGTTGGAAGCGACGGGCTCGGTCCAGTATGGTGGCCTGCCAATGGAGTTTGCGGAGAGACCTGATCGCCTGAATGTCGCCAAGGAAATTTACGTGTCTGAGCTCCTACCCGACCGTTCCGCCTCCGAGGCCGGCCTCCAGAGAGGAGACATCCTGCGCAACATCAACGGGCTGCCGGCCGAATCCATCAATCAGCTTAGGGACTCGATCTTCTACGCCGAGATCGGCGAATTTCTCAGCCTTGAGTTCGAACGGGACAACAAGCGGCTGAGTTTTGCCCTTCCGATTGAACCTCTGGCCACGATGGCCACCTCGGCCGCTCCAGACACATCGTCGACTCCGGAACCGGGGCCACCCCCGACTCCCGGACAGCAATAGGCCAGGACCTGTCCGAAGACCTCCCGTGGCCCGTTGACAGCAATCGGCCCTTCGCTTGGAATACTGCCATCGACCATGGCTGTATTCAAGCGAGACATCACCATCCGAACAACCGGGTCAGGCACCTACGAGTTCACGGATCAGGTCGCTGCCGTGGCCGCAAAGTCAGGGATCCAGGATGGCATCACGAATGTCTTCTGCCGTCATACCAGTTGCAGCCTGGTCATCATGGAGAACGCGGACCCTTCGGCCTGTCGTGATCTCGAAGCCTATCTCGACCGCCTTGTCCCGGAGCGGGATCCGGCCTATACTCATACCTCGGAGGGGCCGGATGACATGCCCTCTCACATCAAAATGGCACTCACCCGGACATCCGAGGTGATTCCGGTTGCCGGATGCCGTCTTCAGCTCGGTACCTGGCAGGGCATCTTCCTCTGGGAACACCGCAAACAACACCACGACCGACGGATTACCATCTCGGTCGTGGGAAACTAACGGTCAGGCCCGAATGGCACCAGGTTAAGCGCCGATCTGGAATTTTTCGACGAAGAACAGCCCACGGCGTGTCCTCCGAAGCTCTATGCGAAGGAGGGGGTCATTGCTCACAATCTTGCATGCCAATGCGAGATTGGCTGATGTCGGTCGCACAGCTGCCTCGGTAGTGCTTTGGCCCCCTCGAAGCCTGGATACGAGTCCGGAACCCCAACCGGAATCGGACCCGACCGGTTATGAAAAAAGAACGGCCATGGTCACGCCTGCAGGGGCGCGAACCATGGCCGAAAAGCGGATTACCAGAAAAAACGCGGTCTATTCCGACCCGCCCGTCACCGATGCCTGGGCAAACGGATCCACATTACTCTGGAAGCCAGGAATGTCTTCGGGCTTGATCTCCATGGATTTGATCTGTCGCGGATCAAAGACCTCCTTGTAGGTTGCATCCTCCGGCGAGAGGACCTTGGCCGTAATGAAGATAACCAGATTGCGGGATGTATTGTTCGCCGAATCGTGTTTGAACAAACGACCCAATCCCGGAATCTTCCCTAGCAGTGGCACCCTGGTTTCCACGTCCTGGGTGAGGCTCTCAATAAGGCCGCCCAGTCCCATGGTATAGCCATCCTTCAGGGCGACGTTAGTCGTGACCTTGCGGACCGAAATGATCGGGATATCCGCGCCGCCCGCGCCACCAAAATTGGTGCTGCCGTTGGTGCTGCTCACCTCAGGCTCGATCTTGAGATTGATCAGGCCCTCGTTGTTCACTTGTGGCGTCACCGCCATGAGAATGCCGATGTCCTTGTATTCAAATCCACTGACCTCAAAGGTGCCGCGCTCCTGGTTATAGGTGTAGTTTGGAATCGGATACTGCTCTCCGATCGAAATGAACGCCTCGGTATTGTTCATCGTCACCAGGGTCGGATTGGACACCAGCTTGGCATCCTGGTTCGACTCGAGGGCGCTCAACACTACTGAAAACTTGTCCGCGGTGAAGACTGCGGAGTAGAGACTGACCTTGTCGACCATGCCGTTGATATTCTGACGATCATAGGAGTGGAAGCCATCGTCCCCCAGCCCGCCTTCTACGCCAACCTCATAATTCTGAAGCGAGGCCCAATTGACGCCGAGGTCACTCAGGTCCTTGTCCGCAATCTCAACGAACTTGGTCTCGATCATGACTTGATCGGTCGCCTTGTCCAAAGCATCGATCACCGGACGGATCTTGCCCATCTGCGAAGGGCGCTCGGTGATGACCAGAGCATTGCTCCGACTGTCGATCTGGATTCGGCCACCCGCGGCCGGATCAATCATTGAAGTAACCGTAGGTGCCACCTGACCCGCCCTGGCGTAGTTGAGAATGAAGATCTCCGTGACCGGAGGTTCAATCTGCAGGGAGTCGACCGAAACGACCTGGATGATATTGCCGTCCTCCACATAGGTGAATCCTACGGGATGGAGAATGACATCGAATATCTGCTTCCAGGTCACCTCGCGCAGCTTTAGCGACGCGCGACCCTGCAGCGTATCCGGAATCACCAGATTGAGTTCAAAGAGGTCCGCGATGTTGCGCAGAATCACTCGGATCTCCTCGTCCGGAAAATCGACCGAGAGAGTTTCCTGGCTCTTCTGGGTAACAATAGTCTTCTGACTCTCGGCGCCCGGGAAGGCCACCTTTACGCCCTTGGAGACCGTGGCGGTCTCAGGGCCCGATTGACTGTCTTCGGCAACCTCTTCGGCCTGCGCTGCGGCTGCAACGTCCGACGTATCCGGTTCCGGGGTTTGAGCGTGGAGGCCCGTACCCAAAAGGGTAAGACCCAAGCACATAACCATCATCCTTTTTTTCATAGCAATCCCTTTATTTGATTGGTCTGACAAGCTCTTCGCTGTTCAGGCGTATCCTGAAATTATTTCTTTGTATTGAGGTTATCTCGATCAGGTAGGCTGATCCCTCATAGGTAATCGTAAGCTTCTCTCCCTGCTTGAGCCTCTTTTGCCCAAAAAGAAGATAATCCGTTGTGCCGACGCGGGCCGTTCCAGTCGGATTCACTCCAGGGGCGATGGCCTCCAGTACCTGGCGATCGTTGTAACGAGCCGGCGCCGGCACGACCTCGACTGAGGTCTCAGCCACAACCGCCACGTCGGCCAGCATCACCTCAAACGGGTCCCGCATCCGGGCCATCGCAGCTGAGTTGTCACCCTCCTTGATGGTAAGCAATTCTCTCGCCATGGCCAGGGTCAGGGTTCGATCTTTGACCGCTATCACAGTGGCCGTGGCCTGGGCGGCGGCGCTCGATACCAGGGTCGTGGTCAGCGCAACCATGCAAAATCCTGTTGCAAGTCTCATTTCGTACCAAGTAGTTCGATGTTCATTGCCATCACCAGCATCCGACGCGTGCTTTCGCGACTGTGCTGGAGAGAGAAGTTTTTCATTCGATAAAAGCTGACACCCTCCTCCAACCGATTGAGGTAGTCCATGAGGACGGGGTAGTCAGCAGTCACCACGAGTGAGTATTGAACCGGCTGGAACGAGCCCTTGGTGCTTGGTAGGTTGGTCAACGGAACTTGACGAAGCTCACCAAGCTTTCCGCCCGTCTCGCTCTCCAATCGATAGAAGTACTGGAGATTTTTCGCCAGTTCAGCCGGTCGGACCAGCCTGGACTCAAGTTCGCTCGATTGCGCCTGGATCGCCTCAACATGTTCCTGGAGACCCGATCCGTTCACGATATTGTTCATCACCGTCGCGCCTTCGGCCGACACAGTCTGGTACCTGCCCTCGAGTTCGGTATTCACATCCATCCGAAAGTAGACGAGGACCAAGGTAATCACGACGACCGTGACGGACAGGCACGGAATCGGGTAGCGCTTCAGGAAGTCAACGATGTCTTGGGTTTTCATGTGGACGTCTTTTTCTCATTGCGCTGCAGGACAATCTCAAAATTGAGGACCTCGCTACGGGCATCGCGCACCAGTGAAGTCAACGAAATGTCCGCAAACTTGGGTCCAAGCCCGGGGTTCTTTCTCAGCGTTTCGAGGTAATTGGAAAGGGTGATGCTGGCTGTCTCGGAGTTCCCGAGAATGGTCCCTCGAATCACCACACGCTCGCCGCCAAAGGCCATCGAATCGAGATCCAATCCCTCCGGTATGGTGGGGCTGAGCGTCTCGAGGAATTCGGTCACGGGCAGGTCGGTCGCAATGAAATCGCGGACCTCCTCGAATTTGGCCTTCTCATCTTTGAACGCTTTACTGAGTCTCAGGTAGGCCAGGTTCTCGGCGCGGCTGACTTCTATCTTTTCCTCCCATGCCGAGATTTCGCTCTTGAGGCTGAAGGCTTTGTATTCGCGTATTGCCAGGAAGAATACAGCGACCGCAGCAAGCGACAGACTGATGGCATTGATGAAAAAGTCGGTCCGAACGACCTTCAGATCCGGAAGCGCTTCCGCAATCCGGAAGTTCGGATGCCAGTTTGCCTGAGAGACAATCGCGTCTTTCTTAATTCTTTTCATCCACTTCAGGGGTAAAGTCGCCCATCAGGCTGATAAGTCCGAGCCAGGTTTCATCGAGGCTGTTCTCCTCGACTGTGCTCCCAAGGGTGATGCCCAGATCGCCGAGCCAGGCCTGGAAATCAATGGCCAGCACCTTGACCGCCAGCATGTCCGAAACGGTCTTCTGCAACCAGGAGAGTTTCGAGGGCAGATGCGAACAGTAGAGCTGGCCTATGGTCTGACCGGTCTGGACCTCGTAGAAGCCGACCGACGCCTGCAGTTCTCTGACCAGTTTCTTGACCAACTGCGGACCCAGCCCGGTGAAGTCAAAACTGTTGGAATAGAATAGACGCCGGGCGGACTCTTCGTCCTTCAACCCGAGTTCCTTCTGAATCACGGGAACCATTGACGACGTCCCGTAGGCCACAGGTCGCGAGATATCGACGCCATCCTTGTTGACCACGAAGACGTTCGTCATTTCAGCGCCTATTTCAAGCACCAGAGTCGGCAGCGATCCTTCCTGATTTTTCAGGCATTCGATGATTCCGCCCAGGCTGGCGACGGTGCCGAGTTCGAGGCGGTCGGGAAAGGCGCCCATTTCGAGCAGCGAGTCCTGAATCGATTGGATCTCCGTCTGCGGCGCACCACAGATCAGGGCTTCTTTGGGGAACCCCGCTTCACCCCCTGCATCCGACCCGTCACTGGCGCCGAGCAGGTAAAGGAGAAACTCCTTCAGGTCTATCTTCAGTTGGGAGGCAAGCAGATCCTGAAGATAGGACCCGTCACGTGCCTTCTTGGGATCAAGCGAGGTTCGAGACACCACTCGGCCTGCCGGGAACACCCCGCATCGCGCCACGGCAAAACTTCCCTGACGCGTCCCTGTGAACTGTCTGAACTCATCCGCCAGGGTTTCGCGATCCTCCAAAGAGAACTCCCGCACACTCTCGATGGTGAGTGGTGTGTTGAAACTGCTGGTCCGGGCGACGAGCAGAGAGTGCTCGTTGACCTCTAAAAAGATTCCTTTCCCTTTCGACGAAATCATCCGCATTGTTCCCGATAACGGGTTCAGGTTTTTTCCTAAGCGATTTGGCGTTCGGAAATCTCTATCGACGCCTTAGCTCAAAGGTTGAACCGGTTTTTCGGGAACACTGCCGTCTCCGACTACAGTCGATCACCATCCCTGCAGGTAGAATGCTCTATTGGGAAATGAGCCCAATACCCCAAGGGAATCTGCTGCCCATGGGATCGGAGTCGCATTTAGCGGCAATCATCGGGCCATCATGGTATGCTCGATGCCACCCTGGAGACACTCCACAGGCACACAACAACCACCCATTCGGATGGATTCTGGAAAACCTCTCGAGCCCGGCATGCGGACTCAACCGTTCTCAGCTAACGGTTATCTCTGCCACGTCCGCTTCTTGTGCCGATTAGACTTCAAACGCTTGCGGCGTTTGTGCTTCGACATCTTGAGGCGTCGCTTCTTCTTCAAATTGCCCATATAATGACGTCCAGGTTTTCGAGAAAAACAGCCAAGCTGCGTACGGTGGCCGAGCCTGTAAAGGATAATCTTGCCGACCGTTCCGCCCCACTCGGTTCCCCTGTCGGATTGAATGCGGCCGCAATCACCCCTCTCCTATCTCAATCACCTTCCCACAGACGGTCGAGTAAACCTGCAATGCCGGGTTCGCCCCTCCGAGAGCTTGGGAAACAGCCCTCGCATAGGCGCTGAGTTGCGGTCGATAGACCGAACCCAACCGATCCAGAAATGCGCCCTCCGACTCGCCTCCCCACCTGCGATTGGTTTTCCAGTCGATGACGGTCAACTCGTCCGTGCCCGTATTCAGACACAAGAGATCCAGCACTCCGTCGATCCATTCTCCCGATCCGCCAGGAGCAAAAACGGGTATTTCCGCATGGTGGATGAGGTTCGGATCCCTCAGCCAGTTCCAGAGTTCACTGACCAGGAATCGGGAAAGCTCTTCCTGCCCGCGCTCCCTGAAACCATCGCGATCCGCGAGGGCGACACGGGCTTCAAGGTATCCGTCGATTTCACCTCGATCGGCCCGCCACGGAAGGAATTCCATCGTCTCATGCCACCAGATTCCATAGTCGATCGGATCACTCGAATCCGCAGGTGGATGAGGTTCATCCATCCCTGCATCGTGGCGAACTGCTCTGATCTGGTCTTGCCCCTCCCCCAACTCGTGAGGCAACCGGCGGGTTGGTGATCCTGAAGACACCGCAGCAGCCTGCTCCAGGAGGTCTGCCGACGGTTCCTGGATCAAGGCATTCACTGGTCGCGGCTCAATTTCGACCGCGGGCACGGTCTTGAGAACAACCTCCGAAGCATCAACCAAACCTCCCAATCGACGGGCCAAGGTATCGGGATCACCCCCTGACCAGATATCGAGAAAACTCCCCGGCAATCCCTTGAGGTCATCGGATAGGGATAGAATCAGGTGCCGTTGAGCACGGGTCAGGGTCACGTAGAGCAATCGCATCGTTTCACGCGCCGACTCCCGTTCATGCGAAACCGCCTTCTCGTCGGGGACACTCGCCCGATCGAAATAGACCCGCGGCCGCCGAGCCTCGTCGACCAGCGAAAACCCCCTATCCGCGGCTCTGAGCAAGGGACGCCATAGTCCGATTGGTATGACCACCGGCCACTCCAGTCCCTTGCCGGAATGGCAGGTCAAAAGATTGATCGCATCGATCCCCGTCTGTCCCGACGGCGTCTCCTTGTCGACCTCCTGGATCACCCGCCGTTGCAGATCCCGCACACCACCGTCCGAATCTGAGATCACACCCGCAATCAGTCGAATGGCTTCCAGATCCTCGAAACACTCGTCGCCGGATCCCAGAGCCTGCAATCGATCGCGAAGCAGGCAGGCCTCGACCAAGTCGTCCAGAAAACGGACAGGTTCAACCCCACTATCATCGCAACCGAGAACGAAGGGACGTATCAGTGAGAGAGCTTTCCCAAGAGCTGATGGATACCGATCCGGCGAGCCAAAATCCGGCGCCACCCCGTCCAGGCACGCCGCCAGCATCGCATCGGATATACCGAAAATCTCGCGCAGGACGCCGACCCACTCAAAACCATTTTCCGGGTCGATGACAACGGACAGCAACCCGGCAATCCAGGCATAGGCCGGTCGATCGCCATTTCGACTCGCCCGCGTCTGCAACGAAACCGGGACACGTTCCCGGACCAGGATACGCCGCGCCGTCTCCAGCCAATCCTTTCGTGGAGCAAGCAAACAGATCTCCGACCAATCAGAGGCCCCTACCCCACGAGGGCCCGATCCGACGAGAAAACGGGCCAGGTGCTCCAGCTCAGCCTCCAACCGATCGTCCACCTTCCTGGCGCCACCCGAAGCAAACGTGCGGCGGCTGACCTGCCCCGCCAGCGGATTCGGCCGCGGAGAGAGCTCCAGGTACGGGACCTGAAGACAGTCTCCGTCGACACTTTGGTTGTGTTCGATCAACTCGGAAAATGCGGGAGCCACCGATTCGTTCATGAAGCCGATCAGCTGGCTCGGCAGACGGAAGGTCACACTGAAATCCAGGACATCACCACCTGATCCCATTCTATAAGCCTCAACATGTCTCTGGTAGTTACGTATGTCAGCCCGGCCACCAAAAATCGACTGCTGACCGTCTCCGACCAGACAGAAGTGCCCCGGTCTGGGAGGTGCACCGTCCCCGGGCCAGCTGCCGAGCGAGGCCCCCGGGGGTCGTGCGATTTCGACCAGGACATTAAACTGCAAAGGGTCCGTGTCCTGCGCCTCATCCAGAAGAATCCGATACCCGTCTCGGCGGATTCGATCGAGAATATTCGGGCGCTCGAGCAACCGATTCGCCAATTCGACCTGGTCCAGGTAGGTCTGCACGCCCTGCTCCCGACGGTAATCCCGATAACGTTGGGCCAGCTCTGCCGCCAGGCGACCAGCCACCGTCGCTGACCATCCCTTGATCGGAGCAAAGAACCCTTTGAACAGCTCCACGACACCATTGCCCTTGCCGGTTGGTTTGATGATGGGGAGAAACCCGTGCCCCTTCCGGAAAGCGGTTTCCCATCGACCCAGAGCCCGCTGGTTTGCCTTCAGGCTCTCCACCGCCTTCCCGCGACGACTGGATACCCGAGCCATCAATTCGTCGAATACGCACCAATCCGGATCGGGCGAAGATCCAGGATCACCCCCTTCCAGCAGTGACCGGCTCGAATGATCAGTCAGGGTCTGCGCCAGTGAAAAAACGTTCTCGAGGTTCTGGTATCGGAGAAACTGACCGAGAACCTCTTCCGGGACCGATTCCCAGTGCATCGAGTCATGCTCAAGAAATCCCTCCCACAGTTCCGCGTTTTCCCCATCGTCCACCACCTCAGGGTCAAGATTGACGCCAAGAGGTTGGCCATACCGCCTCGCAAGGAGCACGCAGAAACTGTGAATGGTCCCGAAGAACGCCCGGCCGAGGCTTTCCAATGCCCCCTCATCCAAGTGAGGCAGCCTGCCCAACTGGGTCAGAACCTCCGCCCGAGCCCGCTGCCTGATTTCCAGAGCCGCCTTGCGGGTAAATGTGACCACGACGGTCCTCGATAGCATTTCGACCGCGTCCGGACTCATGGTCATCGCAGCCAGACGCTGCGCAATCGCCGTTGTTTTCCCGGAACCGGCGTTCGCGTTGACCGCATAGTTCCGCTCCAGACCAGAGGAAAACAGATCGCGCGCGTCCTGATCGATCGGTCGGTTCACTCCTGACCCCCATCCAAATCCTCGTCGTCCGGTTTTTCGGGAAAGGTCGCCTGAAATTTTCTCTGAAGAACAGCGGTCGGTATCGGCACACAGGCCAGCGGGGTTTCAAACACCCTTCGGAATCGCGTCCGGTCGGCCGTCAATTGCCCATATTTCCCAGTGTGCACCATTCCACCGAGAAAGTCGAAAGCCGCCTGGATCGACGGTAACTCGCCGTCGGTTATTACCGGACCCCGTTCATGGCCCACCCGGATCATCTCCACCGAAGCGGACCGAGCACCGAGTGCCAGGGACGATTGCAGGTAGACGCCAAGTTGAAGGGACTGTCCCAGTCGGCCCATTTTCCCGGCATCGAGCGGCTTGTCGCTGCCGGTCTTGAAGTCGAATACCCTTACCGAGGCGCCGTTCCATTCCGGCCGATCGAGAATGGCCAGGTCCACCCTTCCACTGATGCCGAGTCCGCCGTGCACCGTCGACAGCATGGTGTCTCCAGGAAGCGGATACTCGACCGCCAGATACTGACCTTCGATCTCGCTCGCGACGGAGTCAAACAATCCAAATGCGATCGACGAAAGCTCGAGAAAAAAAGAATCCCAGTAGGCATCTTCCGGCCGCCGGCGTCGCAAGGAATCCAGGAGCCGCCCCAACCGGTCTCGGCAGACCTCAGGCGGTGGGGCCGGGCGAATTGTCCCGGAAGGATGGTCGCCGCGCAGGGCCTGTGCCAGCAGTCGGTGCACGAGCAGTCCGAGTTCCTTTCGGCGACTTCGCTCCAACGGTTGTTCACCGATCGGGAAAAGGTGCAGCACACCTTCATACCATAGAATGACCGGATCCGAAAACCCCCGTTCCAGGAGACGAGCCGCCCACCGGCGACCATCCGCCCCACCGGTTTCGGCACAATAGAAACACCGGTCGAATGGAGCCTCGGCATCCCTCCGCCCCATCCAGACAGACAACCAATCTCCCAGATCCGCAGATGGGGTGAGTGCGCCCGGAAGGCATCGGGACAGGGCACGCCATTCATCCTGAAACACATCCACAGTTTGCTCAGACTCGCCCTCTCTGTTCCTCTGAAAACGAGCTTTGTGCAGAAGAACCCTCTCCAACCAGGAATGTGGCGTGCGTTCACCCTCGCTTCCGTCGTTTGCCTGTAGACAGGCAGAGAAAGCAATTTCCCCGACAACATTATTGCAGAGGCCCAGGCAATCCATTCGTTCGAGAATTGATGCGTCTTCCGTCAACGGGAGCTGGAGGGAATCCTCGCGCTTCCGGTTCAGCTCACGCCTGGCCGCATCTGAAAGCCAATAGGTCTCCTCCGGAGGCGATGGCCACTCCTCAGCGTTTGAACCCGCGAAGATAACGTGCGACCATACCAGAGATTCCGCCCGCTTTCGAGTGGTCAGAACGACGGGTGCAAAATCATCCCTGATAAGACCCCGGCGCGGGGCTCGTTCCGGCAGAGATGCGATCAGCAGATCGATCACCGAATCCCTCGCATATTCCCGCTCGTCGCCAAGTCTCAAATGCTCCAACCCTTCCTTACGGATCTGCGACTCAATGCCCCAGTCCCCGACGATGCGGGTTACCCGCTCGATCGCGGCGCCGATCGCCAACGATTCGGGCCAGAATTCGACTCCGCGAATCAGCCGGATCATCTCATCACTGCCCCGAAGACGACTGATTTCCGGCAATTCAATCGCGTCCGCCACGCGGTGCGATTGACCCGCGTCAAAGACCCGCTCAATCCAATCGCGACTCTCCCCCGCAGTCAGGCCAATGAGCCCCGTGGCACGCAACAGACGCGCCAGGTCCCAAAGGCTTTCAAGCCTGCAGCCCGCCCTCTGATAAATGAGCAGCGCCCGTATCAACCCTACTTCTTGAGACGGGGCTCCGGTGGTTGAGATCTCATCACAGAACCGTATCCCCGCTTCGGTCAAGCGACGGCCGAGATCGGCAACTGCAGGAGATTCCGTCGGAAAGACGACTGCGATCTGACACGAACCTCCGCTCAGCCAATTCACGACCTGGTTGAATACCCGTGCCATCTCTGCCGCTGGATTCTGGCCGACCAGCAATCGCACACGATCGTGAACCGGGTTTCCGCCCGGCCCCGGTAGGTTCAGGGCCCAATTCCGGGCCAGCTCGCCATTCTCGCGCTCTTCCTGATCGGGCAGACTCACGGCCTCACAGCCGGCCATCGCCTCCCACAATTCAACCCACTGTTCCTCGATCGGTTTGCCCGAGAATGAAGGATACGGCACGACCGATACGATCCGCTCAACTTCCCTGCAATAGGAAGACAGATGAGGCCACTCCGATCGACATCCAGCCGAAAAGCCGTAGAACAAGGCCCGCTCCCCCGGAACTGGGTCTCTTTTCCCAACCCTGTGCGACTGTATATCATCCTCGTATGGGACATGAAAACCATTCCGCTTCAACCATCTCCGAAGTCGCCTGAATACCTCCCTGATAAAGGGATGTGGGAACGAACCTTCGTCCAATCCGGATCTCACCAGATCCTCCCAGTCATCAATCGAAGCTCCTGGGCGGCTCAAGAGACTATGAGTCAAGCCTTCCTCTTCGTCCAGGCCCCTGCTCCTCAACCGCAGATCTTCCAATGCCTGGTTCAGGCCGAATTCCAGAATTGCCCGATCCGGCAGTTCCGCCCCCGTCACACGATGACGGCACAACAGAGTTCTGATCAATCCGGGCGTCACAAAGTGGATTCCGACTGTGGCGATTCCTTCGGTCGCCATCCTTGAACGCATCGCCCGGGCCTGACCCCGCGTCGGGACCACCACGGTTCCAATGTTCACACCTTCGGACTCAGTCAACCACGGCTTGACCACCAGTCGCCAGGCAGCCTCCCAATCCTGGGTCAAGAAGAGCTGATGTTTCAGGCTCGGATCAAACATTGGGCACCCCTCAAGCTAAGCGTCCAGATCGATTTGACCACCGCTTTCCGCAAAACGGGGTCATTGCTCATAATCTTGCATGCCAATGCGAGATTATGTGCTTTGACCCCTTCAACAGGTCCGAATCCCCGAGGTCATTGCTCAAAATCCTGCATGCCAATGGGAGATTGGCTGATGTCGACCACACAGCTGCCTCGGTAGAGCTTCGCCCCCTTCAAGCGGTCCCTCGGGCGCCTACCCGTCAGGTCGAGTACTGGCGCAACCTTTTGATCAGAGCAGAATAACTCCTGGGCAGCGACGCCTCGATCCTTATCGGTGCCTGATCGGGAACCATTATTTCAACCCGCTTCAAGTGCAGTGCAATGTGGCCATAGATTGGCCGCTCCGGCCTTCCCCTCCGCCGAAATTTCCTTTTCAGATCTGAAAGATAAACAAACGGCACCGACTTATAGAGCCGTTCGCCCAGGATGCCGAGACCGCTCTCAGCCGCATGGATCCGTATCTGGTGGATGCGGCTGTAGAAAGTTTCAGCCTCCCACTGAGAAACCAGACCGAATGACTCGGTTCTTCTGAACACAGTCGATGCCTTCTTCCCGGATCGATGCGAAACCAGTACACGTTGCTGTTCACGGTGTCGTGACAACGGAAGAGAGCACTCCAGGACTGTATCCCCAGCCGACCCTTCGGCCAGGAATTCATAGGTCATCTTCAATCCGGCCGAACCAAGCAGATTTCTCAGAGTTGCAGCGGCATCGTCGTTCTTGGCCAGGATTGCGACTCCCGACTCGTCCACATCAATACGGTTGATCGCACTTGGAGCCACGATTCCGAGCGAAGCCAACTGGTTCTTGCCGGCACTGACTTCAGCCCGGAGAGCGGAAACAAGATCCACTGTGCCTGCCTGCCATGGATCGGGAACCAGGACCAACCCGGGCGGTTTGGAAAGGGCAAACCAACCGTCGTGATCAGCGATGAGATCCAGCCGAACCGACGCCTCGGTCAGCCGTCCCTCGGGAAATGAGATGAATTTCGCTTCGTCTGTCATCGTTGACTGCTACCCCTCCCCTTGGAAAATGAAAAACCCCCGACGTCCTGCATGACGGTCGGGGGGCATTTCAAGAGTGCTTCCCTGCTCAGGCAAACACGTAATTGGAGTAGATCGACTTGAGGCGACTGGCTGCGTTCGCGTGGATGACGCCCAATTTTGCCGCAGTATCCAGAGCCGACATATATTCTTGAACAACCGCTTTGGTGGTATCTGCGTCGCCTTGGGCGATTGCTGCGCTCACCTTCTTGGAGATGGTCTTGAGCCGACTCTTCCGGGCACGATTCCGCGCATGGTTCGTGATGTTCTTCCGAACGTTCTTGATTGCTGATTTCGTATTGGCCATCGCAGGAGAAAAACGGCCAACATTGCCCACCCCTACCGGAAGTCAAGGGATTTTGTCTTCCCGGAGTCGATGCTCATTCCCTCGAATCTCGCCATATTCATTGTTTATCTCGGCCGGCGGATGTGTTTGGCTGGTTTCATGATGGGCTTCAGACCGGATCGGCACCTGACCTCCCGTCCATCCGGCGCCCGGTTGATGAGTCAGACCTGGTGCCGCCTGCTCCTCATGCACTGGAGAATCGACGAGAGTTTGCTGCGAGCTCTGCTGCCGCCGGAACTCGAAGTTGATCAACATGACGGATCCGCCTGGATCGGCCTGATTCCGTTTTCGATGACAGATGCCCGACCCGCTTTGGGGCCCGCTCTTCCCGGCCTCAGCTCGTTTTCCCAAATCAACGCTCGCACCTACGTGACACATCACGGGGAACCGGGTGTCTGGTTCTTCTCGCTGGACGCCTCCAATCCCATGGCTGTCTGGCTCGCTCGTTCTGTCTACCACCTTCCCTATTTCAGGGCTTCGATCGACACCGAACATGAGAATGTCCGCTTCTCTTTCCGAAGCCAACGTCTCGGAAAGACCGGTAAAGGCATCGGTTTCCGCGCCGATTGGCGCTCAGGCTCACCAATCGGCCGTATCAAACCGGGCTCGCTTGCGTGGTTTCTCACCGAAAGATACCGCATCTTTACCAAAATAAAAGGCCAGATCCAGACCGGTGAAATCAGGCACGAACCTTGGTCGCTCCGCTCTGCGACTCTCGAAGAATACGAGTCGACCCTCCTTTCAGCCGCTGGACTGCCTGAACCATCCGAGCCTCCCGTGCTCCACCATTCAGATGAGCTGGCAGTTGATTTCTGGCCGCTTCGAAACACCGATCGCGCCACCCGGGAAGACTCCATCCTCGATCCCGACCGCGCCGTCAAACCGGTGTAAGGGAAAGTGAGAAGGCAGAAGTGTTTGCAACCCGACTCACGAGCGGGCGCCAACTCATTCAGGATTCGCATCTCTTAATTTTTGTCTGTCGAACGTCCGCGAACGTTCGACAGATGCACCACCAGCAGAAGACCGCTCAGGAATAATCCCGGCCAGATGACAAGGGAGGGTTCCTGAAACAGATAGGCCTGGTTGTGGCGCAGGATCGTGCCCAACTCCGGCAGATCCGGATCACCGGTCAAACCAAGAAAGGTCAGGCCGCTCAATTCGAGCACGCCAACCGCAAAAAGCAGCCTGGCCAGCGACAAAATCTGCAGGCGGGCGTTGGGCCAGATCGAAAAGCGGACGATGTGACGGCGGCGAGCGCCCAACGCCCGACTGGCCGCGACATGCAACGCACCGGCCTGTTCGGCCCATAACACGCGCAGCTGCCGATATCCGAACGGCACGCTCCCTATGGCCACCGCCATGACCAGGGTTCCCGGGGAGGGTTCCAGGAAAACGAGGAAGAGCAACCCGACAAAGAGAACCGGCAGGGCAATGCCGATCGACACGACTCCTTGTATCAATTTCTTTAATACCAATGGCCCCGATCGCTCGGCCGCCAGCAGAAGCGATGCAAGAAGCAGGGTAAGCGAGCTCGCCAGCAACCCGAGAACCACCGTCACTCCCGAACCCCGCCACAGCCGGCTGAGCATGTCCCTTCCCAGTCCGTCCACCCCGAACAGGTGACCGGAGACAAATCCGCTCAGCCTGAGATCCAGAAACTCCTGGGCCTGCGGATCGTAAGGCGTGTAGATCAACCCGGTCAGCGCCCAGACCATCCAGACCGCGGCAATGACACCGGTCACACTCCATCCCTTGATCGAACGGCGACTCACGACTCCTCACCCTCCGAATCGCGGATGGCTACTGGATTGATCAGGTAGGCGATGAAGTCGGCCAGAAACACGACCGATACCACAAGAAGAATGACGAGCAGGAGCACATTCTGAACCACGTAGAGGTCCCGGTCGAGGACTGCCGTTACCATGTAGCGACCCAGGCCCGGCCAGGAGAAAACCGTTTCGGTCAGGACCGCGCCCCCCAGCAGCGCTCCGAAATTCGTCCCGATGACCGTGACCACCGGCGCACTCACGACTTTCAATACATGACGCATCCAGATCCGAACCGGACCAAGCCCCCGCGCCCGCAAGGCAGCCACCAGGGTGACCAGGTGCGGATCCTGAAGGCGGGCCCGCAGAATCGAGCAGACTTGAGCGGCCGGGTAGAAGGACAGGCAGAATGCCGGCAGAGCCAGGTAGTTCAGGGCCGCACCCAACTTGACCGGATCTCCCTCCAGGAGGGAATCGATGGTCAGGAACCCGGTCACATTCGCCGGTTTGATCAGGGAGAAATCGAATCGTCCACCGCCCGGGAACCAACCGAGCCAGAGACTGCCCACGATAAGGGACAGGAGACCGATCCAGAATATTGGCAGCGTGAGGCCGATCGTCCCCAACAGGAAGGACAGGCGACGCAGGATACCGAGATGGAATACCTCGGCGAACACCGCCGTCAGAACCCCGATCAGAATACCTAGAAAAAGGCCGCAAAAGCTCAACTCGAGTGTCGCCGGAAAGTATCGGGAAACATCCTCCCTCACGGGACGCGCCGACAGCAGACTGCGCCCCCAGTCACCGGTCCAGAATCGCTTCACATAGATGACATACTGGTGGATGACTGGATCATCCAGGCCCAGGCGGGCCCGCTCCTGAGCCACCCGTTCCGGATCCGGGTTTTTGAGACGCAGAGCCACCGGATCACCCGGGATCGCCCGTATGGCGGTGAAAAGAGCCAGGCTGGCGATCAAAAAGATAGCCACGAACAGGCCCACCTTGCGACCGACCAGACCTAGAAATCGTAGAGCGTGTGCCTTCATCGATCAGGAGAAACCGCGCGCTCCATTGATCGCGGAAACCCATGGGGCCCTGCCCGGAGCATGCCTTTCCTCATCTCGCCCTTCCCTCTCCCTTCTTGGATTTCACACCGTTCACTCAAAGCCTGCCTTCCCACTTTCACATTCGCTATTCATCTGCCTTCTGACTTTCTACCTCCGTCCTCCACTCTCTGACCTCTTCCGCCTTCCCTCCTTCTTACTTCTGCCTTCTTACTTCCTACTTCCCTCCGCCACCGGCCCACCCCAGGGGACCCAGGCGAAGATCTCCGATCAACTGCAATTCAAAGCCGGTCACCTCCGAGCGCATGACGGCTATATTGTCTCCGTGAATCAGCGGGAAGATTGGAAGATCCCGTCGCCAGATTTTCAGGCATTCCTCGTAGAGGCGCTGGCGTTCATCGCGGTTGGTCTCGCTTCGGGCTGCCAGCAATAGTCGATCCATCTCTTCATTCTTGTAGCTCGAGAAATTCGTGGCCGATCCCTTGGTTGCGGCCCAACTGCCCAGAAGGATGCCCAGGAAATTGTCGGTGTCTCCATTGTCGCCCACCCAGCCAATCAGCCCCAGGTCGTAGTCGAAGTCCCGGAGACTGGCCAAATGACTCTTGAAGTCCTTCGACACAATTTCAACTCGCAGACCAACGGCCTCAAGTTCGCTGCGTACGAACGAAGCCACTTTGACCGGGTCGGGGAAATACTGGCGCGGCGCACTCATGACCTGAAGCCGAATCGGTTCCGTGAAATCGGCCGCGTGTTTGCTGAGAATCGCCCGGGCTCGATCCACATCGCGGATCACGGCATTCGGAACCTTGGGCTCGCCCAGGAAACCCGGCGGGATTGGATAGCTGGCCGGACGACCGGCCCCATCCAGAGCAACCATGGCCAGTTCGTTGCGATTGATTGCCATCGCGATGGCCTCGCGTACCTCGGGATCCTGGTATTTGGGTAGATTCAGATTGAAGGTCAGGTACCCGACATTCAAGCCGGCCTGCTGGTAGACGGTGAATCCCTGGTCCGCGTCGAGGAAGACAATCTCAGCCGGTTGCAGGCCGTCGAGCCCATGCACCCGGCCGGAACGCAATTCCAGAAGACGTACCGTATTATCGGGTACGACTTTCATCACCAGGCGCTCGAACCGGGGAGCATTCTCCAAGTCCCAGTAATCGGGGTTGCGCTCCATGATAATGGCCTCGTTCGGTTCCCAACTGATCAACCGATAGGGGCCCGTCCCGATCGGGTTCCGCTGGAATTCCTCACCGTAGGCCTCCAGTCCGGACGGACTGACCAGAAACGCCGGGAAGATGGCCAGCGAGTTGAGCAGTGAGGCATTCGGCCGCTTGAGCCGAATGACCACCGTCATCGGACCCTCCGCTTCCACCGAGTCGACATCCTGGTAAAGGAACCGCCAGTATTGGAAATTGGCCCCCGGCAGGTGGCCGGGATGATCTTCCTCCATCTGCCGCCTGAACGTAAACAGGGCGGCCTCCGCGGTCAGCGGGGTGCCATCGTGGAAGGTCACGCCCGCCCGGAGTTCAAAACGATAGGTCAGCCCGTCGTCCTCGATCGTGTAGCGGCTCGCGAGGCAGGGCTCGATTTCCAGTGTGCCCGACTTGAAACGCACCAGACCCTCGCAGATTTGGGACAGGGTATTGACCGACTCGCCGTCATCAACATCGGCCGGATCCAGCTTCTGGGCATCACTACCGCGTGCAAAGATGAACGTCCGGGGCACCTCGGATTCCGAGGTCTTGCGCCCACAACCCCATTGCAGGCCCAATACAAGAACGACAAGAGGAACGAAGAAGAAGCGGGATCGTACGAAAACCATAATTGAGATTCCCAGCGTAGTACGGTCAGCAACAAACGGTCGACAGTATAAAAACCGAATAACGCCCCGAACGGGGGGTCATTGCTCAACATCCTGCATGCCAATGCGAGATGTGCGCTTTGACCCCTTCAAACCGCCTGCACACCCCCAAAAGCCCCAAGCCCAGTCACGCCCCGAACGGGGGGTCATTGCTCAACATCTTGCATGCCAATGCGAGATGTGCGCTTTGACCCCTTCAAACCGTCCGCACGCCCCCAAACCCGCAAGCCCGGTCACGGTCCGAACGGGGGGTCATAGCTCAACATCTTGCATGCCAATGTGAGATGTGAGCTTTGACCCCTTCAAACCGCCCGCATGCCCCCCAAAGCCCCAAGCCCAGTCACTCCCCGTCCCAACGAAAATGAACCGGTTTCTCCATGGTATCACTGATGCTGAGATAGACCGGACAGGTCAGGGCCGTCTTTTCAAGGATCTGCTCCGGATCCACATCCCGATCAAAGGGAAAGCGGATATGGGTGGTCAGGCGTTCGATCCTGCGCGGCCCCTCCGAGGTCATCTCCTTGTCCACGGTGACGCTGACACCATCCAGCTCGATATTATGACGCCGCCCCACGATCCCCATCGTCGTCGCCATGCAGCTGCCCAGGGCGGTCGCCACCAGGTCCGTCGGGGAGAACGATTCGCCCCGCCCCTGGTTGTCCTTCGGCGCATCAGTCTGGAACGCCGAACCCGAAGGCTCATGCGTCACCTGGCAATGCAGTTCCCCCTGATAATCAATCGAAATCCGAACCATCCCCGCACTCTGTCCTCACCTCTCTGAAAGACAAGATCGCGTTCCAGACGGTAGGGCGTGACTGCCAGGCGCGCCGATTCAGGCAGCTCAATCCCCCGTCTCCACATCCACCCATCCACTCATCCAAACCCGCACCCAACTCCACTTCTTCGTTCATCATTCTTAAGTCTTCCTTGCCTTCTTCCGCTCTTCCACCGCATCCCCTTGTCTTCTCCGCTTGATTTCTCACCCATCCCAGTCGATAGTCACTCTGTTCTTTGAGAGTTGCACTGCAGCTCCATCAGAACCCTGATTTGCATTCTCAGGTGCCAAACGGCGCCGGAGACAGGCTGAGGGGGTGTTCTGGATTCGACTCTGAATTGGAGTGCACGGTGGCATGTCGAGGATGATGGTTGGCCTCGTTAAACCTCCATCAACACACTAAGTGGCACAAATGAAGAAATGCCCTTGGCTGCGTAAATAAACGCAACCACGTTCCCCCGGCGACGCCTGCTGGCCGGACGGAGCGACGACAGCAGGCATAGCGAGCACGGCCGCACGCCGGATGTTCGTCGTATCTTCTACGGGGTGCTGGCTGCAATCGACGCGCGTACTTCCGCACGGTTGCAGCGAGACTTAATGAAGTACTAAACATGTAGAGGCTGTGTATGAAAGCTCAGGGGACGCGGGTTCGACTCCCGCCACCTCCACCACCCATCGGAATCCGATGGGTGCCCGGGCGTATCAACGAGAAGCCTGGCAAATGACCTCCGCCCCCCCTTCAGTGGCCACCCTGGCAGGGGTCGGCCCTTGAATTTCATCCGTGCCCAATGCCCGACGATCAGCAAGTGATTGGGTGAAATGCCAAAGTCCCATGGCCGATCCCTGCCAGCGGGCTCTGAGCACGGATCGCGGCGATAGCTGCATTTTATGTAAAGTTACCTTGACATCTGTAAAGGTAACTTTACAAATGAAGATATGAAAAGACCAAATACGATTGGATCGGTGCTACCGGGCACGGGTGAGTATTCCTTTAAGGCGGACATGCGGTTGAGCTTTTGGTTGATGGTGGCGGCGGCGACTTTCGTGGGCGTCAGAATTTTGATGTCGGGCCATTCCGAATGGAATGTCGTGAGTCGAGTTTCATTGAACTTGCTGCCTCTTGTTCCGGGGATGCTCTACGTGCGCAATTTCAAACGTTTCATATGTGGACTCGATAAACTGCAGCGACGCGTGCAGGTGGAGGTCATGTTGTATGCGACACTGGGCACGCTGTTTATCGCGATGGTGTTATCGGTGTTGAATGCGCAGGGGGTGTCCACCGGCGATTTTGAACACGGTCTGGGAATCGGCGGAGTATTGATATCGATGTTCGTGCTTTGGGTTCTCGGCAGCTATGTAACCCACCGACGCTTCGGGGTATCCGATGAAAAATAACCTCCGGGAACTGCGCGCGATGCGTAAATGGTCCCAAGGCGCTTTGGCCGATGCGCTCGGGGTGTCGCGTCAGACGATCAACGCCATTGAGACGGAAAAGTATGACCCGAGCTTGCCGTTGGCCTTCAAGATTGCGCGACTGTTTGAACAGACGATCGAAGAAGTTTTTGACTACATCGAATAGTCCCGCTGCCGAGCATACGTTTTGGTAAACCTCGGGCAGAACGTTTAGGCGACCTTCCTATTTGGAAATTCCCTCTTTGTTCACTACCTGTGCCCGCCGTCTCGATCCGATTCTTGCGTGCCATCAAACCACAACCCTGTTTCAGAGCAGCAGTGGATGAAATATGAACGTTGACTCCTTGCTCTGATTCCTCGTCGTAAATGTCATTGCAATGATCGGCCGGATTCGAAAACCTGAGAACGGGTTCCGTCAGGCGGAAGACTCATCTGGTGCGCCTTATTCCGGGCCCAAATGTTGAGAGAAGCGAAACAACCAAGGAGAACATATGGATATCGAACAGGTAATTGTGTTTTTGGTGATTGGCGGCGTTGCTGGATGGCTGGCTGGACTGATCCTCAAAGGAGGCGGATTTGGGTTGCTCGGGAACATAGTCGTCGGGGTCATCGGGGCGCTCCTGGGAGGATGGCTTTTTGGCCTCCTCGGCATTTCCATCGGCGGTGAATGGGTCGGCTCAATTGTTACCGCCACAGCCGGAGCCGTGGTTCTTCTCTTCATCATCGGATTGGTCAGGAAGGCATAGCCCCTGAGTTGCGCGCTCCAGCCGCAAGCCCGCTCGGGCAAACCAGATTCCACGGTTTTCGCGCAGTCAGTCTGGCCTCACTCCACGTTCACGAAAGGGGGCATTGGAAACAAATACGTAGTTCAGGAGTGATCGGTCACCATTCTGACAGGTCGCTTACCTGCGAAGATCTTCGCAGATTTCCAATTCTTTTTGGTCCCTTCTCGATTTTTGAAAAAGCCGGGAAGAGTACAACCCGGCAAGAGCATCCCTTCCTGCGCGGCTTGGACCGAAACGCTTTGAACCAGCTTATACACGCCAATCCAATTTTACGTATCTGTTTCCATTGATCCCTATTCTCCACCTTGACCCCTTTTCTCCATCCGAAATGGCTGCGCATCCGTTGTTGAAGGCAACTCGTCAATTGGCTTTTGATTGTAACCGTGGCATCGCCCTGGCATGATTGGGGACTTGGCCGACGCTTACCTTCCGACTGTCATTGAAATTGGAGTCATCCACACACCGAATGACGAACCTGATCAGCATCGAATACCTTAGGGCTTTCAGCATTTTATATATTGTCGGTTACTGGCACCTATTCAACTACACTGACGCATTGCCTAAATACGCAAATCCGGTTACTGGCAGTTTGGCTGTGATTGTACTGGGGGTGTTTGTCTTGGTTTCTGGATTCCTAAATGGCAGCTCAGCAAAGAAGGGAGTTGGCCCAATCCAATTTTACCGGAAAAGATTACTCAGGATTTATCCAATGTACGCTTTGGCCGTCCTCCTCTTTTATCTGTACGGGATAAGTGATGCGACTACATCACTAAAGTCGTTGGTTTTCATTTCAATATTTTATGGCCCGTCACCGTATACGCTGTGGTTCGTTACGATGATCATGTTGTTCTACCTGATAACGCCATTACTTCTTGGCCTTGTGGGGAGCCCAGCAAAATTTCTGTTATTCTCCGGCTCTTTGTTCGTGATTGTCTTTGGTATCGAGGCAGTTTCGAGCACTATGGATCGCAAGCTCCTATTATATCTGCCATGTTATTGCGTTGGGATATATTGTTCGCGCCATGGGTTCAAAGGCCGGGTAGCAAACATTCCCTCTGTGTTACTGGTATTCTGTCTGTGGCTTGTTCTTGCTTTCATAGAAAATGACTCCTGGACATTTAATCAGATCAGAAACATCTCGATGGTGTTTTCTTGTTCATTCCTCATTTCTGCGATCTGCTACCTCAATGAAGATAGGTTTGGGAAAGCTGCCGTCATCTCATTTCTTAGCTACAGCGGGTACTCAATGTATCTATTTCATCGCCCCATTTACTCCACTCTAGTATCGTTGTATTTTCCTGGAAATGAGCTCCTACAGGTAGTGTATCTATCAACAGTTTGCTTGTTAGTAATTATATTCACCTCTTGGGGAATTCAGAAGATTTACGACAAGGGGTGTTTCGCAATCAGCAAGGTCGATTGAATTGAATGAATCTCTTGACCATGAATTGGACCATTTTAGGTTTGAACGATGATGTGAGACGGCTGACTATGGGTAACCGTTCAACCATTCGCCCCGGAATGGGTCATCATTGGTGACGGGTAATGCGCCAAGGCAGACGAAAGCGGCCGATGGAAATAAGTGCGTTAATTTGAAGTGATCGGTCAGAAGTTCAGCGGGTCTACTTCAGCGAGAACTTCGAAAATTCCCAATTTTTCCTGGCCTTCTTGTTGCAGCACTAAACCATCGAATTGAAGTTCCCGACCCTTTCCATAGGTTCTTCCTCAATCTAGCGCTGATCACCGAGGTTGATCCGCGCAATCTGGGGGCATTCGCCTTCTTCCACATTGAACTCTCAGGAGGTCTTTTTAACCCTTATTCGATGACTTGAAGAAGGCCTCCAACAACCTTTGGTGAAACGCCCCTTCTGACTCTCCTGCGATCGGAAAGTCGAGATTAACCCGGCTCTGTTTCGGATGTGTTCTCGCCCTCTCCAACCCTGCCAGTCCCATGGGGAGGAAACACGCAACGTCCGAAGAGTTTGTCCCAATCGACGGGCTTCCAGTACTCACCTCCACTGTAGAACGCCCGGATGTTCTCAAGGAATTCGCACAGACAGTGACTTCCCAGGACCATTCTGTGACTGACCATCCACAGCAGGGCAAGGTCGGTGGTGTGTTCGACGCAACTCGCAAAGTAGGTCGCTGATTCCCGGGTCACGCCCTCCAGTCGGTGCGATTCAGTGAGCAGACGATCGAGGGACTGTTTGAACCCCTCGAGGTCCTGGGGCAGGAGTGCAAACATTTCGTAGTAATGATGGTACAGCTCGGCGAATTGAACCAGCGCCTGCAGGTGGGCGCGATAGCCGTGGGTTCGATTGATGATGTAGGCCAATTCCTGCTGCCCGGACCTGGTAGTCAGCTGATACGCTTCACCAAATCGATCCAGCGCCAGCGACAGCGAACCAATCGCCTGTCTGAATTTGATCGCCCGTTCCTCGCACCTGTCGACAAAGTCCTGACTGAAGGGTGCACGATGGAACGGCTGGTCAAATTCCTTGAATGTGTGCATGATCCAGATCTGATCCGGGACCATGTTCCAGGGCATATTGTGCTGGCCGCGACCACCCAGGAATTCGTCGTTCTGTTCGAGCTTGGTGAATGCCTCCATGACCTGAGGCACCGCCGTTGCACCGAACACGCGTTCGGCATAGTGGCGGTAGAACTCACCCGGCGCGGCAGGGCCTTCCCACATGCCGTCGGCCAGGTATTTAATGCTGTGCTCGTTGCCCCGGATGTGCGTTGTCTGGATCATCAGACCATTTGTTCCATTCTCCTTCGCCGAGGAGACAAAACCGTCCTTTGAGTACTGCCAGAGAGGGAATTGCAGGCCGAGAAGGGACCCGTCGTCCACAGCGCGCGGTATGATGACGCATTCACGGCCCTTCATGCGCTGGAAAAGATGCAGGGGAGCGCCGTCCAACGTCCACAATGCCCGCGACTCGATGTCGATAAAGGGCATATCAAGTGGTAGGATGTCGTGAAGGTGCGTCAACAGGTAGGCTTTGCAGACGGTGCAGATGCCCAGCTTGAGATCCGGCCTCATCCCCTTCGCCTCGGCTATGGTCGTCTTGACGATTTCGGTAAACGCGATGTCAGCGCGGAGGTGCGCCTTCTGCTGTTTGTCGCCGGGCCAGAACCTGCCCCAGTATTTCCTCTGCAGGTCCAGCGATTCCGCGTAGTCATCCCACTCCCGCTCGATCAGCACCCGTGTCTCCGGGTATGGGTCGTCGAAGAAACCTTCCGGTATACCGAGGAAGATGCCTTCGAGGTCGGGATAGGCGTCGAGAATGCCTTGAATGCGTGCGCGGTTGAGAGGTCCTGCCACCGGATCGGTGCAACTCAGGTGTGCCGACCAATGTTTATGCAAGCTCGGCATCGGTCGGCTGTACTTGCTCAGATTAGGAGGAATGAACTGCGGCAGCACCGTCGTCCAGACGCCGATTCCGCGGGCCTTCGCCAGCGCGATAATCTTGCGCATGAAATTCCTGGCGGTGTCCAACGCATCGTCCGAACTGCCGACCGCCTGGAACTCCAACGGTGCAATCTTCTCGCGATCGAACTGCTCGCGACCAACCGGAAGATCTTCAACCCTGAACGACCCCGTGAAATGCCGCCCGTACGAAAGGTAACCCGAATCCGGATGTGAGATGTCGCCCACCAGCTTGCGTTCACCCATGAAGCTGTAATCGATGAACGGCTCATTCTCGAAGTGATAGAACACGATCCGGTTCATCCTGAGTTTGACCATCTGGTCGAACATCGTTTCGTAGTCCGGCAGCGACATCATCGAGTTGGTGGTGAAACAATAGCCACCAAAGAAGATGCCGCGCCAGGAGCAGGCGGTGCGTTTGGCCACGTCCAGCGACGGCAGGGGCATCTCCGGATCGCACGGAGGGAGATGATCGCCACTGATGACGAAGGTGCAGCCCAGCCGCTCGAACAACTCGCACACGCCGTAGGCGGCCCCGCGCGGCGAGCACCCCGCAATCAGCAGGACGGTCGCACCGTCAAGAACCGTCTGTTTCAGAATAAATCCGTCCTCGCCCAGGGTGGTCAGATCAATGAGCCCTTGATCGGCGGCCTTACAGATCAATTGGTTGGACAACCGTGAACCAACCACGATCGAGAGTCCATCCTCCAGTCTGTCCACGAGACGAGCCGGCGCGCCTGATAGTCTCGGCACCCATGACTGCACCTGCTTTCTCGTCCAACGCAGGACTGCCTCATCCGGGTCGCCTAGTACCCATGTCGCGTCCCTCAAACGATGGCCGCAGCTCATTGCGTTTTCCTTGTAATCGACTCGCAACGAACCTCAAATCTCATCAACGACTTGCCGTTTGGCGCGGTTTCCTGTTGCCCCTATTTCCTTCTGAAGAGTGCATAGATATAGGGGCGAGGATCGCCGGAAGGGTTGATGAAAGTGTATTCCTCCTGCCTGACAAGGTCGAATCCTGCCCCCAGTCGTTCGCTCATCTCCTCTACAGAGTAGCGATGCAAATCAAGCCCGGCACACTTGGGTGCGCCCGTGACTGAAAACTCGGCAAGGAGTGCATGTCCTTCCGGCCGCACTGTGGAACGCAGGTTGTTGAAGTATCCGTCGATGTCGGCCTCGTCCAACAGGAAGTGCAGGACGGCACGATCAATCCATATATCTGCCTGTCGCAATTCGCAAGGGAGCGGCTTGGAAATATCATGGTGAATCCATGTCAATCTGTCCTGAATGCTTCCAATTCTCTCCTTCAATTGCTTCAGAGCCTCGTCGCTGATGTCATTCAATATCAGGTGCGACCCTCGAGACAAAAGCTCGTCGACAAGAGCCGAGGTTCCGGCGCCGGGCAGGAATATCGTAGCCGCGTCGTTCTGCGGGACGAGGTCAAGGAACTTAAGCGTTTGAGCAACGTCAGTTTCATACCAGCCGAGTTCAGGGTCGGCTTTGGGTTTGAATATCGCGTTCCAGTGCTGGTTGGGTGTCGTCACCTTCTTGAGGGGCCAGAGTCTGTCAGTCAGTCCCGGGAAATCGATTGGGAAAAGTTCTATCCCGGGTTGTTTTCATGATAGGATCCGCAGTCTGTCACAGCTTTTCTTGCAGCCAACATGTTTTCTGCAGGAGTGTACCGTGGCACGGCGCATGCGCTACCCAGAACGTATCGCCCCCCCGGCTTGCCCGCCACGATGCACTGTTTCGCTTCATCATAGACCGCCTCCGGCCCGCCGTTCAGGAGCGTCATGCAACTGATTCCGCCCATCAGTGTCAATTCGGAGCCTATCTGTTTCTTGGTCTGGGCCACGCTCATGCCGCTTTCAGGGTCCATGCCATCCATGGCGTCGATACCGATCGACGGCAGGCGTTCGAGCAGGGGGTTGTAGTTTCCGCAGCAGTGCATATAACAGGATACGCCCTCCCTGCGAAACTCCTGAGCCACTTGAGCATACGCCGGCGCACAGAAACGGTAATAAGTCTCAGGGGAGATGACGCTGCAGGATGCGTAGGAATCCCCGATATAGAGGCAGTCGACGCCAGTCTGGATGAAAGCCTTACCTTTTTCAATCGATATGGCCACAGCTTTGTCAATGAGAGCAGACGCGAATTCGGGGTCATCGAGTAAAAGCAGGAGCGCGGCTTCGACGCTGCCCATCTGCTCAACCATGAAGTTGATGGTCTGCGAAGAACACATGCCGACTACAAAGAGCCCATCATCGTGCGCGGCCCGTGTGTGGGTCAGGACATCTTTCAGACACCCCCGTTGGAGGTATTCCCCGGCACTTCTTACTTCAATGCCACGCACATCGTGTATTGTGCGCACAACATCGGTCTTCTGACACGGGATCAGCTTGCCTCCACCTTCGACATCGTAGTAGCCGTCAGCTTTCCCGCTCCTTCGCGAGAGCTCAACCAGTCGCCCCTCACGTTCTACGACCGTCTTTTCATCGTACCATGACGCATCGGGGCCCATGCAGAACCGCACCGCGTCTGACTTGTAGCGGCGAGCCGCTTCAAGCATGCACTGCTGGCCCAAGGCCGGGTCTATGAGTGCATCCTCAAATCTCCTGCCACTCGCCAGGCAAGCATGATCAATATATATAGTCGGGACGAATGGGACACGATCGGGCAGGTCTCCCCTGAGGACCGTGCGCATTCTCTCCCTGGACGTAGTTGTTTTCATGGCGTCACGCTTCAATTCCTCAACGATCGTCCACCAATTCCGATCCGGGATGAGTGCCTGGTCAGTGAAGGTTTACCCGTTTCTCTTGAAACCATCCTCAACCTCGGCCGAGAGTCTCTGAAATACCTCATCGAATGAGCCCATTCCGTCGATCTTGGTCACTCCGTGCAACTGGTTGTATTTATCGATCACAGGAGCGGTCTTCTGCTCATGTTCCTGCAGGCGCTTCACGATCTTGGCCGTACTGGTATCATAAGGCATGCATTTCTCCGTCTTGCTGCGCTCGTCCAGCCGCCGGATCAGTTCGAGAGTGGGCACCTCGATTTCGATCACTCTCGAAATCTGGGTACCACGCTTTTTCAGGAGACCGTCGAGGATGTACGATTGCACCAGAGTGCGTGGGAATCCCTTGAAAATAAAGCCTCTGACATCCTTGGACGACTCGAGCTTCTGTTCGATCAATGGAACGACGATCTCATCGGTCATCAACTGGCCGCTCTCATAGAACTCCTTGATTTTCTCTCCGATCGCACTCCCCTTCGCGATTTCCTGTTCCAGCATCGAGCCGGTGGTCACGGTTTCGAGCCCATACTTCTTGGCCAGTGCCCTTCCTTGTGAACGGCGTCCCGATCCGGGGTATCCAAAGAGCACGATATTCAGGAGTTTCTTACTCAGTTCATGCTGAACAATTTCCTCGACGCTTTTGCTGACCGCTTCGATCGAAGCCGACGCATCGACCTCGAAATGCACGCCTTTGTCCTCGTAGAACTGGAGCACGGGCAGAGTCTTTTCGCTGTATTCCTTCAGCCGGTTTCGGATCACCGCTTCATTGTCGTCGCTGCGTCCCGAGGTCTTTCCGCGTTTCAGCAACCGCTTCACCGACACTTCCTCGGAAATCTGCAAATCGATCAGACAGGTCAGCGAGGTGTTCTGCTTGATCATCAGCCCCTCCAGAATGTAGGCCTGAATGTAGGTGCGGGGAAACCCATCAAACAGAAACCCGTTGACCTGGGAGTTTTCGCCGATGGTTCTCTCCATGATCTGGACAATGATCTCGTCGGACACCAAACCTCCGGACGCGATGATGCTCTGCGCCTGAAGCCCGAGCGGAGTCTTGTTTGCCAGTTCCTTGCGGAGCAGATCTCCGGTGGAAATGTAAAACAGCTTGTATTTCTCGATCAGGAATTCCGACTGGGTGCCCTTGCCGGCACCCGGCGGACCAAATAACGCGATGTTTACCATAGGGATTTCAGTTAATGGGAGGCATACGGTCATAGGGGCCGCGCAGCACTGTTTGCGCGCCGCGCAGAACCTGCAAGCATTCTTGAGTGTTCATGGGGCAGGCCGATACCTGTTCATTCGTTGCACGCAAAGTGGTGAGAACCCTGGCATCTACCCAGGTAATATTCAGGATAAGCATACCTGATATGCATCATGGTCACCACTCACTCCCAACCCATTCGAGGCACAGGATCGAGCTCCGGGGTCGCAGGTGAGAATCGATCAGCTGAGGATGGGGCACGGTTTGAAAGCCACTCCAGTTTGCAAGGGGCGACCGACCACCTGATCGACCTCTGTCAATGCGTGGCGAGGTCAAATTGTTGCCGGGGTCATCGCCGCCTTTTGGCGGAATAGCTCCGTGTCGCAACAACTACTGTGATCGATCAAGCAATAGCACCCGGTCGTCCAAACATCGGTTGAAGCGGCGCCTGCCACGGGCCTCCTGACGAATTCAGTCAGGGATTAAAGTAGAGAGGCCCAACGTCAATCGGAGGCCGAAGGTCCACAAATTCCCGGGGATCCACCGAGCCCAGCTGGTAGGTCAGCCATTCCGATCCGATATCGGTACCCTGAAGATCCGCCGGCGGATCAAAGAGGTAGAGTTCTGGATAGCTGTCCTGGTTGGTCCACCACCAGGCGCCGATCGCATCGTCATAAAAGTAGGTACTCAGGTTGGTGGACTCTTCAGCGCGATAGACAAACCCGTGTTCAGAATGGAAAAGCCAAGGCGCAAACGCCGTTGCGTAGTATCCAAACCAATCAGACAGGAACCAGTCCTCCAGGCCTTCCACGGGTGTCCCTCTGATCAGCGGATCGAAAGGCGCACTCGACAGATACAGGCTGTGGTGCGATCCTGCCGCCACAGCAAAGACATCAGTGTCAATCACCACAGGAACAAGCCGCTTAAGCGTGGTCCCATCACCAAGCTGGCCGTAATTATTGTATCCCATTGCCATGAGTGTTCCATCGGACTTGATATACAGGTTATGAACATGCCCTGTGGCGATGGCGACCACATCCGAATCGATTTCTACAGGGGTGTGCCTGTCGATTGTCGTTCCATCCCCAAGTTGACCATAAGTGTTCCATCCCATGCCCATGAGGGTTCCATCGGACTTTATATAAAGGCTATTGGCGGTCGTAGCAGACGCGGCAATGACATTGGTATCGATCACAATCGGCGTATGCCGGTCTGTCGTGGTTCCGTCACCGAGTTGACCACGCAAGTTCCATCCCATACCCATAAGGGTTCCATCGGACTTTATATATAGGGTGTGACTGTACATCGCGGCGACGGCAACAACGTCTGTATCGATATCCACAGGCGTATACCTGATGAGGGTTGTTCCGTCACCGAGGTTGCCATGCGCATTATACCCCACCCCCTTGAGAGTTCCATCTGACTTCACGTAAAGGCTGTTACCTGTCCTCGAGGCTGCGATGGAAATCACGTCGGTTTCAATCTCTATGGGTATGTGCCGGTCGACTCTCGTACCATCAGCAAGTTGGCCATATGTGTTGCCTCCCATACTCATAAGGGTTCCGTCCGACTTAAGGTAAAGGGTATGGCTAGCGCTGTCATTTGACACAGCTGTCACACCGGTGTCGACGACTATGGGAGTTTCCTTGTCCGTGGTTGTTCCGTCACCGAGACTACCTTTTGTATTTTGGCCCGTGCCCATGAGGGTCCCGTCGGACGTGATGTAGAAGCTGGAACTCCCCCCCGCAGAAATCTTGGCCACATCATAGTCCACCCACGTGGCCGTGGGCTGATTGATGATTGTCCCATCGCCAAACTGGCCGAATCCATTGTAACCCATGGCAAAGAGGTGTCCGGATGGGTCTGCGGCCCTGATCGTATTTGTTGTGCCCGGCAGAACCCCCAAGACGATCGACATCGCACTGAGTATCGTAACCCACGCCCGTATTCTTATGTTGTAGGTGTATCTGCGGCGGATTCCTGGCACTTCTGTTTGCAGTGTTTTCATGGGTGTATCCTCAATTACAGTGGGGACTTGTGGCGAAGGGGTCATATCCCTCCGAACACCACCTTGCGGAAGGGTAAATGGTGATTTCCGGTTCCCAAAGTTCAGCCTGAGTACTCGAACAGTCGGAGTAAGATTACGCAAGACTTCACGGAGAGTACTTGCCCTTTTAAATTATTGGTAATAAAAAGGATAAGCATTCCTGATTTACATCTACTCAACCCGCTTGAGCGGCGCAGGGCATCGATCCGAGATCTGCGGTTGCCAATGGTTGAACGCGATTCGATCCCGCACCAGATCAGGTCGCCACTGCCAAAGTGAGAATCGCGGGAGAGTCAGCGAACTACCCGAGTCTTCGAGAAGTCAGCCAAGCCGGTGACATTTCGGTGGTCCCGGTCCGCCCAGCGGCCCGAGTCCCTTTTCCACCTGAACCCCGATGCGGTTCAAACCCCTGGAAACTCGTTTTTCATGGCTCAAGATCGCTGATCTTGCCATCTTCATTCTTTCACCACAGCCTGAATTTACCTTAATTCCCATGGCGGCAGCCCACTCCTGAACCAATTAGCACTGACACACTGTCATTAACGCACGATTTTTTTCGAAAGAACCCCACCAGGTTCGAACTGTGGATTGCCTAAACTAGAAAAGGGACATAAATGATTCGACCAAAAATCGGTGTTCTTGTCTTCAGCGAATCGTTGGTTCGCGAAGACGTTTATAAAAAGCGCAAGCCCATTTCCGACCGGGAAGTGAAGCGATTTGTCACCTCTCTGGAAACAGACGTCGACATTGTCTGGCCCGAAGCAAGAGAGATTCGTTCCAAGAAGCAGGCGGTTCAATCTGCCAGGGAGATTGGGGCTGCCCAGGTGGATGCGGTCGTCCTGTATGTACCCATCTTTGTAGCACCTGCCTTGGTTGCCCATACCGCCAATTTGCTGCATGTTCCGATCGCGCTCGCCTGTAACGAGGCCGAGGACTCTCTCAGCCAGCTCGTATTTCTCGCCGCGGCCGGAGCTCTTGATCAGATCGGTCTCCGCTATCTGCGGGTCCCGGGAGATGCGGTGGAGAAAACCAATCGAGACATTCTCGTCTCTTTTCTGCGGGCCGCTGCCGCGAAACAACGACTCAGGGGTCAGACCTACGGCTGCATTGGCGGCCGATCCTTGGGTATCAGCACGGGAACAGCGGATGTCGCCCTTTGGGAGTCCATTTTCGCGGTCGACATCGAGCATGTGGATCAGTTCGAAATCGCCTACCGGGCGGAAAGACTTGATGAGGAAACGGTCAAGAAGCATGTGGACTGGCTGATGGAGCGAACCGGCACGGTTGACTTCAACGAGTCCAATTTCACACCGCCCCATCTGGAGAAACAAGTGCGCAGCTATATCGCCACTCGCGATATCTGTGAACACTACGAGTTGGATTTCGCGGGTGTTAAATGCCAGCCGGAAATGAGCAACGGCTATTGTCTGCAATGTATCAATGTGGCGATCTCGAATGATCCATTTGACGCGGACGGTGACAAAGAACCGGTTCCCACCAGTTGCGAAGCGGACGCGGACGGGGCTCTGACCATGCAGATCCTCAAGCTGTTGAGCGGCGGCCGACCGACCAGTCTAAACGATATCGCATGGATGACTGCCCGGGAGATGACGCTGGCCAACTGCGGTTCCATGGCCTTCTACTTTGCCGGGCTGTCTCCCGACCTGAAGAAGAACCTGAAGGAAGTGAGCCTGGTTCCTCACAGTTTCGGTGAGGCCGGCGGCGCCTCCACCCAATTCACCGTTCCGGCTGGAAACAAGATGACCTTCGCGCGTCTCTTCCGCACGAAATCGCAATACACCCTCGGGGTATTGACCGGGAATACGGTAGAAAAAGACCGGGCCAAGCAGAGCCCGACCATTCAGGTGCGCCCGCTTATTTTCGTAGATATGAACATCGATAAGGAGCAGTTCCTGAGCTCCTTCGGCTCCAACCACATTCACGCGGTCGAAGGAGACCTGAAGAGCGAGCTGAAGGCCTTCGCCGAACTGCTTGAGATTGAGTTCATCGACTATGATCTGCCGACAGGATAGATAACCCGCGCAACTCCTTTTTCGGATCAATGGCAGGGTTGGTCATTTATTCACCATCGGTGAAGCCCGGTCGCAAGAAGCAAAGTCTGACCCGAATGGCACCAAGCTAAAGGGTATCCAGGAGGAATTCCGGTCAACTTGGCTTCGAGGGGGTCAAAGCACATATCTCGCATTGGCATGCAAGATAATGAGCAATGACCCCGTTGGCTATTCTTCGTCGGATAACTCCGGATCGGCGCTTAACTAAGTGCCATTCAAGTCTGACCCCTTCTCGGCTTCCCCCGAATTCATCGAGGACCGATTATTCGGTCGAAAGATTCTTGATTCGGGAAAGGTCCCCGTCGACCGCGGCTTCGAGGATCGGCCCCATGTATTCGTCGATGAGGTCTGCGGTCAAGGGCACCGGCATATTCTGAAGTTTCATTCTCAACTGGGGATTCTTGGCTGCGCTGAGCGCACGATCAATATGCTCCCGGCCGAATCCCTCGATCTCATTGAGTCGAGTGGGGAAACCGATCTCACCCGCCATTTTGAACATGGCCCGGGCAATCTCAACTCCGGCCTCTCTCCCGTTCAGGGTATCAAAATCTGCATCGGAATACCCGGCCGACCGGTAGATCTCTCCGACCAGCCTGAGGGGTTCCTCAACCGCCGGTCCGAAGAAAACCGTGTAGTAGGGGTTGAGCATGGCACAGGCCCGGCCGTGGCTGAGAATGTCAACCAGCGAAAAGCTGGTCAGGTGCGCTCCGTTCGTCCCGCCCAGCATGATCGCATATCCACCGAGGTCGGTGGCCAACCCGAGTGCTTCCCGTCCTTCCGCATCGTCAGGGTTTTCCGCCACTTTCGGCAGATAGCGAACAACCAGATCAATCGCGGTCAAGGCAACATCCCTGGCTTTCTCATACGTCGCAACGGGCATACCCACCGCACTGTAATAGACTTCCAGAGCGTGCGAGAGGCCGTCAAGGGCGCCGTCGAGCGTCAGAGCGCGCGGCTGGCTGCGGGTCAAGTCGTAATCGAAAACTGCGAATCCGGGAACGATGGCATCATCGACGATGAGCTTCTTCTGGGCGGTGTCAGGATCGGTGATATTGGAATATTTGGTCAGGTGCGCGGCTGAGCTGGACGCGGATTGGATGGCGATGTGCGGCGTCAAGGTCTTTCCGCTTTCAGCCAGGCGGGAAGTTACCTCCCCCACCCCAAAGTAGATCTCGATATCACCACCCAGGGTTCGCAGGACCTCAGCCCCTTTGACCGAATCGATGGTGCTGCCCCCTCCAAAGCTCACGATCACGTCCGGATTCAGTTCCTTCAGCTCTTTGGTAATGCGAAAGAGGTCTTCCAGAGGGCAATTGGGTTGGGCGCCATTGATGACCCCGACGAGTTGAACGCCGGCCGCCGCCAGCGAATCCGAGATCGTGGCCACATGCTGGTCGCTCCCGGGAAATGTCTCCCTAACAAGAGCGGCTCGGCCCCCCACCGCTGCGGCCATCTCTCCGACATGGGAGAGCACGCCCCTGCCCTGATGATAGGTGTCACCCTTGAATTCGCGCAACAATTGGTAGGCTGTCTCGAGTTTATTCATGATTCTTGGTCTTCTTCTAATCTCGAAGCAGGTTCCATTCAAGAATCATCGCAATCTGCTCCCCCTGAAGATTCAAGCCTTCGCCACCTGCAGGCGCTTATTCGAGGAGGGGTGCATCGAACGGGGAACAAAGCGCGGCAATCCTGGGAACGGATTCTATGTGCAGGCGACCTGATAGACCCATTCAACCACCTTGCCTTTCCCGGCCGTTACGACCGGGTGAGGCTCACTCCACGAGCCCCTGAAATCGTCAACGTAACGGCAGCGGATATCGTAATCCAGAGCGGTCCCACGATTTTCCGGATCACCAAAAATCGTTGAGGGATCGCCGGTAGTAGATGCACAACCTCTCATTGCCGGCGCCGGATCCGTCCGCGTTGCTGCTTACCAGACATGGATCAGTCGGTGTCGGATGGTCCCCTCGTTGCTGACGCCCGGTCGCTCTGAACCTGGAGTTTATGTCGTGGCAAGTATCGGCGCCATTCCAGTTATCAAGCCGCGCGGGAAGAATCCTTCCAAAAGCTCACCCCGACGCAGCCACCGATACCGGGTGCACCTTCCAGATATCCTGACAATACTCCTGAATTGAGCGGTCTGAAGAAAACTTTCCGATTCGTGCGACATTCAGAATTGACATACGGGTCCATAGGTCCTGATCGCGCCAGGCTTCGCCAACTTTGTCCTGACAATCAATATAGGATTGGTAGTCCGCCAATAACATATATTGGTCCTTATATTGCAGTTCATCAACCAGGGGACTGAACAGGTTGACATCGCCGTGAGAAAAATGGCCTCCGCCGATCAGGTCCAGCACCGACCTGAGCGCTTCGTTATCTTCATAGTATTCTCCCGGCCTATAACCCCGGGCTCTGCAATCAGCCACCTCCTGGGCGGTCAGACCAAACAGGAAAAAATTCTCTTCACCAACTTCCTCCCTGATTTCTATATTAGCACCATCCAGCGTACCTATTGTCAGCGCCCCATTCATTGAAAACTTCATGTTTCCGGTTCCCGAGGCTTCCAAACCTGCGGTGGAAATCTGTTCCGACAGATCGGCCATGGGATAAACCCGATGACCCAATTTGACGTTGAAGTTCGGGACAAACACCACCTTCAGTCGCCCCCTGACGTCCGGATCATTGTTAACCACATCACCAACTGATGTAATCAGCTTGATGATCAATTTGGCCGTGAAATACCCCGGCGCCGCCTTGCCGCCAAACACAAAAGTCCGGGGGACGATATCAATATCCGGGTTCTGCCTGATCCGATTATACAGAGTGATGATATGCAGAACATTCAGATGCTGCCGTTTGTATTCGTGCAATCTCTTGACCTGGACATCAAACAGCGACTCCGGATTCAATTCAACACCGGCACGTTCAAGGGCAAAGGCAGCCTGTTCCCGCTTGTTTTCCAGTTTCACCTTGTGCCAGCGAAATCTGAAATTGGCATCATCAACGAAATCCTCCAGTCGCCTGAGTTTATTCAGGTCGGTAATCCAACCGTCCCCAATCTTTTCCGTGATCAAGGCCGACAGCCTTGGATTGCTCAGCACCATCCAGCGGCGGGGCGTAACCCCGTTGGTTTTGTTGCTGAATTTCCCAGGGTAAAATTCATCGAAATCCCGCATTATGTTGGCGGTAAGCAACCTTGTGTGCAATTCGGCCACCCCATTGACGGCATGACTGCCGACACAGGCCAAGTTCGCCATCCGGACAGATTTTTCACCCGCCTCATCAATCAGGGACATTCGGGCAAGTCGTTCATTATCGTCCGGGTACCGGATTCGAACCTCATCGAGGAAGTGACGATTGATCTCATAAATAATTTCCAGATGTCGGGGTAGCACACTCTTGAACAAAGGTAGCGACCAGGTCTCGAGAGCCTCCGGCAACAGGGTGTGGTTGGTATAGGCAAACGTATGGCGGGTGATATTCCAGGCTTGGTCCCATCCCATATCATGCTCATCAACCAGCAGGCGCATCAATTCAGCCACGGCGATGGATGGATGTGTGTCATTCAGCTGGCCGGCGAAGCGCTTATGAAAATCATCCAACGAACCACCAAATCCCAACTGGATCGAGATCATGTCCTGCAGCGAACAGGAGACAAAGAAATATTGCTGTTGCAAACGCAGGCGTTTGCCTTGCTCGGGCTCATCATTCGGATAAAGGACTTTCGTAATGTTTTCCGAATCCACTTTCTCCTGAACTGCTCCCATGTAATCGCCGACATTGAAGTCCTGAAAGTCAAAGGATTCCGGCGCCTGTGCAGACCAGAGCCGCAATAGATCGGCACAATTTACTTTGTAACCCAGAATCGGGGTATCGTAGGCAACTCCCATCACCACCCGGTTTGGGACCCAGCGGACACGAAAACAACCCTGATCGTCCTCCCAGGCTTCGGTATACCCGCCATACTTCACCTCATAGGTTCGCTCCGGGCGGTGCAATTCCCAGGGATTTCCCAAGTGCAACCATTTATCGGTGATTTCGACCTGCCAACCATCTTGAATTTTCTGGTCGAAGATGCCGTATTCATAGCGAATGCCGTAGCCTATGGCCGGAATCTGCAAACTGGAAAGAGAATCGATGTAACAGGCGGCCAGGCGGCCCAGTCCCCCATTGCCCAGTCCCGGCTCTTCTTCCTGTTCAATCAGGTCTTCCAGCTTGACTCCATAAGAGGCCACCGCTTTCCGCATTGGTTCAAACAGATCAAGGTTGAGTAAATTATTGTGCAAATGAGGCCCCATCAAGAATTCGGCGGAAAGATAACAAACCAGCCTGACATCGTCCTTCATATAGGTTTCGATCGAATCAATCCATCGTCGCAACAGACGGTCACGAACCGTATAGGCGACTGCCAGATAGACATCATTCCTGGTCGCAGTGGCTGAAAACTTCCCCTGCACATAGAACAGATTGTCTTTGATCGCTCGAACCAGCGTTGCTACGCTCACTCCGGTCCGATCATCTTCGATCGTTGGTTGGATTTTGCTTTGCTTCATATTCTTCCCTTGTGTGGCATTGCGATCTGGCACCAGAAGTAATGTGCCCGTTTCCCGCTGTTCAATTTCGAATCACCTTTTTCCGGCAAAGTGGACCGGCCGAGAATCGCCCCATGGTCAACAGCCTTGTCGATATGCCAACCGGATAGGCGCCTTGCGGCAAGGCTTCGTGTCGCCGGTCCGGCTGTCAAGATCATAGGCGAATGAGCCCGAGGGTCTATCAGTCCCGCCACTCCTGCCCCGGCGAGCACGGGTAGCATTTTCCGGTTCGGCAGGTGAAGACATGGTGCTCTCCGGTCTGGCTTTTCATGGACGAGAAGCCGTCGCCAGAAGGGGAAAATTACGCCTGCCAAACGGAACCTGAGATGCCGTGACACCCGTTTCCTACGATTCAAACGGACAATGATCGGGGAGGAAATGGCAATCTACGCGAAGACAAAAAGCGCCGATTCGGTATCCTTCACGCCCGTGCTCGATGAGTCTGGGGCTTGGCTTCGCACAAAAAGCTCGAGGTCTGGCCCCATTCACCTTACCGGTTCCAATCCCTTCATAACCAAGACAAACCCAATGTCAGACTCCCTATTGCCTACCCTTCCCGGAGACGATGTCCGACAGATCATGTGGCGGTTTTCCGACCGTTTTGACCTGCAGATGGCTGTTCAGAGTGCCCGTGGTGTGGCCCGCGGCACGGCTGCCCGTCTCGTCGCCGATGGTATGCGCAACACCCATGAATGGAGTGACGAAAAGGCGAAACTGCTCACCGCCTTCGACGAGTCCGGTCTGACCGCGCTTTATATGGACCTTGACCAGGGGGGCTTCATCGATGGACCCAAGGTTATGGCGATGTCCCTGGTGGCGTTCGAGCTTTCCTGGGTGGACGCGGGTGCGGCCACCGGGTCCCTGGCCAGCAATCTTGCCCTCGCACCGATCCAGGCCAAAGGCACGGACAAACAGCGGGCGTTCTACATGGAAAAATCCCTGCCGCCACAACCCGGCGAGGATCGTATTCCCTGGCGCGGCGCATTCGCCCTGACCGAACCCCTGCCATTCGTCGGGGTCGACACCGGCATCCTGAACGGCAAGGTCCGCATCATCGATTGGCCCGAAGGTGGTGAGCCCCTGCTCCAGGTCGACAAGCGGGGCCGGTTCATCACGAACATGGACTTCGCCAATTTCGTCACTGCGGCGGTCGATTCCGACGATCCGCGGATCAAGGGCTCCTGCATGGTCATCCTGGAAAATACGGATCCCGGCACCTTCGATCGTGGCGCCCCCACCCTGAAACTGGTCCATCAACTCTCTTCCACCCGAGATCCCGTCTTCAGCCAGCAGGTACCGGCCAGCCGGATTATCGGCGGCTACGAGGTGGTGGACGGAGTGATCATCCCGAAGTACAACCACAGCGAAGTGATCGCATCTGTCTTCCACCGAACGCGTATCCCGGTCGGCCTGATGACCGCCGCCAAGCTCCTTTCAGCCATCGAACCCGTCATCCGCTACCAGCGCTCGCGTTTCCACGGCGGAGAATCCGGTGAGGGAAGTCCTCGGCACGATCTCGGGCTCCAGATGAACGAGGACGTCACCCACCGATTGATCGATGTCTGGGCAACCGGCGAAGCGGCGGCCTCGGTCGGTTTCGAAGCGTCCCGGCAGGCCGATATCTTCGACCCGATCGAAGCGGCCAAGGACAGTATCTGCGAGGAACAGGGATTGACCGGCCGCAGGCAATTCATGGCCCTGCGAAAGAAGGAACCGGAGGTCATCGAATACCTCAATCTCCTCTACGGCGACGAAGCGACCCGTGATGCGGCCCGCTTCGAGGAACTGGGCAACGACACCCTTGTTCAATTCGCCCTGATGGATGCGCGGGCGAATGTCATGAACCCCGCGGTCAAACTTTGGAATACAGGTTATGGCGCGACCATGATGCGCGAGGCCGTCTCCCTGATGGGCGGCTACGGCACGACCGAGGATTGCCCGGGCTTCCTGCCTCAGAAGTGGATGGACGCGCAATTGGAGGCCACCTACGAAGGACCGGAAGCGGTTCAGCGCCGCCACCTCACCCTTGGCATGCCCAGCAAGATATTCCGCCACGAATTCAGCCTCTGGATACAGCGGCTGGAGGGCTTGGCCGATTCCCAGACCGCCTTCGCCCCGGCCACCCTGGCCGCCGCCATGAAGCTCTGGTCATGGACCATCGACTACCTGCAGAGCCACAGCGACCCTTCGGGCAAAAAGCTCTACCACGGCAAGCGCCAGGGCGTGACTTTCCCGCTGGCCGACTCGATCTGCTGGCTCCTTTCCGCCCGCAGCCTGCTGGAGGACGGGATCGAGCTCAAGACCAAGGGGGCCGACAACCCGGTCCTGGCCAATTCGATCGACGGCTACGCCTCGTTTTACGCCGATCTCTGCCACGTGCAGATCGCACGCTCCGCCGGCGAAGTCTCACGGATCTGCGCCAACCTGGTCTTCGGCTTCCAGGATTCGATGGACGATGGTGAAGCCGCCGAGTTTTCGGCCCTGCGTGATGCGGTCGATCGCTCACTGGTTGGAAGTGAACTGGCCAAGGCCCGGGCCGCCCGGTCGCTCACGACCATCATGATTCCCGAGGCCCTCGACTACCCGGTCTGAAAGCAATGGATCCCACGGGTGCGGAAACGCCGGATATCGAGCGGCAGACCATGCCGGTCGACATCGCCTGCGTCGGGTTCGGTCCGGCCACGGGCGGATTCCTGACCGCGCTCCAGAAGGGCCTGATCAATCCCGACGGCACCCCGGCCGTGGACAGCGGCGTCATGCCCGGCATGCCCCCCCAGGTCATCTGCTACGAACGCGCGGACGATCTCGGCTTCGGTGTCTCCGGAGTGGTGACCGAAGGCCGGGCCATCCGCGAGAGTCTGCCCGACGTCAACCTCGCTGATATCCCGATGGCATCAAAGGTGACCTCGGAGGAGGTTGTCTACCTCTTGGATCCCATCGGGGCCTCGCGAAGATCCGCGATGGTCAGAATCGGCGATGCATTGGTAAGGCCCTTCGCCCGGGATCACGGTTTCGTGCTTCCGTGGATTCCACCATTCCTGCGCAAGGAACCCGGCATGGTCTTCTCGATCGGCCAGTTCTGCCAGTGGGTTGGACAGCGGGTCACTGCCGATGGCACCATCCAAGTCTGGCCCGGCACCCCGGTGGGCGAGGCTCTGATCGACGGTGATCGCGTGCGTGGCGTGCGCCTGCTGGACCAGGGCGTGGACGCCGAAGGTAATCCTGCAATGGGCTTCATGCCCGGCATGGACATAGAGGCCGCCCTGACCGTGGTGGGTGACGGTCCCTATGGCCCGGTCGGTCGCCAGCTTGACGCACATTTCGGTATGCCCGAAGGCAATCACAGCCGCGATTGGGCGGTGGGCATGAAGTTCGTGATCGATCTGCCCGAATCCTGCACCCTCGAACCCGGCAGAGTCATTCACACGCTCGGTTACCCGGAACCTGAGATCTTCGGATTCTTCTACGTGTACCCGGATCGGGTGGCGAGTTGCGGCATTTTTGTTCCGTCGTGGTTTCAGAATCCGACCCGTACCGCCTACCGTTACCTGCAGCACTGGATCATGCATCCATGGCTCTGGAAGCATGTACAAGGCGGCACTCTCCGCAGTTGGGGCGCCAAATCGATCGCCGAGTCCGGACGAAAGGGCGAGCCCTTCCTGGCTGGGAATGGATATGCCCGTATCGGCGAGGGATCAGGCAGCACGAATGTCCTGAAGAATTCGGGCGTCGACGAAGCCTGGGCCACCGGAACCCAACTCGGAGAAGCCGTTCTCGAACTGCTGAAGGAGAAGAAGGCGTTTACCCGCGAGAACCTGGAAGCAACCTATGTGAAGCGTCGCCGTGAGAGTTGGCTGGAAGAGGAATCGATCAAAGCGGAAAACGCGCGCAACGGTTTCCAGAAAGGATTCGTCCGGGGTCTCATCGGCACCGCCATGGCCGGCCTGACCGGCGGACGTCTCCACCTCGGTGGCAGGATCCAACGCCCGAAGGATCATGTGCCGACTCTGGAGGCCTACTACCGGGATCGGATCGGCGAGTCGGAACTCGCAGAGATCCGAAAAACGTCCGAGGCCAGGGCCGCCGCCCTCCATGATGCCCTCATGGATCGCGTGGGCTGGCCGGAGATACCTCTGGACGGCCAGTTGCTGGTTTCGCAACAGGACGCCCTCCTGATGGGCGGCAAGGTCCAAGCTCCCGGCGGCTATGCCGATCATCTCTCGTTCTACGACAACGCGACCTGCGAACAGTGTTCGGTCAAAATCTGCATCGAGGCGTGTTCGGGGCAGGCCATCATGACGGACCCGGACGGAGGCATCCCCCTCTTCGATCGCGAGAAGTGTGTCCATTGCGGTGCCTGCCTGTGGAATTGCTCGCAATCCCACCCCACCGATCCGGAACGCGGCAACGTCAATCTGCAGGCCAGTACCGGCGGTTTCCATTCGGCGGAAAACTGACCGGATGTATCACCAGAATCGTGGAAAACGGGTGCTGTTGATGAAGGGGACTCGATCGATCTTTCCTTCGTTTTCAGTCTTCTCTTTTTCGTATTTCCCACGATCCTTTTGATTCGCCTTCGGCTCAGGGCTTCGACCCGAACACTGCGTGTTCGCCCATCTCCGCTTCGCTCCGTCGCCGATATGCGCAAAACATCCGGACTAATCTTCAAGAACTGATCAGCCGCAAAGCCAGTCTTCCCTTCTTCCCTTCTTCCAAAATTCCATTATGCCCAATACCTACCAGATCGTCGTCTGCGGCGGTATCGTTCCCAATCCCCTGCAGTCGCTCGAACCCGTCATGGGACCGACCGGTCCCGCCCTCAAGAACGAGATGATGCTCCCGGCGGTTCTGGATCCCTGGGCCTGGCATGCGCTCTTTGAAGCGGCCGACCTGGCCCGCCGTCATCCCGGCAGCAAGGTCTGGCTGGTCAGTATGAGCCCGAAAGCGAAACTTCAGCAGGTCATGATGAGCGTGGCCCAGAAGGCGGCCTTTGATCTGGTGGTAGTTGACGGACCGGCCACCGGATTCGTCGACGCCGCGGAAACAGCCGGCGCCCTCGCCAATGCGGTCAAGGCGATCCCCGGCTTGGACCCGGCTCAACTCCTCCTCTTCGGAGGCTGGCAGTCCGCCTCCCGAGGGACCGGTGCCGTGCTCCAGATGATCGGCGAGATCCTCGGCATCGACGAGCAATTCCAAGGCGTCGATCGACTTTCCATCGACGACTCCGGCACCCTTGAAATCCTCGAACGGATCGAAGGTGGTGCCTGGCAGAAGTCTCGCTGCAATGGCGCCCCGGCCGTTCTGGGATGGGCGACCGGAAACCTTCCGGAACCACCCAACAATCCACAAATCGGCATGCAGAACATGCGCACGATCATGCCGGCTCTGCAGCGGGCCACCCCAGCCGCATTGAAGGGCGACGGTCCTACCTACGACTCGGTCGAGTCCCCGAAACAACGCCGTGAAACCCGGGTCGAAACCGAGATGAATACCGATGCCATCGCCGATGAAATCACAGCCTGGTTGAAGGGTTGAGCAAATAGAGGATTACGAAAATGGATGATAAAGTACTTTGGATCGGCTTCACCGACGAAAACGGATCACTCGACAAGCCTTCGCTCGAAGCCCTGACCGCAACTCGCACAATCGCGGAAGGTATCGATGGAGAACTGGCCATCGGACTGGTCGGCGGATCGGTTGATGCCGCCGCTGCCCAGATCGGCGGGGCGGGAGCGACCCGAGTCGTGGCCCTGGCGGGCGAAGCATGGGCCGCCCCTCGCTACGCCTCGGATACTGCCGCCTGCGCTCAGATCGCACGGACAGTTGACGCCGGCATCGTGGTGGCGACCGCCGGCTCCAGGTTCAATCGGGTCTGCGCCGGACTCGCCCAGCGCCTCGGTGGCGCTGTGGATACCCAGATCACCGATATCCTGGTTGAAAACGGAGCGCTATCGGTCTCCCGCTGGTTCTATCGCCAGAGGATGATCGGCAAACTGCAACGAACGGTCCGCCCCTGGGTGCTGTCCATCGCTTCGGGCAGCTTCGTACCCTGTGAAGCGGGTGACGCCACCGTGACACCCATTGAGATCGAAGGATTCGAGTCCCGCACAGAAGTCCTCGGCGTCGAGGCCGGAACCGGCGGTTCCCAGACCATCCGACCCGACGCGGAGACCCTCCTGGTTGCGGGTGCCGGCTGGACCAAGAAACAGGCCGACGGTGAGGTTCACACTGATGATGCCGCTTCAATTATCCTGGAATTTGTAGAAAGCAACCGCGCCTCGCTCGGCAGCTCGAAATCGATGGTCGACCTCGCCACTGAAGGCCAGGCGGTGCTCCCTTTCCTGACCCATCTGCACCAGATCGGCCAGACCGGGGCAAGCCCCCGGCATGCCAAGGGCTTGTCAACCTGTTGCCACGGAGAAGAACCGCACGCCGTCGGCTGGCGATTCATCAACGAACGCCGCGCCATCAATACCGACGCCAATTGCGGCTGGGCCCAGGGCAAAGCCGACGTGCTCTACGTGGCCGATGCCTTTGAGGTGATGAAGAAGGTGAACGAACGCCTGGCGGACTGATTTCGTGGCGCAAGGAAGTTGAGGTCCACACCGTAGTCTAAAGACGACTCCACCGAAACAATACGTAGTGCACTACGTATTGTTTCGCACCGCATTCGGGATTGGTAGGGCGTGACCGCCGGACGCGCCGACGAAGGCAGGTAGATCCGCTGAAACTCAGCCTATGGGGCGGCGCGCCCGGCGGTCACGCCCTACCGTTTCAGTGGCAGAGAAACGTAAAGGGGAAACCACAACGGCACCATCCTTCCATGTCCGCTTACGGCAGGATGATGACGCCGCCGTTGAGTTCTTCGACGGTTCCCTGGTTATCAAATGTGCCGAAGTCAGGATCGAAAGTGATGGTTTGACCCGCAACATTGGCTCGGATTGTTCCCAGATTTACGAGGTCCATAACCCGCCCCCACCCGGCCCACGGAGAACGGACTCCAAAGGTTACGCGCCCCCCCTCCAGGGTTATACCAGTCCCGATGGTTAACTCCCCATCCAAATTTACCATCTGAAGAGAAGTTCGATCACCAACCGTCGTCTCAAATACAATTTTTCCGGTTCCATTAATCGTCTCATCTTCATAAAATCCAAGCCTGACACCTGGTGCCTGCAGTCTGATGGTTCCGTTTAAGGTAAGGTCATCTCGAATCAGCAGGTATCCGAAAGTCTCGTTCATTAGCATCTCTCCTTCAAGGATCACGTTTTCCAGTATACCTCCATTACTACGAGTGTTCAGATTTCCGGTTCCGCTAATCGCTATCGTTCCGTTCCTAATCGTCCCACCTTTCAACAGTAACTCACCAAAGGCATCATTGAGGTTCAAGGTTCCACTTTCGAGATCCAGTACTCCCTGCAGTTTCATATTCCCACCATTATTGGTGACGTTTCCCAGCATCGACTGCTTAAGGTCTCCGCCAAGGATGAGCTGCGATCCTGCTCCAAGCGTGGTATTCCCAACCCCACTGTCCGCCAGTTTCTGAATTTCCAATATCGCACCATCCAGTACCTGCACGGAACCCTGGTTTTCGAAGACTCCACCGTAATCGCCCCTGAATATGATCGATTCGCCAGATACTGTGGAACGAATCGTGCCCAGGTTCACCAGGCTCACAAATTGACCGAAGGTGAGAGAGCTTCCATCCAAAGCAATACCACTGCCAATCGTAAACTGTAAGGCCTGATTACCGGAAGATCCACTTATCGATGTATTGGTGAACAGCAAAGACCCGGTACCATCGATCGGCACATCAGTGAGCAAGAACAGGCGCGCATTATTCTCCAGGGTAAGTGTTCCATTCAGAGTCAGACCTCCCGAGAGGGTGAGGTTGACACCGCTTACCGTAAGGGATCCATCGAGAGCTATGTCTTCCAGGATATTCATGCTCCCCGTGGGGCTCAGTGTCCCGGAGCCACTGATCGCAATCGTTCCGTTTCTGATCGTTCCGTCATCCAGAACCAGCTCTCCAATATCATCGTTGAGATTCAAGCTACCTGCTTCGAGATCCAGAATACCCGTCACGACCACGGTTCCCGTCCCATTCAGCGACTTCAAGAATTGGGGCAGCGTGAATTCACCGCCCGTATTGAGAACACCCGCATTGTTGATCAGCACTTGAATATCCCATCCTCCATTGAGCGTAAGCATGCCGGAATCCGGAACAGTGAGCGCCGCATCTATTACATAGGCGGTTCCGTCCAGGATAAGGTGCGAGGCGCCTTGTATGCTGGCAGTTCCCAGTCCACCCGCCAAATCCTGAACCTCGAGTACACCCCCGTTTGCCGCCTCCATAGTACCCTGATTGTCAAGGGATACATAAGCCGCGCTCTGAGAGGATTTCGCACCTATCGTCAACCTCTTCCCGGGAACACTGGCTCGAATGGTCCCTTGATTCACCAAAGTCATCACTGAGTAGGAATACCCGCGAAAAATGCCTTCTCCTTCGATTATAATACCACTTCCAATGGTGAGGATGCCTCCGCGACTCATCTCCATTGTTGAGGGATTACGGGCATTGAGGGGTGGATGAAAAGTCATCGTCCCTGTTCCACTGATCGTGGAATCGTCGATAAAAACCAAAATAGCTGCCATCGTTACCGTTCCGTTGATTCCTAATCCTCCGCTTACACTAAGCCTGCCAAATCCCATGTCGAAATCACCATCGAGGGTCACGTTCTCCAGAAGGTTTCCCACGTTGGACGAAGCATTCAGGCCTCCGGAACCGCTGATCGCTACTGTCCCATTCTTGATCGTTCCAATATCGATGGTCAATTGTCCAAAGTTGTCATCGACGCTCAGTGTGCCACCCTGGAGATCCAGAATGCCGGACACGGTCAGGGTGCCGCCGCTATTCGACCAGTTGGCATTTTTCAATTGCGATAGAGTATAATCCCCGCCGATGCTGAGTTCGCCTTCGATCGTCACCTGCCCCACCATGTCCCATCCGCCATTCAGGGTAAGCTTGCCGGTGTCCTGGACGACCAGATCCTGATCAATCGTATAGGCCGTCCCATCCACGATCAGCTTCGACCCTCCGCTGACAGACGCGCTTCCCAATCCGCCCGTCAGTACCCGTATATCAAGGATGCCACCGTTGACCGCCTCCAAGGACCCTTGGTTTTCGAAAACGGAATCGGGGAGACTTCCAAACGAGCCCACGTTCACCGTTCTGCCTGCAACGTTGGCACGAATCGTTCCTTTGTTCACCAGATGAGAATCAACACCATGGCCATAGATGTTCAAGCTTCCAGCCTCTATCGTAATTCCCGCTCCGATCGTCAAGGTCCCGACCTTGGGCAGGCCGATACTGTTAGGATTATAAATGGAGGAGATCTCCGTAAACTTCAACATTCCCGTGCCAGAAACAAGGGCCTCAGGTCCGGTAAATGACAAAGAGACTCCCCGAAGCAAACTTATCTCACCAATAACCGTAATTTCATTTTCGATTGTAACAGTAGTTCCTAGAGTGGAAATTTCGGCAACGCCCTCAATCGTGACACCATCGAGCGTACCAGTAGCCGTGATGACGAGAGCGACATCACCACCGATGTTTCGACCCGGTATTCGAGGAAGCACCGTGGCATTCGCAAGGGTTCCGCCACTCATGATCAGTTGCCCGTCCAACTGAATTGTGCCGTTTACCTCGAGGCGCCCACCTTTCAGCTCGATGATTGCGACCCCGGTCAGGCTTTCGATCTGCGTCTCTCCCGAGTCGAAAGTGATCACCGCATCTTTTGGCAGATCCAGAAATATCCTGTCCCCGGGCCCCGGCACCACGCCCGTGCTCCAATTCTCAGGATCATGCCAGTTCCCCCCTTCGTTGTTCAAAAAGGTATAATTACTATTGATCGAGAAAGCGATGACCTGATCGGTCAGGCCAAGCGGATTCCCCGCGGCATCCGTGATCGACGACGCCTTGAGAGTCATCTCATAGTCCCCTGGTTTCAGCGTGGGATATCTTAACAGAACGGTCGAATACGGCGGTCTCAGAATCATCACATCCAGAGGTATCGAAGACCCGGGATTCCTGGTATTGGTGAGTTGGAAATTTTCGCTGGTAAGTGTGTTTATATCCATGGGTTCGGAAAACCCGAATTGAAGCGTATTGAAGTTCTGACCAAACTCATCACCCCCGACCGGAACTGAGAAAGTGGGTATCGGTGCGGTCGTGTCTGGTACGAGCTCGAGCACAAACTCGGTGGTCAGCCCCGCATTTCCTCCCGTATCCAGAGCCCGAACCTGGACCGTCACCTCCGAAACATCAGCTTCAATCACAGGAATCGAGAGATCCAATTCCCAGGGAAACGAAACATCTGAAGCAACAACCTCTCCATCGAGCAGCAACTCGACATTGCGAACCTGAACGTCATCGGTCACTCCCACCGGGATCGAAACAGTGCTTCCCTCCAGAACCTGGATACCGGATTTCCCCGAATTGATGTCCAGCGACCCCAGATCCATGAACGCAGTCGGAGCAATTCCGCCTGTATCGAATCCGATATAGTTTACGGTCAGTAACCCGGCTGCCCCATCAGCGACGAACGCAATCCCGGAACCGATGGTCACACTCTCAGGCGCAGCCGGCAGGTTGATTCGATTGAGGAAATTCCCGGTATCGCCCGGATCACTTGTCTTCATCAGATCCAGGACGTTCTGCCCAATCAAGAGCCCCGTTCCCGAGCCATTTTCCACCAGGTAGCGCCCAGCGTCTATATTGGGAGACTCTACTGATGAACCTGAAATCAGGGCCATATTGACCGGGTCCGAAACATCGATGGTCAGGTAACCTCCTCGTCCAAAAGAAGGACGAGCGCCCGCGTAAACGATGCCGTCCGCAACGAATACCCTTCCCCCTCCCTGGTCGAGCTGCACGCTGCCAATTACGCTCAACTGGATGTCATCGACCTGAATCGCGTGCAACTCATTCAGGCCATCCATGGCGTATAGCATATCGCCCTGACGAGTCAGCCCGGCGATTGCTCCCGATGAAATCGATACACTCCGAGACCTTTCCGGGTTGAACAGATCAAAGCTGTAGAGGAAACCACCGCTGGCAAGGTAGGCAATTCCATTTGCGATTTCCACCTGAGCTGAATCGACCTCGATCGTCTGCACCAATCCGGGGAGCATGGGATCCGAAACATCCACCAGGTGCACCCCACCTGAATTGCCTGAAACGACTGCCAGATCCAGAATGTCATCGTAAGCGACATCGGTGCAGTCGCCCTCGAGGTCCAATTGCCCCAGCACAATCGGATTACTGAATTCATCCACATCCACGATCGCGAGACCGTGAGAGCCGGTCGCGAGAAAAGCAGTCAAACCTAGTCCGGGAACGGTCCCGACAACGACTTCGTTGGTTTGGCCAACCAACGGGGTGCGGGCGATGATTCCGGTCGGGAAACCTCTATTGTCCAGGGGATTCATTCCATCGGTAGTGAACTCGGTGAAATCGTTGATACCGTCTTCGTCGGTGTCCGGCTTGGTGATGCTCGTTCCAATAACGAGCTCGGCTTCGTCCGACAGTCCATCCCCATCTGTGTCTTCATCACTCCTGAGAAGGAAGGCCTTGGGGATTTCAAACCGTCCGGTAGCGACAGTGGATCGGAATACCGTGACTCCTGTCTGGAGGGTCAGTGGATCGAGATAGGTAATCGAATAGGGTCGATTCAAAGCGAATACAAAGTCATCGAATTGCCCGTGAGTTGCCGTTTCTCCGCGAACGCTGAACCCGGTATCCAAATCGGTGATATTGAATTGGAGAGACTCCCGAACCACAACCGAGCCATTGGATTCAACGGCTTCATCCTGGAGTTCGCCCAAAGCAATCGACGCCTCGAGGGCCCCATGATTCATGCCCTGCCAACCTTCCGATGCGAGCACACCAAGAAGATCCTGTAATCTCTGAGCGGCCACACCGATCTCCGGAAACCCGAACGCCTCCGGAGTCGAAACACCACTCGTCCAAGAGTTGAGTCGATCGATGGCATCTTTGATATCGTTGTCTCCAAAATGAGAGGGTACTCGCAACGCGTTAATGGTACCTTTTTCGGTGTCAGTGATCACCCCCCCGGCATCGCTGAGCGGTGCGGTCGCGTCTTCAAAAGCTCCAATGATCATGTACAGGGTTGCAACCTCTTCAGGCTCTGCTCCCACCCATACATCACTCCCCATGATCGCGGCGTACATGGCCCCTATAGCTTCAACGATCTCAACCTGTTTTTTCATCAGATCAATGGATCCGCTTACTCCGATGATTGCATCCGCCTTCGCCGTTGCCTGTGAATATGGACTGCTATAGGTCGCGCTCGCCTCATGTATTTCCAGCGCATTTTGACTGCCTGCCGTCCCACGACATGACTCGAAATCCTGCATCGCATCAGCCGCCTGTATACAACCAATCCCGGTTGACAAAAGTGACCCAACCCACGGTATGCAACCGATACCGCTTACGAAGGATGTCATCGCGGCGTTTGCGAGGGTAAACTGTCCTTCCGGATCAATCGCGCTGTCTGCGGCAAACCCCACAGCGCCTTCAGCAAGGCCCACCAGACAGCCTACGACAGGATTCGCAAAGTCGATGGCAGACGTTCCCAAGGCCACGCTACACTGCGTCCCCTTGCTCATCGCCAGCTTCCGCAATGTCTCGCATCTTTCGTCTTCGGCATCATCAGGGCCATCGACACCACCCCCGCCACTGCCTTGAGAACCTGGCCACGGGAAATGCCAGCCCGGGGCGAGAATACCGACACCCGGGTCCGAAACCACCACCAGGCCATCGGCACTGACCGTCGCCGTGCCGATCACTTGCCACTCGCCCGCATCGTGATTGAAGGACCAAATGAGGGTTTTCTCTCCCGGAAGAAGACCGTCGGTATTGGGAAAAGTCACCGGTGCCGGAACATCGAAGTTGGTTGCACCCGGAGCCTGGATCGAAATTACGAACGCAGGATCCAATGTCGCGGGCAGGGGCGCCGGCAGGCGATCCTTGGGCACCGGGATAACGGCCGCAGTGACGGCGGCATTGCCCAGGTCGTCCTGAGCAGACCCCGCTGGGAAAGTCACGCTCATGCGATCCCACACCGCTGGATCCACTTCGGGGAAAAGAGTTGCGAGTGTGCTCTTTCCGGCATCACCAAATCCAACCTCGGTGTCCGCACTCGAAGAAAGACTTTGGATGTCCGCAATCGCCATGGGCGGAAGAAAGATGTCGAAATCATGGCCGTGGTGATTGAGATGCACACTCTGACCGGGAACACTGTGAAAAGGCTTTCCCACGTTCGGATAGACAAATCCTGAGGGCGCATTGGTCGCGGTGGATCCGTCCACATGAACGAAGAATTCCGGAGCGGGCATATCCTTCAGTTCAAACCGTCCGTCGGCGTCAGTCACCGCATTGGCCTCGGCAAATGCGTCGACCCGAATCGTCGCTCCGACGATGGGAAGGAGGCTGAGGGAGTCGTAGACATTTCCAAAAACATTGGTTCCGGCAATGCGGGTCAGCGGCAGGGTTCGGAAATCTGCGGTTGCGACGCCTCCTTCGATTCCGTCCCCATCTGCATCGATCTTAATACCGTTGCGTCCGATGATCTTGTCTCCATCGACAACAACCCTGACCTCGGTGGATGAAGGAAGCGGCTCGTCGTAAAAGAAGGTCGCGAACCTTTCGGTCGAGGAAACCACGATGCGACCGGCCAGGCTCTCCCCGTTTGCAGTCAGATTGAAACTGTCAAATGTCACAGTGGAAGGATCCACCGGGTCATCAAAGAAAATTATGGTCTCGCGAGCCACGTTGACCATTTCGGCCTGATCGCCTGGCGAAATTCGGGAGATCTGCACGAAGGCACTCCCCTGACCATCGTCGGCCCGGATCCTCACCTTCAGGTTCGGCAACAACTGATTTTCCCACTCTGAGCCGATATCCCAGAGAATGCTTTTTCCGGTACCAACCGTCACTCCTTCGCCTACACTTCCCTCCCCTGTGACTTCCCGCAGCAGGACCCATTTCTCAGCATCGGTCGTGGCCTCTACAGTCACGGTGCAGGTCAAGCCATCGGAGTGCGCCAGATCGTAGGTGATATCCATCAGTTGAGTCCCCTGGCGAAGCTCCAGGGTGACGTTGCTGACAATCGGTCCGGCCAGGAGGCCTGACCCTGTAACAAGTAAGAAAAGAAAAACCCATCTGAAAGACGGGTTTTGAAAGGGTCGGAAAAGACCTGAATCAATGGTCATATGGGTGCGCGGAAGTGCGTTTGCAGACTGGAAAGAGGCTGGACCGACTGAAAGGGTCAGTTCGACAGGATCACTCGATAAAACGACCTGGAGGGCAGGGACCGCAGGTCGATAAGAAACTCATCCCCAACCCGCTGATACGAGTTGGAGTCGATGGTGGTCCATTCCTTCAGGTCCGTACTGGTTTGGGTTTCGTAGGTTACCCCGCTCGCCACGGGACCGATGCGGAGTTCTTCCCTGGCGTCCCCGGAGAAATAGATCTTGAAGCGTACCTCGCGGTCCGTCGGATCCAGCTTTGCCAGGAACTCAAACTCATTGGTGTCTCCATCCCCATCCGGATCAGCCACCGAATCAGCCAACCGAACGTCGTACAGATCTTCCTCGGCAAAGTAGATGCGAAGCCAGGACAGGAATTCCTGGGATCGAAACTCCAATTCGATCCAATTGGATTCTGAGACTGCCTGTCTGCCCTGTAGAGGGCCAGGCTGAGTGAGCGCCACAGCAATGAACAAACAGGCCAAAGAGAGAAGCCTGTTGGAAGAGAATGGATTTTTCAAAGCGAGGGTTCCGAAGAGGAAATGAGGAGGGGGGGGGAAAGGAGTCCGCGAATCGTATCTGGCAGTCATTTACAAAGGAGCCCTCCCGACCGACCAGAGCAGGTGTGGATTATGCAGTCTTATCGCGAACATAAGCTGACGCCATCCCAAATTTGCCTGACGCAAAGATAATTGTAAAAAATGCGGTTCAATGAGTCACCACGTGCTTCCGGTTACCTGGTTTTGAAGTACCAGGAGAGGACGTGGCAACGGGTCTCGCATCATTCGCCTGGAAACCGGCCAGCTTTTCTGAGCGGAATCAAATTTCAGCGGAGGCAGCCCACCGCTTCGAGTGTCCTGTCTCACAAATGAGCTTGCCAATACCAGAGCCCTTTTTCGATCGCGCTGTTCGCAGATTCCCAGAGGTGCCCCCCACAAGTTCGACTCCGCGGTATTTGCCAATAGCGACGCACGACTTGGCATGCACTTGAGGGCAGTTGCTTGTGGTGCTATTGGTTTTCTTAATGAATGGATCCAGATGTTCCCATACCCGGCCTGATGGTCAGCAATCTGAATCCTCCGAAAAAACCGGAGCGTTCTTGCCGATGAACCCGGTTCGACGGCAGGTCCGAGCTCTTGGTCTTTCCGGCACCACTTGAACCTTATGAGTATCTTTTCCTTTGCCTATATGTTTGAGTAATTAATTAGTTTCATCCATTTTCCTTCTTTACAGGTTGATTAGATCAGTCACATAAATTCCCTCTACATCATAAGTAACTCTAATTTCTAATTCCAGACGTGAGCACGACAAAAACTCCTTCAGCACCCAAGTTTCCCGGGGGCATTGGTCAAGGCCTGATGAAACGTCGAAAGTTCATCTTCAGCCTGGTCGGCACAGCCGCGGCCGGTCTGACCGCCTGGAAGCTGGGTCTGCTCAAACAGGCCGGGACCGCAACTGTGCCTGGCGGCAACCTTACGGGTGCGCTGGCAGCCGGGAGGTGGGTCAAGGTCTCCCGCTCAACGCATGCTCTGGGCACTCAGGTCGCCCTCACCGTCTACCACCACGATCAGGAACTCGCTGAGAAGGCGATCGCCTCCGCCTTTGATGAGCTTGAAATCGTCGAGCAGCTGATGAGCCTCTACCGCCCTGACAGCCAGCTCAGCCAACTCAATGCAACCGGCCGCCTGGCAGATCCGCATCCCTACCTGGTAGAGGTGCTTAGAACCGCAAACGATCTCTCTGAAAGGAGCCGGGGGGCCTTCGACGTGACCGTTCAGCCCCTCTGGACGCTTCGTCACCACAGCGCCATGCTCGGACAGGAACCGGATGAGGCCGCCCTCGCGCAGGCCCTCCGGAATGTCGACTGGCGCCGCATCACCCTTTCAGACCGGAAGATCGAACTACGTGGCGACGGCACCGGGATCACGCTCAATGGTATCGCCCAGGGATTCGCGGCCGACGCGGTTCGGCGCGTTCTGGTCACCCACGGCATCACGAGCGCATTGATCGACACCGGAGAGATCGGCACTCTCGGAGTACATGCGCAGAAGCGCGATTGGTCGATCGGGATCAAGGACCCCCGCGAGGCCGAAGCGTTTCTTGGAACCACCCGGCTGAATGGACGCTGCCTGGCGACCTCGGGGGATTACGAAACGTTCTTCAGCGAAGATTTCAAACAACATCACCTGCTCGACCCCAGGACCGGAAGTTCACCGGCAGAGCTCTCGAGCGTCTCAATCGCAGCCACGACCGCCATGCAGGCAGATGCCCTGTCGACGGCGGTCTTCATCGCCGGCCTCGAGGATGGCATGGAACTAGTGAAGTCCATCCCAGGCGCCGACGCCCTGTTTGTCACGAAGCAGGGTCGGATCGAGCGAACGACCGGATTCCCGTTCTCCAGTTGAACGATCCGGAATGTGAGGTCACACCTTGATTGAGGCACTGACATCGTCGATCGGCGGCACGCTCCTGTTCATGGGAGCGCTCGGGCTCTTGCTCGCAGCAATCCTTGCGGTCGCCAACCGCAAGCTGTATGTCGCCGAGGACCCGCGAATCGACGAAGTCGAGGAGATGTTGCCCAACACCAATTGTGGCGCCTGTGGCAGTCCGGGCTGCCGGGCCTTCGCCGAGGCCTGTGTCGGCGGCAAAGCCAATCCGGCCCAATGCACCGTCAGTTCGAAGGAGATGACCCAGTTCATCGCCGGATACCTGGGGGTCGAATTGGGCAATGAGGAGAAGCGCGTTGCCCGGCTGGCCTGCGCCGGCGGCAGTCACGTCGCTCGCATGAGGGCTCATTACAGCGGTCTGGAAACCTGCCAGGCGGCTGTCGCGGCCGGCGGAGGAGGCAAAGCCTGCACCTGGGGTTGCCTGGGGTTGGCCGATTGCGAAGTGTCCTGCGACTTCGACGCCATCACCATGGACCACCATGGTCTACCGGTGGTGGACGAAGACAAGTGCGTGGCCTGCAACGACTGCGTTGAGGTTTGTCCGCTCGATCTCTTTTCGCTGCAACCGGTCAGCCACAAACTCTGGGTGGCCTGCAAAAGCCTGGCGGAAGGCGACGAGGCCCTGGAAGACTGCGAGGTTGCCTGCACCGGTTGTGCCCGTTGCGCGGCCGACGCCCCCGCCGGTCTGATCGAAATCAAGAACAACCTGGCCGTCGTGGACTATTCCAAGAACCGACTGGCCACCCCCCTTCCCATTCAGCGCTGCCCGACCGGCGCCATCGTCTGGCTCGAAAAACAGAAGGCGACCAAAGGCGCCGCGGCCAGGAAGATCATCCGCAAGGAACCCCTTCCCATTCAACCGGACCGGTAACTCAACCCTCCGCCCCTTTTTAGAAAATAGAAGATTCAACCGACAAGACCATGGTTTCTCAAAACAAGAAAGCGAAGTATCCAGGGATCCCTGTTGCCATGGATGGCAACACCGCCGTCATCATGTGCGAGCGGGAATCCACCGACGCGGCAGGTGCGTATCCCATCACTCCCTCGACACAGATGGGGGAGTACTGGGCCGAGGAAACCGCCAAGGGCCATATCAACATTTCGGGTCGGCCCCTGATCTTCATCGAACCCGAGGGCGAACACGCCGCGGCCGGCGTCACCGCCGGGATGGCCATGAGCGGTCTGCGCGCATCGAATTTCTCCTCCGGGCAGGGCATCGCCTATATGCACGAGTCCCTCTATACCGCAGTGGGCAAGCGACTTCCCTACATCCTCAACATCGGCTGCCGGGCGATCTCCAAGACCACCCTGAACGTGCATGCCGGGCACGATGATTACCACTTGATAGACGACACCGGTTTCTTCCAGGTGCTCGGCAAGAGCGCCCAGGAAGCCGCCGATCTGAATATCATCTCCCGGAAAATCGCGGAGCTTTCGCTCACGCCCGGAGCTGTCGGCCAGGATGGATTCCTGACCACTCACCTGATCGAAACCCTTCTGCTGCCCGAACGCGCCCTGATCGAAGAATACCTGGGCCGTCCGGATGATATAATCGACACGCCAACACCCGCCCAGAAGATGCTCTACGGCGAGAAGCGACGCCGTATCCCCATCCTCTGGGATGTCGACAACCCGGTCCTCTCCGGTGCCGCGCAGAACCAGGAATCCTATATGCAGTCGGTGGCGGCCCAGCGGCCCTACTTCTTTGAGCATATTGCCGAGATCGCCGAACAGTGCATGGTCGAATTCACCGACCTGACCGGGCGGCCCTATGCCCGCGTCTCGACCTTCAAATGCGACGACGCCGACTACCTGGTCATTGGCCAGGGGAGCATCATCGGCACGGCCGAAGCAGTGGCTGACTACCTCCGGGAGACCCGGGGGATCAAGATCGGCGTGGTCAATATGACCATGTATCGACCTTTCCCCGGTGACCTGCTCGGGCATATCATCAAGGGCCGCAAGGGCGTGGTCGTACCGGAACGAACTGACCAGCCCCTGGCCGAGGACCTTCCGCTGATCCGCGAGATCCGGGCCACCATCAGCAAATGCGTGGAAAATGGCCTGATCGCCAAGGGCGACAGCCTTCCCTACCCCAGTTATGCCAGCTTCAAGAACACCGGAGACACCCCTCCGCTCTACTCAGGTTGCTTCGGATTGGGCAGCCGCGACCTGCAGCCCGAAGGCATTGTGGGCACGATCGAAAACATGCTCCCGGACGGACCGAAAAAGAAGTTCTTCTACCTCTCAATCGACTTCCTGAGCAAAGGGCCGAGTTCCCCCAAGAGCGAGATCTACCAGCAGAAGTTGGTGGATAACTACCCGTCGATCAAGGATCTTGGGCTCAAGGGCAGTGAAAACCCAAATCTTCTTCCCGAGGGAGCCATCACCGTCCGCATGCACTCGGTCGGAGGATGGGGCGCCATTACAACCGGCAAGAATCTCGCCATCACGCTCAACGAACTGCTCGGCTACGACATCAAGGCCAACCCGAAGTACGGTTCCGAAAAGAAGGGTCAGCCCACCACCTATTATCTCTCGGCCGCGCCGGAACCGATCCGGATCAACTGCGAGTACAATTTCGTGGATGCGGTCCTCTCACCCGACCCGAACGTTTTCAGTCACTCGAATCCGCTGTTCGGCCTCAAGAAGGGCGGCACTTTCATCATTCAGAGCGACCTGGCGACGGCGGAAGAGGTCTGGAATTCATTCCCGGCTCATTCCCGGAAATACATCGTCGAAAAGGAAATCAAAGTCTGTTTCCTGGACGCCTTCCAGATCGCCCGGGACGAGGCCACCGACCCCGAACTTCAGTTCCGCATGCAGGGCATCGCCTTCCAGGGCGCTTTCTTTGCCGGCTCCACCCTGATGTCTTCAGCCGGACTGACCGAGGAATCGCTCTTCAAGGCAATTCGCGACCAGATCACCTATAAGTTCGGCAGCAAGGGCGCCCGTGTGGTCGAGGACAATATGCGGGTGGTTCGCCGCGGATTCGATGAGCTCAAGACGATCGATGATATGCCTGAAATCACCTCGGGCGGCACGGACAACCTGAAGAAAGAAACCAACCTTCCGCCGCTGTTGAAGCGCATTGAGGCCAGCGAGGATCCCAAAACCGACATCCACCGTTTCTGGGAACAGACCGGCAGCTTCTATCTCGGTGGGCAGCCCAACGACCAATTGGCCGATCCGTTCAGTTCACTGGCTCTGATCCCGGCCAATACCGGCGTCTATCGGGACATGACCCAGATCCGGTTCAATCATCCGGTCTGGGATCCCGAGAAGTGCACCGCCTGCAGCAAGTGTTTCACGGTCTGCCCGGACAGCGCGATTCCCGGACTGGCCTGCTCCATATCCGACGCCTTTGAGACCACCATCAAGCGGGTCCGCACGGCCGGCCATGAGGTAAACCTCCTGCCGCGAGCGGTTCGCACGGTCGAAAAGAAAATGCGGGCCACAGCCGCCACGGCCAACGGCGACACCGCCAGCATCGACGTGACCCCGATCCTGCACGCCTCCATAGACCAGACCATCGCCGAGGCGAATGGTGACGGCGAGGCCCTCAAGCAGGAATTCGAATGGTTCCTCGACTCCATGGGCGAATTCAAATTCGCCCTGACAAAACCCTACTATGATCAGAGGGAAAAGAGACAGGCCGGCACGGGCGGGCTCTACGCCATCACCATCAACCCTTACACCTGCAAGGGCTGCATGCTTTGCGTCGATGTCTGCGAAGACGAGGCTCTGACCATCGCCGACCAGACCCCGGAGACAGTCAGGAACCTCCGCTCCGAGTGGGATTACTGGCTCGATCTGCCGACCACCTCTCCCGACTTCATACGGATCGACGACATCGACGAAAAGATCGGTGCGCTCGAGACCATGTTGATGGACAAGTCGGTCTATTCGTCGATGTCCTGCGGCGACGGTGCCTGCACCGGTTGCGGTGAGAAATCGGTCCTGCATCTCTTCACCAGCACGATCACCGCTCTGATGCAGCGCCGGGTGAGAGGCCAGATTCAGAAGATCGACGAGTTGATCGGGAAACTCGAGCAGCACGTCAAAAGCAGGCTGGCCGACACGGTGGATATATCAGACATCGCCGGTATCCAGAAAGCCGTTGCGACTCACCAGGAGGAAGACCTGAAGTTCTCCCAACTCGCCGAAGCCCTCGACGAGGGCAAGGCAGGAACGCCATTGGATCAGGACTGGCTGACCTGGGTGAGTAATCTGCTCGCCCAGCTCAAGGATTTGAAATGGCGCTACGAGACCGGACCGACCAAGCATGGACGCGCAAATCTCGGTTTCGCGAATGCGACCGGTTGTTCCTCGATCTACGGAGGCAGTTTCCCCTACAACCCATATCCGTTCCCCTGGTCGAGTCATCTCTTCCAGGATGCCGCATCGGTCTCCCTGGGCCTCTTCGAGGGCCACATGCGCATGATGGCCGACGGATTCAAGGCGATCCGGTTGGCTGAATCCGAGTTGGAAGGTGGACAGGACTACAAGGCGGTTGAGGAGTCGTTGGTCTATTTCGACTGGAAGACCTTCACCGACGAAGAGTACCTGCTCTGTCCGCCGGTGGTGGCGGTCGGCGGCGACGGAGCCATGTTTGACATCGGCTTCCAGAACGTTTCCCGCGCCCTGATGACGGGTCGACCGATCAAGGTCTTCGTGCTCGACACCCAGGTCTACTCCAACACCGGCGGCCAGGCCTGCACCTCGGGCTTTGTCGGCCAGATTTCGGATATGGCGCCTTACGGCAAAGTCTGGAAGGGCAAGACCGAGATCCGCAAAGAAATGGCCCTGATCGCAGCGGCCCACCGGACCTCCTTCATCCTTCAGGGCAATATCGCCAACACCACCCATCTGATCGAAGGCTTTATCGACGGACTGAATGCCCGCCGCCCGGCCCTCTTCAGTATCTACTCGGTCTGCCAGCCGGAGCATGGCGTTCCCGACAACAGCACGGCACAACGCAGCAAGATGGCACTCGAGTCGAGGGCCTATCCGGTCATCCGCTTCGACCCCGACGCCGGCGAATCCTGGGAAGAGTGCTTCGACCTCGAGGGCAACCCGGCCATCGACGAGGACTGGCCGATCTACAAGCTGGAATACCTCGATGACGACGGGAACACCCAGACCATGGAACTGCCCATGACCTTCGCGGACTTCGCGGTAGGGGAAGGACGGTTCCGGAAGCACTTCAGGGTGGCCCCCCAGGATACCTGGAACGAGAACATGACCACTCTCCACGAATTCATCCAGATGGAGGATGAGGACCGCGAGGGTCTCTTCCCCTACATCTGGGCCGTGGACAGGAAGAATAACCTGATCCGCGTGCTGGTGGCGGAAGAGATCGTCCGCTCGACCGAGGAGCGGCAGGCCTACTGGAAAACCCTCAAGGGACTGGCCGGACTGCTCAACAAGGTGGATCCGGAACAGATCGCCCGGCAGGTGCGAAGCGAAACGGCCCAGAAACTGGCCAGCGGCCTCATGTCGATGCTCACTGGTGGCGGTTCCGGCGGCGCAGCTCTGCTCGACCTGTCAACCGCTGCGACCGACGGCAATGGCAACGCCTCCGAAGCATCCGCCGCCGGGGGGTACGAACCCGCTTGGATCGACCAGTCCGAATGCACCACCTGCGACGAGTGCACCAATATCAACCCGAAGATCTTCGAATACGACGAAAACAAAAAGGCCTTCGTCAAGGACCCCAGGGGCGGCCCCTTCAAGGACATCGTCCGGGCCGCTGAAAAATGCACCGGACGGTGCATCCATCCCGGCACCCCTGTGGATCCAAACGAAAAGGGCGTGGAAAAGCTGATCAAGCGGGCCGAGAAGTTTCAGTAATGCAGGTAACCGGACAGAGGATCGTCTCCCTCCGTACTGCGGTTCGAAGGGGTCAAACCGAAAATCACGCATTAACATGCATGATTTTTCGGAATGACCCCGTATTCCGTCCTGTCGCCAGTACCCCACGAAGGGGTCAAAGCTTAAATCGTGCATTGTCATGCTCGATTGCAAGCAATGACCCCGCAGCGTTTCTGATATGAGTGGACTGAGCAGCCTATTCGATCCAGCCCACTGGGTTCGCAGTTCGTTCTCCCACGGGATTCACCCCGAGGAGAACAAGCACTTCACCGCGAACAAGCCGATCCGACGTCTCCCGTTTTCGCCGGAGATGATCCTGCCCCTCTCGCAGCACACGGGCGCTCCATCCGTGCCGCTCGTGCATCCCGGCCAGGAAGTGGTCCGCGGCGAACCCATCGCCAAGGCGGGTGGGTTCGTATCCGTTCCCCTGCACGCTCCAGCGACCGGGAAGATCAAGGGGATCGAATTGATGCCCACAACCAAGGGCCCGAAAACCCCATCGATTATTCTCGAAGTCTATCCAGGTGACAGCCAGGAGGTCCGCTATTTTCAGCCGCGGGATGTGGACACCATGTCGCCCAGGGAAATCGTTCAGGCGGTTCAGGACTCCGGACTGGTCGGACTCGGGGGAGCCGCCTTCCCCACCCACGTGAAGCTGACACCGCCCAAGGAACACACCGTGCACACGGTCCTGATCAATGGCTGCGAATGCGAACCGTTTCTGACCACGGATCACCGGGTGATGCTCGAATACACCGAGGACCTGATCAGAGGTACGCAGATTTTCATGCGCGCACTGGGCGCCAATAAAGCGATCATCGGCACCGAGGATAATAAACTCGACGCGGTTGAAGCCATCCGAGCCAAACTACCGGCCGACGGTTCCATCGAAGTCAAGGCGGTCAAAACCAAATACCCCCAGGGCGCGGAGAAGATGCTGGCCAAAGCCCTGACGAATCTCGAGATCCCTTCCGGCGGATTCCCTTCATCGGTTGGGTTGGGTGTCTTCAACGTCTCATCGACCGCCGAAATCGGAGCCCTCCTTCCCATGAGTCAGGGTGTGATTGAACGCGTGGTCACCGTCACCGGGCCCGGCGTCGACAGACCCGGCAATTACCTGGTCGCTCTCGGCACCCCTCTTCGTTTCATCCTCGATCAGCTCGGATTCAAAGGCTCCGCCCAACACCTGATCATGGGCGGTCCGATGATGGGCGGCACGGTCTCCTCGCTCGATGTTCCCATTACAAAGGGCGCCGGCGGCGTCCTGGTGCTGACCGAACAGGACACCCATGGCAGGATCTCCGATCACGCCTACCCGTGCATCAGCTGCGGCCAATGCGTGGATTCCTGCCCGATGCATCTCAATCCGGCCCAACTGGGCAAGATGGCCTACAAGCACCGCTACGAGGAGATGGCGGAGTCCTTCCATCTCATGGACTGCTTTGAATGCGGCTGCTGCAGCTACGTCTGCCCCTCGAGTATCCCTCTCGTTCAATATTTCCGCATCGCCAAGTCCAGCAATCGGGAGAAAGCCAAGGCGTCATGAACCAACCCCCGCATCACGCGCCCAATGTCCAGCTGCGGACCTCGCCCCACCTGCGGGTGAGTCCGCCGGTGAACGTCATCATGCGCAACGTGGTCTACGCCCTGCTGCCGGTATGCGTTTTTTCGGTCTACCAGTTCGGGATCAGTGTGCTCGCCCTCCTCATTGTTGCCACCGGTGCCTGCGTGCTGACTGAACACCTCGTCTGCCGCCTCTCCAAGAGGGAGACCTCATCCATCAATGACTGGAGCGCGACCATCACCGGTCTGCTCCTGGGACTGACCCTGCCACCCGGGTTTCCGCTCTGGATGGCGGCTGTGGCGGGCTTCGCGGGTATCGCACTGGGCAAAATGTTCTTCGGTGGACTGGGCTACAACGTGATGAACCCCGCCCTGGTCGGCCGCGCATTCGCCCAGGCCGCCTTTACCGTTCCGATCACCACCTGGGTGCCCTATATGAGTCCAGGCCGTTTCACCCAGTTCATTCCGTCAACGCTGACTCCGCCCTTTCTCAAACCGACCCCGATCGGCGACTGGCTGACCCAGGTCGCCCCCGACGGATTCTCGGGCGCCACCCCGCTGGCCCTCATGAAATTCGAGCAGATCAGCACGGATTCCGTTCAATTGTTGCTCGGGACCACCGCCGGATCGGCCGGCGAGACCTCAGCCCTGCTGATCCTGCTTTGCGGACTCTACCTGGTGGCGCGCCGGATGATGAACTGGCAGATCACCTTCAGTGTTCTCCTGGTCGCCTTTCTTACCTCGGGCCTGTTCTACCTGATCGATCCGCAGGCCTATCCTGATCCGCTGTTCACCCTCACCACCGGCGGTCTGATGCTGGGCGCCGTATTCATGGCCACAGACATGGTGGCCTCACCGGTTACCCCGCGTGGGGTCTGGATCTACGGTGGGATGATCGGATTCGTGACCGTCATTATCCGCCTCTTCGGAGGCCTCAACGAGGGCGTGATGTACGCCATCCTGTTGGCCAACGCCTGCTCGCCTCTGATCAGCGCCGTGACCCAGCCCCGCATTTACGGAGCCAAAAAACCGAAAGCTGCCGGATGACCGAAGAAACTCCAGCTCCAGTTCTGCCCAGCAGCCGCAGCCTGATCCTGGTCCTCGGCGGCATCGCCATGATGTCCGGTTTGCTCGTGGTACTGACCTACCAGTTGACCCTCCCCAGGATCACCTACAACCAGCAGATGGCGCTCGAAAAAGCCATTTTCGCCGTACTGCCTGAAGCAACCGTGAAGTCCAATTATCTGCTCGATGAATCGGGCCTGGCACTGCTGTCCGACGAGGATTTCGCGAATGCCAACGTCTTCGCCGGTTACGATGGGGACGGGGAACTCACCGGCCTTGCCATGGAAGCATCGGCCCGAGGCTACCAGGATGTCGTCACCATCCTCTACGGCTATTCATTGGAAAGTGAATG
>QNAI01000001.1 GCA_003641745.1 Verrucomicrobiota bacterium | reverse complement strand
TCTGCCCGAAGGGTTTGGCCAGAAACGACCCCGGCGCGGCGTTCCATCCGAAAGGGATAGCCCTATGGGGATACCCCATTTAGGATGTGCCTTGCGGCGAGGCCTTTTCTGGCCAAACGACATATTTCATCACTTTTAAGACAGCCTCTAAAAGCGGACTCGTATTGAGTTGCCTTTGTTCCATCTCCGCGGGTTCAGAGTTTGTCGACGATCTTGTCTGCCAGACCGTAGTCGATGGCTTCCTGCGCCGTCATATAGAAATCGCGGTCGGTGTCCTGTATGATCTTCTCCATCGACTGTCCGGAGGCTTCGGAAAGGATGCGATTCAGTTCGGCGCGCAACCGCTCCATTTCGAGGGCCTGGATGTTGATATCGACGGCCGGGGCGATCATTCGCCCGCTGATCAGCGGCTGGTGGATAAGCACCCGGGAGTGGGGAAAGACAAAGCGGTTTCCCTTCTTGGCCGCGCAGAGCAGGACCGATCCCATGCTGGCCGCCATTCCCGTGACCACCGCGGTAACCGGCGAGGAGAGCATCTTGATGGTGTCATAGATGGCCATGCCGTCGGTGATCGATCCCCCCGGCGTGTCGATGTAGAAAGTGATGGGTTTGCCTGGATCATCTGATTCCAGGTAGAGGAATTTTTCGACCAGATCCTGCGCGGATTCGGTGTTGACCTCGCCCCAGATGAAGACGCGTCTCTGCGCGAGGAACTTCTTCTGGATCATGGCTCCGACCTGACCGAGGCTGGACGTACTCCTGCCGGACTCCTCGTCCTCGTCCAACCGGGGTTGGGCGGGTGTATTGAAAGATGGTTTGAGATTGGTGAAATGCACGGGTGTCACGTTGGCTAAAGTGAAGACGAGCGCAAGTCAGGATCGAAGAAGGATGGGGAGAGGGGGAGAGGGGGAGAGGGGAGAGGGAAGTTAGAAGTTAGAAGGCAGAAGTTAGAAGTGGAAATCGAGTCAGTGACATTCGCGGGACCGCGAATGAGGGTTTATTCTTCCATCCATCCATCCATCCATCCAGCCAGCTTGTCGCGGCGTATCGCAGAGTAGCCGGACGAGTCAGACCAACCCGAGGATCATCCGGCCTTCCTCGCTGATCATACCCTGGTTCCAGGCCGGCTCCCAAACCAGGTCGACATCGGCTTCTTCCACGCCAGGCACCTGGAGGACCTTGCTTCGGGCATCGGCGGCAATGGCGGGTCCCATACCGCATCCGGGTGCGGTCAGAGTCATCATGACTTCGACCCGGTAGGCCTCTCCGGATTCGCTCGGTTTGATGTCGAGCGAATAGACCAGTCCGAGGTCGACAATATTCACCGGTATTTCCGGATCGTAGACATTGCGCAGCTGGGTCCAGACGGCTTCTTCGTCGGGCGGACCCTCTTGAGAGGTCCCAGCGGCTGGACTTTCCTGCGCCGGTTCGGCCGAGATCTCCATGCCGATGGCATCGGCGTGTTCGCCATCAATCCGCGCCAGGCCGTAATCGCACATGACGGTGAAGCTCCCGCCAAGGGTCTGGGTGACGTGGATCCGGGCACCTTTCTCGAGGTTAAAGGTGTTGCCGCTGGGTATCTGCACCGCCGGGCAGTCGCGGGTGAGAATAATCTCCCTGGTGTCGTTCATTGATCGGTCTTAGCCATGGGTTTCAAACCTGTTTCCGGGCTGCCATGTCCTCGCGGAATTTCGTCTGAATCAGGTTCCGAATACTCGAGGCGAGTTCGTTATTTTCGACCTTCAAAATAACCTCCTCGAAGAATCCGAAAACCAGGAGCTCGCGAGCCAGGTTCGGCCTGATACCCCGGGAAAGCAGATAGAAGAGTTCGCTTTCGTCGATCTGTCCGGTGGTTGAACCATGGGTGCAACGGACATCGTTGGCCTGAATTTCCAGCCCGGGCAGTGAGTTGGCCTCCGCGGTCGGGCTGACCAGAAGATTCCGATTCGACTGGTAAGCGTCGGTTTTCTGGGCGTCCTCGGCCACCTTGATCAGGCCGGAGAATACCGTCCGGGAATCATCCATCAAGGCATTCTTGTAGAGGAGATCGGAGCTGGCATGTGGTGCGAGATGGGACTGCAGGGTCCGCTGGTCGATCTGCTGGTCCTTGTCGGTTACGCTGAGCGAATACATTTCAACCCGGCTGCCCTCGCCGTTGAGCAAGCTCTGGTTCTCGGATCGGTAATGCGATGCCCCCAGGTTGATCGCGAGCGAGTGCACGGTGGCATCGCGACCCGCAATCATGCTGTTGATCTGAAAGCCCCAAGTGTTCTGACTCCAGTTCTGAACGACCTGATAGTCAATGCGGGCGCCTTCTCCGGTGAACAGGTGATTGAATCCACAGGCAAGGTGCTTTCCTTGCCGGTCGAGCGATTCGAAGGCGTCCACCAGGGTTACCCGTGCGTTCTCTTCGGCGATCACCAGGGTATGCGGAAAGACTGCGGAATTCTGTCCGGCCGACCAGTGGCTGGCCATGAACGGCAGATCGATCTCAACGCCCTTGGGCACGTAGAGCAGGCACCCGGCCGAGACGAAGGCGGAATGCAGCGCGGCGAATTTCTCCGAGCCCAGGTGGGGCTCCTGCGTCATGAAGTAATCCTTGATGATCTCCGGGTGGTTTCGCAGAGCCGATTCGATGGGTTCCCAGATCACTCCCTTTTTCGCCAGGTCGGGGCTGACCGGTTCATGGTCGAGCAACTCGTCATCGACGAACACCATCCCACCTGCGCGATGAGCGACCATCAGGTTGGACTGACGTGCTCGATCACGATGTTCATCCTGGAGAGCGGGATTGAATTCGTAAGTTTCGATCGCGAGACCGCGCAGGTTGGCGAAACGCCATTGCTCGGCTTTGCGGGTTGGCATGGGCAGGGCGAGGTAGTCGATCATCGCCTTCTGCTTCATCTCTTTCCACCAGTCCGGAAGACCGGCCATCCGGGTGAGGTGCCGTTCGAATGCGGCCGTGATCGGATCCTGGATCACTTCGTCTCTCTTGGTTTTGCTCAGTGGTTCTGTGGATGGCATGTCTGATTCGGAATTGGCTGGATTTCCAGGCGCTGGAGGACGGTCGGAGATGTTCATCCGACTGAACCCTCCATCTCGAGGTCGATCAGGCGTTTCAATTCGACGCTGTATTCCATAGGGAACTGGCGGGTCAGGTCATTGACGAAGCCGTTGACGCTGAGGGACATGGCCTCCGCTTCGGTAAGCCCGCGCTGCTGCATATAGAAAATCTGTTCTTCGCTGACTTTCGAAACCGAGGCCTCGTGCTGAACCGAGTTGTCGTTGCCTCGGACCGTGATTGCCGGGTAGGTATCGGTTCTGGAACTCGAATTGATCAGCAGCGCGTCGCATTCGGTGTTGTTCTTGCAGCCCTTGAGATGCTTGGGAATGTGAACCATACCGCGGTAGGTCGAGCGACCCTGGCCGACTGAGATCGATTTCGAGATGATATTGCTGGTGGTATCATCGGCCGCGTGGATCATCTTGGCGCCGGTATCCTGATGTTGTCCGTCATTGGCCAGGGCTATTGACAGCACCTCCCCCCGGGCCCGGCGTCCTTTGAGGACCACGCCGGGGTATTTCATGGTCAGGCGCGAACCGATATTACAGTCGATCCATTTCACAGTCGCGTCCTCCTCGGCAATTGCCCTCTTGGTCACCAGGTTGAAGACATTCGAGGACCAGTTCTGGACCGTGATGTACTCGATCTTCGCGCCCTTGAGCGCGACCAGTTCGACCACCGCGCAGTGCAGGGTGGCGGTATTGAACTTGGGGGCGGTACAGCCCTCCATGTAGGTGACTTCGGAACCCTCGTCCGCGATAATAAGTGTCCTTTCGAACTGACCGAAGTTCTCGGCATTGATCCGGAAATAAGCCTGGAGAGGGTGGCTGACTTTGACGCCCGGTGGAATATAGATGAATGAGCCGCCGGAGAAAACAGCGGAGTTCAGGGCAGAATACTTGTTGTCCCCGGTCGGGATCACTTTTCCGAACCATTTGCGGAAAATCTCCGGGTGCTCCATCAGTCCATCGGTGCTGCCGGTGAAAATGACGCCCTGCTTGCCGACCGCCTCCTTGATATTGGAATAGGCGGCTTCGCTGTCGAACTGGGCTTCGACCCCTGCGAGGAACTTGCGCTCGTTTTCAGGAATGCCCAGACGTTCAAAAGTCTCCTTGATATCATCCGGGACCTCGTCCCAGGTGCGCTTCGGTTTCTGCCCTGCAGCCAGATAGTAGCGAATCTTGTCGAAATCGATGGTCTCAAGATCCTTCGTCGCCCAATTGGTCGGGAGGGGTTTGTTGTTGAAGACGCGGAGCGCCTTGAGGCGAAAATTACGGATCCAGTCATCCTCACCTTTGACGTCGGTGATGTAGTTGACGACCTTCTCGTTCAAGCCCACGCCCGCATCGTAGGCGTAGTTTTCCGGGTAGGAGAAATTACCTTTCTCCCGATCAATATCGATGGCCGGGGTTGGTGAGACGGTGGACATGGTGATTTCTGTTGTTCAGGGTGGGTGGTTTCAGGCGGGGGCCAGGTCCTTGACCCAGTCGTATCCCTTTTCCTCGAGTACGAGCGCGAGTTCCTTGCCTCCGCTCTTGACGATCTGCCCGTCCCAGAGCACGTGCACGTGGTCCGGGGTGATGTAGTTGAGCAGTCTCTGGTAGTGGGTGATCACGAGGATGCCCATGTCCGCGCCACGCAGTGAATTGACTCCCTCGGAAACCACCCGCAGGGCGTCGATATCAAGGCCGGAATCCGTCTCGTCGAGGACGGCATAGGCGGGTTCGAGCATCGCCATCTGGAGGATTTCGCAGCGCTTCTTTTCGCCACCCGAGAATCCTACATTGACGGCCCGCGACGTGAATTTGCGGTCAATCTTCAGGAGATCCATCTTCTTGTAGAGTTGCTTGTAGTAGGTGGTGGCCTCAAAGTCATCTTCTTCACCCAGACGGGATTGCACGGCCGCCCGGATGAAATTTGCGATGGTTACACCAGGTATCTCGCTTGGATATTGAAACGCCATGAACAGGCCCCTGCGCGCCCGCTCGTCGGGCTCCAGGTCAAGAATCGACTCTCCATCCATCAGGACCTCGCCCGAGGTGATCTGGCAGTCAGGATGGCCGGCCAAGGCTTTGGCCAAGGTGCTTTTCCCGGTCCCATTCGGTCCCATGAGGGCATGGACCTCGCCCTTGGGCACGGTCAGCGAGAAATTTTTAAGAATCGGTTTGTCGCCGATCGTCACAGTGAGATCAGTAATCTCGAGTGTATTCATCGAGGTGGGTTGGCTTCGTCTTCAGGTGGGTTTCTATGCGGTTCGACCGCGGTAATTGATTTCAATCTGCGCCGCTTCAAATCCCTCGGGCAGGTTCTCGCGGAGTTGCTCGACCAAACCGTTATTCAGGTCCACATCGTAGATCCGGCCGGTCTGAGTGTCGTAGAAATGGGCGTGCTCTTTGAGATTGGGGCAGTAGCGGGTCGATTCCCTTTCGAAATTGACCTGTTTGACCAGGTTGCACTGCACCAGTGTCTCCAGGGTGTTGTAAACGGTGGCCAGAGAGATTCCGGCCACATCGGACCGGACCCGCGCGTAAACTTCGTCGGCAGTCGGGTGGTCCCGCTGATTGAGCACCGCCTCATAGACGACCTCCCGCTGACGGGTGAACCGCATCCCTTCGTCCGCCAGTTTCCGGGTCAGGGTGTCGTGGGGGGTCACTGGAGAGGTCATACTCCACCAACTTAAAGTGGAATAATTCCAGATATCAACTAAAACTTAGAATAATTCCAAGTATCATATAAAACAGAAGCGTGGCTACTGAAGGGGCGGTGGGCAGATCAGGAGCCGATTTCCGCCAGCCAGCGCTCGGCCTCGATCGCGGCCTGGCATCCCATACCCGCCGCTGTGATGGCCTGCCGGTAGAGGTGATCAGCGCAGTCGCCGGCCACGTAAACGCCCGGTCGGTCGGTTCTGATCTGGCTGTCCGTCTCGGGCACGAAATAGCCTTCACCGTCCACCTTCATATCTGACGCAAATGGTTGGGTATTGGGTATATGCCCGATTGCGACAAAAACACCCTTGCAGGAGATAATCGAATCCTCACCGGTCTTCACGTTGCGTACGCGGACGCCTGAAACGGCTTTTTCGTTCGCTCCCAGCACCTCGGTCACGACATGGTCCCAGCACATCTCGACTTTCTCATGGGCGAGCACCCGATCCCTCATGATCGATGACGCCCTCAATTCATCACGGCGGTGGATCAGGGTGACTTTGGAGCAGAAACGGGTGAGGAAGATGGCCTCCTCGACAGCCGAATCACCTCCGCCGACCACCACGACATCCATATTCCGGTAAAAGGCGCCGTCGCAGGTGGCGCAGGTGGTCACCCCGCCACCGCCAAAGAGTTCCTTCTCACCGGGAACGCCGATCATCCTTGGCGAAGCGCCGGTGGCCACGATCAGGGATCGGGTCCGGTATTCCTTTTCGGCGGTCCTGAGGATCCTCACGTCAGATTTCAGATCCACCTCAGTGATGAGTCCCTGCTCAAACCGGGCACCAAACCGTGTTGCCTGTTTCCTGAGATTGTCCATGAGCACGAACCCGTCGATTCCCTCGGGAAATCCAGGAAAATTCTCAACCTCGGAGGTTGTCGTGAGCTGGCCACCGGGCAGATTGCCCTCGATAACGAGGGGGTTGATGCTGGCTCGGGCCGCGTAGACAGCGGCGGTCAGTCCGGCACACCCGGTTCCGACGATGATGATATTTTCAATTTCGTTGCTCATGGATCCTGGCTCTGGAAAGTTGTCGAAGCGCTAATCGATACGTGTTCGGGCGGGGCAACAAGTCAAATTGCGTAAAGGATTCGTTACCTGAATCCTGGTGATTTGGATGTCCGGCTGCGGAGATTCATCGTCCGGACCGGGAAAATCCGCAGGTCCGCAGCTGGGCGAAGGTGCCCTTTATACTTGTATGCGGGAACTGTATCGAATCAGTATGCGCACTCGGATGATGCTCATGAACAGAACCAAATTATTGAAGTGGCGGTTGGGGGGATCGATCGTGGTTGGGGCTTTCGCGCTCCTTTTGGGATCGGGCTGTGCCACGACGCCGAAACCGGTCGAGCCAGTTACGGTGGAAACGCTGAAAGAGGCGTGCGACATGGCGATCAGCAATCCGGAAACGTCCGGGAAAGTGCTTTCTCTCCTGGAAGAACTGCTGCAGATCATGACGGATCGGATGGAATATCTGGTCACCTACAACCAACGCCTGAACGAATTGACCTCGAACTATGCGACCACGGAGAATGAGATCCGAAGCCTGATTGAGGACTATAACGAATACAGGACCAAAGGGCAGGATCAGGTGATCAAGATCACTGGCCAGATCCGTGAACTCGTCACGCCGGCGGAATTGGAGAACCTTCAGGGTACTCGGAACACGTTCATTGACAACCTGATGGACGGTGCCCGCTGGCTTTAGTCATCGAATCGAGGGAAAACCACTATGTTGATCGCACTTATAACTTTACTTCTGATTGGCGGTTCGGGTGCAGGACCCACAATCGCGAATATCAAGGACGCCGAGAAAGCCGTCAGGAACGTCGTTGTCGATGAGACCCGTCGTGAGGCAGCCATTGAGACGCTCGAAGAGATGGCGGATATCGTCCGCGATTACAGCAAGAGCAAGACCGACACCTTCATACAGTTCGAGAAAGCGACCCGCAGCTATGAGACCACGCCGGCCGATCTGCATGCGCTTGTCGGGCCGGAGCGCGAGAAGGTGCTCGAGTTGCAGGATCACATCGTGAAGCTGCATTCTGAACTGAAGACCCACCTCACGGAAGACGAGTGGGTGCAGATGTACGCGGCCTTGGACGAGGATTGATCCCGCCGGCAGGGCGGTAGCGTACTTCCGCGCATGTACCTGGTTGATTCCCATACCCACCTCGTGAGTTTCGCCCGTCGCGGGAATGCCGGGGATGCGATCATGCGGGCGGTGGAAGCGGGGGTCGAGCGCATGGTCACTGTCGGGACCGAACCGGATGACTGGTCGATCAATCGTGATCTGGCGGCGTCCCATCCAGGGGTCATCGACTATACGGTCGGGTTGCATCCGACTTCGGTCGACGATCAATGGGAAGCGGCCCTGGCGGCTTTGCCCGAGGCACTTGACTGGGAGCCGCGCCCGGTCGGGCTGGGTGAGATGGGACTGGATCGGTTTCACCTGCCGGGGGACCCGGATGAGGCGGCGCGGATTTTTGCCCGCCAGGAGAATGCCTTTCGAGCCCAACTTGACCTGGCTCGGGGGACGGCATGGCCCTTGGTGATACATTCCCGCGGGGCGGTGGAGGCATGTGTCGAGATGATCGACGAGTCGGGGGTTGATTGGACGCAGGTCGTCTTTCACTGCTTCTCAGACGGACCTGAGCTGCTGGCGCCCATTCTGGAACGTGGAGGACGAGCGTCATTCACGGGTATCGTGACCTACAAGAATGCGGAGAAGGTCCGTGAATCGCTCAAACGGCAGCCTCTCGACCGACTCATGTTTGAGACGGACGCTCCCTATCTGGCTCCGGTGCCGAAGAGGGGGAAACCGAATGAACCGGCCTACGTCAGGTACATCGCGGAATTCTGTGCGGAGATCCTGGGCATGTCGGAGGAGAATCTGGCGACCCTCACCACAAAAAACGCAAAGGCCTTCTACGACCTGAAGTGATCCCACGGACCGTTCCTTTGCTTTCCGTACCTCCAGCCTGATCAGCCCTCGTCAAATCTTCGTTCGAAGAGTTCTTCCAGGTCCTTCAGCAGCTGATCGGCATCGTCGCCCTGGACGCTGACCTTGATTTTTGAACCGCGCCCGGCAGCCAGCATCATCAGGCCCATGATGCTCTTGCCATTCACCTGCTCTTCGTCCTTTTCGAAAAAGATCTCGGATTTGAATCGGTTGGTCACCCTTACGATCATAGCGGCAGGACGGGCGTGAATACCCATCTTGTTCTGTACCGTGAGTATTCTTTCCGTCGTTGTGCTGGACGGGTTGGTCTCACTTGCTTCCATGTACAGTAGGGATGTCTTGCGGCCTTACGCTCTATTCCGAAGAGCGACTGAAGGGTCTCTTCTTTCGGTTTCCGCAATACCTTGCAATCCTAAAAAGGGAGGACGCCCGGTGCTGAAATTGGTGATCCGTCCGGTGGGTCGGTGGATGAGGTGAGAGAGGGTGAAACAGAGGCCTGAACGGGTTATCCGTTCAGACTTTTCCGCTGGCGCGAGCTTTCACCAGATCGTAGAAATCAGTGAAGAGAGGATCGGCGTCGTTTGGGCCGGGAGCCGCTTCCGGGTGGTACTGGACCGAGAAAACAGGGAGTTCCTCGTGGCGGAGACCTTCGACCGTTCCATCATTCAAGTTGATTTCGGTCACCTTGCCGCCATTGGCTTCGACCTCGGCCGGATCGGAGGCGAAACCATGGTTCTGACTCGTGATGGAGACACGGCCCGTTTCCAGATTCTTGACCGGCTGATTTCCACCCCGGTGCCCGAACTTCAGCTTGAACGTGCCGGCGCCCAAAGCATGAGTGATCATCTGGTGGCCGAGGCAGATTCCGAAGGTCGGCAGCTCGGTCATCAGGCGCTTAACCGTCTCGTGCACATAGCTCAGAGCGGCTGGATCGCCCGGTCCATTGGAGAGAAAGAGACCGTCCGGATCGAGTGCGAGGACTTCGTCGGCCGAAGTGGTGGCCGGAATCACGGTCACCTCAAACCCGTGTTGGACGAGTCTGCGAAAGATTGAATGCTTGGCGCCGAGATCGAAAGCAGCCACCCGGAAGGTCTGTTGTTTCGGGTCTCCCAGGTTGAAGGTGGTCCCGACGGGCAGGTAGGGGGTGTTGTTCGGGTCCGAACGATCCCAGGTGAAAGGTTCCTTTACCGTGACTTCCTTGACGTAGTCGCACCCCACCAGGCCGCCCCAGGAACGGGCCCGTTCGACCGCTTCATCATCGTCGATGCCCTCGGTGCTCAGGCAGGCTTTCATTGCGCCGGCGACCCTGAGCCTCTTGGTGATGGTCCGGGTGTCGACGCCCTGAATGCCGGGGATCCCATGCTGCTCGAGATAGGTATCAAGGCTCGAATGTCCGCGCCAACTGCTCATGATCGGGCTGAGTTCGCGCACGACGAACCCGAAGACTTTCGGTCCGGATGACTCTTCGTCTGCAGGATTGACCCCGTAGTTGCCGATCTGGGGTGCGGTCATGGTCACGATCTGCCGGAAATAGGATGGGTCGGTCAGAATCTCCTGATACCCGGTCATACTGGTATTGAAAACAGCTTCACCGACCACAGTGGACGTGCCGCCAAATACCTGACCGCGAAAAACGCTGCCGTCCTCCAATGCCAAAACGCCGGTTCTTGATTGCTTCATCGGGCCTGCAGGTAAAGCGATCGGCAGGAGCCTGCCAAATGAAATCGGCCGTTTTGCCTGCAGATTCCAAAATAGATCCCGGGTCGATTTGACACGGGTCGACATGGGCGGATAGTCACCTTTTTTACGCATTTGAAGATGGCTGACTACGAGACACGCGACGATTGGTTTGAGGGGCAGGGACTTTGGGAGCACGTTCCCGCTGAAACCTGGAACGATTGGGGATGGCAGTTAAAGAACCGCTTGAGCCGGGTTGAACAGCTTGAACGCGTCATGACGCTGACACCGGAGGAGAAGGAGGGTTGCTTCTTTGCCAATCGGAAACTCGCTCTCGCGATCACACCTTATTTCTTCAAACTGATTGACCGCGATGACCCCGAATGCCCGATTCGGCGACAGGTAATCCCGCGGATCGGTGAGATGCAGACCGCGCCCGAGGAGATGCTGGATCCGATCGGCGAAGATGGGAGTTCACCTGTGCCGGGCATCGTGCACCGGTACCCGGACCGGGTTCTCTTTCTGGTCACCGATCGCTGTGCCGCTTATTGCCGTTACTGCACGCGCAGCCGCCTGGTCAGCAATGCACAGGACTACAATTTCCATCCGGAATACGAACAGGGTCTCCGATACATCGAGAGTCACCCCGAGGTCCGGGACGTGCTTTTGAGCGGGGGAGACCCACTACTTCTGGCCGATCGAAAGCTCGATCACCTGCTGGGCAGATTGCGGGCGATCCCTCACGTCGAATTCATCCGAATCGGATCCCGGATTCCGGTCTTTCTGCCGCAACGGATCACCCCTGAACTCTGTGGCATCCTGCGCAAGCACGGACCGGTGTGGATGAGCATTCACACCAATCATCCGAAAGAATGCACGCAGGCCTTGCGTGAGGCGTGCGAGCAATTGTCCTACGCTGGCGTCCCCCTGGGCAATCAGTCTGTACTGCTCAAGGGCGTGAACGACGACCTCGAAACGATGAAATCACTGGTGCATCGCCTTTTGCGCATGCGGGTCAGGCCCTACTATGTCTACCAATGCGACCTGATCACGGGCAGTGCCCATCTCAGGGCGGATCTCCGGGACGGGATTGAGATCATTCGGGGGCTTCGAGGACACACGACAGGGTACGCGGTGCCGCAATTGGTCATCGACGCCCCTGGCGGCGGCGGGAAAGTACCGATCAATCCCGACACCGTCGAATCGATCGACGACAATGAAATCGTCGTCCGCAATTATGAGGGCAGTCTCTATCGTTACCCGCTCAAGGTCGGACCGACCAAGCCCAACGAGTATCTGCAGGCCCATCACGAATCGCTGCTCTGAGGTCGACTGAAAAACGGGCGAGCCACAACGAACCGCCCGGGAGGGGCTGGCTCCGATGGGATTCGCTCCGATATCCTGATTCCCGTCGATGGCGGGTGGTACCCTTCGACTGAAAACAAACCGTAGTGTGCAACGTTGCATACTACGGTTTGTTTTGCTCTCCATTCGGAAAGGGTAGGGCGTGGCCACCGGACGCGCCGTCGAAGGCTACGGTCTGTTTGAGCTGTCAGCCCGGCCGGAAGTTGAAGCGGGGTATCGCGTCGACGGCCCGCAGGTGATCCATGGCCCGGCGCTCGGCGGCGCGCATTTTCTTGCGAGCAGTTGGGTCGACGTCATCCAACCCGGCCAGGTGGAGATAACCATGGACGAGGTAGAGGGTCAGTTCCTCGGCAAAGGGCAAGCGGCGGGCGCCCTTGAACTCATGGGCCTGCACGGGGGCCACGCAGATCTCGCCGGCGAGGCCGGCCTCGGGTGCGCCTTCGAATGTAATCACATCGGTCAGGCTGTCGTCCTGAAGAAAATCCGAATGGAGGCGGCACATGTGCTCACGGGTCAGGAAGGCCACGGAGAGTTCTCCCTCAGGCACCGGCCATGCGGCCAGGTTGTCGAGGTGATGAAATACCCGCCGGGTATCGGCGAGGGGAACCGAAAGATCACGGCAACCGTTATGCAGGTGTACTGACCGTGGTTTCCGCTTCTTCGTGCTCTTCGGTCTGGGCGGGTTCAGATTCCTTGTCGGCTTTCGGGTAGGCGATTCTCGCATGAAGCGAATTGAGAAGGGTGAAGACAAAGCTCTTCCTGATGGCGGCGGCCTGGGCGTAGGTGATGGGGCATTCGTCCAATTGTCCGTCCCGGATTCGATCGTCAAAGATGCTGTCCACCAACTCCTCGATATTCTGTGGGGTCACTTTCCTCAGGGACCGGCTGGCGGCCTCCACCGAGTCGGCGAAGAAGACGACTGCGCTCTCCAGGAACTGGGGCTTTGGGCCGTCATAGCGATAGGTTGATTCACTGACTTCAACTGCCCCGTTGGTCCCGGTCTGTCCGGCCCGCGAGGCCTCCATGGCACGGTGATAAAAGTACCAGATCAGGCTGGTGCCGTGGTGTTGTCGGATGATGTCGATGATCGGCTTGGGCAGCTTGCTTTTTATGCCCATATCCAATCCTTCCTTCACGTGGCTTTTTATGATCAGGGCGCTGAACGAAGGTGACTTCTCGTCATGGGGATTGCCGCTCTCCCCTTGGTTTTCCGTGAAATACTCGGGTTTTACCATTTTCCCGATGTCGTGAAACATGCACCCGACCCGGCAGAGCAGGGCATTGGCGCCGACCGCGTTGGCTGCATTCTCGGAGAGGGTTGATACCATCAGGCTGTGATGGTAGGTGCCGGGGGCATCCATCTGCATGAGCCGCAGGAGGGGATGGTTGAAATCGGCCAACTCGATCAAGGTGATGTCGGTCGTTCGCTTGAAGAGGCTCTCGAGAATGGGAATCAACCCGACCACGACGATTCCGGTAGAAATGCCGGTGCCGAGGGCCGAGGCCATCTGCTTCCAGATGGTATTCAGGGCGATCTGGTCAGCCAGGCCAAGCAGGAGGGCAAAGAGCGCCGCGGTGAGGCCGGCGTATCCTCCGGCGCGAATGATTCGGCCCCGAAACCGGGCGTTGCGGCTGCTGAGAATGGCCACGGTCGAACTGAGGAATGAAATCACCAGGATATCGAGGCGGTTGCCGTACATCACGCCGGTGAAAAGACTGACCAGGAGCGCCGAAAAGAGCCCGGGTCCGCCCCCGATCAAGGTGGCCACAATGATGGGGGCAAACGCGGTCGGCGCCAGAAAGGGAACGATGGCGGAGGCCGACGGATTTCCGACAAAGAAGGGAAGCGTGCCCAATTCGTAGAAGGCGCGCACCAGCCCCAGATTGAGGACCAGCACGAGGGCAAGAAGACTGAGGCGGCCGTTGCTTTCGAGGGTAAGTGGATCCTCGAGTTTGATGTAACCAACCGCCGTTATGATCATGGCCAGGACGAGGATCATCCGGCTGACCAACTGGATGTCGATGCCGGTGGGCAGTTGCCGGCTGGAGGTGATGAAACGCTGGTAAGCCAGGAGCATCTCGTGCTGCTCGGGGGTCACCCTTGTACCCGGTTCAATGATACTTCGCCCGGTTTCGACCACCACGATCTCGGGTTTGAGGGTGACCAGCACCGTTTCCCGGAGCGCGTTGCTGGCTTCGGGATCGAACTTCAGGTTGGCGCTCAAACCGTTTCGCAGCAGACGGAAGACGGCAGTGACGATGGCGGGCGGTATATTCTCGGCGGCCAGGTTGATGCGGAGGAAGGTCTGGGCGTCATCCAGGGGCTGAACCCGGGCCTGCCCGACCTGGCCTGAATCCTTTTGGATATGAAAGAGCGGGACGGTGCCCGGGGCGGCCGCAGCCACCGAGTTGGTGGCGTCGAAGACGCCGGCCCGATAGATTTCCTTCACGATGAAGAGCCCTGTATCGATCAATCGCATACGGCTCATGGCGTCGCCGTATTGCGTGAGGGTGGCGAGGTCGTTCGCCGTCATCCGGTAGGCGCCGCGCAGGTTGTAGACCTCGGCCAGGGAGGACAGCGATTCGAGGCGTTCGGCCTCGGTCTCGTCGGTCCAGTCGGCAGCGACCGCCTCGGTCTCGGCCAGGAGATCATGAAGGTGCATCTCGAATGCCTCGTAGGGCGCCATGTCGATCCGGTAAACGGGGGGGATCTGGCTTTCCATCCGCACCTGCTGCCGTTCAGTCAGGAGTTTGCTTTCGTAGGAGAAAGGGGCGTCGGCTATGATGCGGACCGAGGCCAACTGATTGGGAAGGATCTGGTATCCGGCCGGGCTGATCCCGACAAAGCTGATAAAGACGATCGATATGACGGTCAGAACAAAGACGGCCAGCGAGATGACCTTGCTGTGCTCCAGAAACTCGAACAGATCGGACGCGGATCCAGTGCGGCGCTTGCGCTTGCGGCGCTTCAGGCCGATCGCCGACTTGGTCGATTTATCGGGCTTTGCCATGGAGAGTGGTCAGGAGATTCCGTTGACAGCTTCAACGATGCGCTTCGGTGCCTTCCGGGCTGGCATGGAAGGTGTCATAGGCATTGATGATCCTCTGAACGAGAGGGTGGCGGACGACGTCTGAGTCTCGGAATTGGAAGAAATCGATGCCCTCGATATCGGTCAGGATCCTTTTTACCTGAAGCAGGCCGGATGACTTGGATCGCGGGAGATCGATTTGTGTAATATCGCCGGTGATCACCATTTTGCTCCGATCACCCATTCGGGTCAGAAACATCATCATTTGCTCGGGAGTGGTGTTTTGGGCTTCGTCCAGGATGACAAACGCGTTGCTCAGCGTTCGTCCCCTCATGTAAGCGAGGGGGGCTATTTCAATGAGTCCTTTCTCCATCAGACGCGATGCATCGTCTTTGTCGAGCATATCATCGAGGGCGTCATAGAGCGGCCGGAGGTAGGGCTCGATCTTCTCGGTCAAGTCTCCGGGTAGAAAACCGAGCGCTTCTCCTGCTTCGACCGCCGGTCTGGTGAGGATGATCTTCTGGACGTTGTTCCGCCTGAGGGCATCGACGGCGGCGGCCATGGCCAGATAGGTTTTCCCTGTTCCGGCCGGACCGATGCCCAAAACGATGTCATGCGCGCTGATTGATTGGAGGTACTTCTTCTGGCCCAACGTCTTGGGGATGATCGTCCTCCGGCTGGTCCTGATCACTACGGCCGGTTCAAAGAGCGACCGGAACTCCTCGAAATGACCATTGGCCACGCCATTGAGCATGTGGAGAAAGTCAGCGTTCTTGATCGAGAGTCCCTGGTTGCGCCCTTCCTGCAGCAGCTCAAAGAGCGATTCAGCTCGTTCGACCGCCTCCTCCGATCCTTCCAGCGTCAACCAATCTTCTCTTGTAACAGTTTGAACATCAAGAGTGTGCTCAAGTAGCGTCAGGTTGTCTTCGCTTCCGCAATAGAGCTGGTTGAGAAATCTGGGATTCTGGAAGTGGAGCGTTTTCTTAGCCATGCTGTCCTTCGGCGGTATCCGGGCGGTCATTGTGCACGTTCATGATCCGCTCCCACATGAGATCCAGCGATTGCGGGAGCACCCGGGTGTTTCCAATGACCGGCATGAAGTTCGTGTCACCGCTCCATCTGGGTACAATGTGAAAGTGGAGGTGGCTGGGAATACCGGCTCCGGCTGGACTGCCCAAGTTCAACCCCACGTTGAATCCGTCCGGTTTGAGCGCTTTCTTCAGGAGATCGGTAGCGACCACGAGCAGGTTCATCAGGTCGAGACGCTCCTCGGGTTCGAGGTCGGCCAGATCGGCGACTTCTCGGTAGGGTATGGCCAGAAGGTGCCCGGCATTGTATGGAAATCTGTTGAGCACCAGATAGGCATGATCGGACCGATGCACGATATGGGTCGCTCGATCGTCATTCTGCTTGGGGAGTTCAACGAAGGGATTGCCTCTTTCCGTGTGATTTGGCGCCTCGATGTACTCCATCCGCCAATAGGCATGAAGGTGCTCCATTTTCGTCGCAGGTTAGGCTCTGCGCGGACAAAGTCAAAAGCTCTCTTGAGGGTTGTGGCCTTCCTTTAAATTTGGTAAGTATTTGCTTAAGCGTAGGTTCTGAAACCTGACAGGAAGACTGTCCTCCCTGGGCCGATCCCGGGTGGTTTCGCCGCTTGATATCCGTGCCCCGCAGTCGTAGATCTCGGCCTCAACCCAACCAAAGGGACAGACGACCATGACCAAAGCTGACTATCTGAAGGAAACAATCGTCCACCTGGATATCAAGGAGCACAATGTCGTCCCCCTGGTAGAGGCGATGGGTGACATGGCCTTTTCCGCGCGTGACCTGAACCGGGCGGCCAGGATCTACGAGATGATGCTGACGGACAAGGATTGTGGCATCATCCTCGTTCTGGCGGGCTCGATCTTCTCGGCCGGGCTGAAGCGGATTGTCTATGACCTGGTGGACAATAATCTGGTCGATGCCATTGTTTCGACCGGAGCGCTGATCGTGGACCAGGACTTTTTCGAGGGTCTTGGTTTCAGGCACTACAAGGGATCGAAGTGGGTCGACGACAACGAGCTGCGCGACCTGAACATCGATCGCATCTACGACACGTTCATCGACGAAGACGAACTGAGAATCTGCGACGAAACCATCGGCACGATCTGCGATGGCCTGGAAAGGCGTCCGTATTCGTCCCGGGAATTCATTTGGGAAATGGGTCGTTACCTGGAGGAGAACGGATGCAAGGCCGATGACTGCATCGTTGAGGCCTGTTACCGGAAGGACGTTCCGATTTTCGTTCCGGCCTTCAGCGATTGTTCGGCCGGCTTCGGTTTTGTCATGCACCAGTCGAAGAACCGCGAATTCAGCACGAGCCTGGACTCGGCCAGGGACTTTCTCGAGCTGACCGACATCAAGTTGGCCAATCCGACCACCGGTATCCTGATGGTTGGGGGTGGGGTGCCCAAGAACTTCACCCAGGATATCGTGGTGGCGGCCGACCTGCTCGATCCGTCCAAAGCGGACATGCACAAGTATGCCGTTCAGATCACGGTGGCGGACGAACGCGACGGGGCTCTGTCGGGTTCCACCCTTCGCGAGGCCAGCTCCTGGGGCAAGGTGTCAACCGTGTTTGAGCAGATGGTCTACAGCGAGGCGACTCTGGCTCTTCCGCTCATCGCGGGATACGCCTACCATAAATGTAAGGACAAGGGTCGCGAGGCACGCGGGTTCCAGAAGTTGTATTCGAAATCCAGGGTCAACGACTGACGCTTCTTCGGTGGGTTTACCAGAGACCCCTGCCGGTCGAGAAATAAGTGACTGAATCCGCCACCAGGGCCAGCCCCACCAGGCCCAGAATGAAGGGCATCAGGACGCCCCCAACCCTGTCGAGCCAGTTGTTGATACGGGCAAGCAGAGGCTGGCTTTGCTGCCCCATGAGCATACAGATCACGGGCACCATGAGGAAGGGCAGTGCATATAGAAGGTTGTATCCAAGCAGGATGAGAAGTGAATCGAAGACACTCAGGTTCTCTCTCAGGATCTGGTCAATGGCTGCGAAATAGGGGAGGGCAAAAGGGATGCCGATGAAATTGATGATCGCACCAAATCCGAATGCCTTGAGGGGTGTCAGTTGTTCGCCCGGGCCATTATCGGTGTCGGGTTTCCGGCGACTGCTCAGATAAGCGACCCAGATCAGGAGCAGCCCGATCACAAGTCCAATCACGAAATCGATCGAGTGGGGCTTCGAGAGATAGCCGGTGATCCGTTCCATTCCAAGAGCGAGCAGGATGCCCGCGCTCAGATAGGCCGTGGTGTGACCGAGCAGAACGATCAGGGTATTGCTGATCGGACGGTTCGAACCGGCTGCATAGACCATGAAGGCAAAAAGCACCGGGTTGATTACGTCGGCAATAACGATGGGTATGAGGACGGTCCATGGATCGGCCATGAACCCACCATAGAGTCGGATTCACGATCGGCTGCAACCGTTCATATTGCAGGGCACCTTTCTCAGAGTGCTCTCGGCATTGACGCCGGACTTCGTCGGTGCGATCAAACTGGCTGTGAAAGCAGCCGACTTCTTCGATTTTCCGGATTCCCTTCCCTTTGATCGATCATTCCGGGCGGATGCCGCTCCATGGGAATGGGTCGGTTTGATCGGATCCGCTCTGCAGAGCATGACGCCCCGGGTGCCATCGACGCCCTTGCCCCCGGGGGTCCATGTCAGCGGTCCTGTCCATATCGACCCCTCGGTTCAGCTTCCCCATTTCTGCACCATAGTGGGTCCGGCCTATATCGGGCCGGAGACCGAGATACGCCCGGGGGTTTATGTGCGTGGAAATCTGATAGCCGGCCGCGGATGCGTACTCGGCAATTCCTGTGAGTTCAAGAACGCCCTTTTGCTCGATGGGGTGAAGGTGCCCCATTTCAGTTACGTCGGAGACACCGTTCTGGGAAACAACAGCCATCTGGGCGCAGGTGTGATCTGTTCGAATGTACGCCTGGACGGGAATGATGTCTCCCTTCGTCTGCCATCAGGGGTGGTTGATACGGGTTTGCGAAAACTCGGAGCCATGTTGGGGGACGGGGCCGAAGTCGGCTGCAATGCCGTACTCCAACCCGGCACCCTGCTCGGTCGAAGATCTCTCGTCTACCCACTGACCGCCTTTGGAGGGTTCCTGGGCCATGACCAGATCGTCGGTGCAAAGAGCGACCTCCGCCGGTTACCGCGCCGGGATTCATAAGGTTTTTGATCGCCAGATCGATCCTCCGGTCTTCTTTTTCTCTCTTTTCGGCATGCGAATACTTTCAGGAATTCAGTCTTCCGGCGTGCTCCACGTCGGCAATTATTTTGGAATGATGAAGCCCGCGATCGAGCTTCAGGACAGAGGCGAGGCCTACTACTTCATCGCGGACTACCATTCGATGACCACCATCTTCGATGCGGATCTCCGTCGGAAGTACACGCTTGATGCGGCTCTTGACTTTCTGGCCTGTGGCCTTGACCCGGAAAAGGCGGTTTTCTTCCGCCAGTCCGATGTTCCTGAAGTCACCGAACTGACCTGGATGCTGGCGACCGTGACCCCGGTGGGATTGTTGGAGCGGTGTCACAGCTACAAGGACAAGACGACCAAGGGTATTTCCGCCAATCACGGGCTCTTTACCTATCCGGTGCTGATGGCTTCGGACATTCTGATCTACGACTCCAACGTCGTCCCGGTGGGTCGCGACCAGAAGCAGCACGTCGAGGTGACCCGTGATATCGCGATGAAGTTCAACAAGGCCTATGGTGAGGTATTCGTCATCCCGGAGGTCCGGATCCGGGAGGATACGGCGGTGGTTCCCGGGACGGACGGCCAGAAGATGAGCAAGAGCTACGGCAATGCCATCGATATTTTTTCGGACGAGAAGCCGACCCGGAAGAAGATCATGGGCATGGTGATGGACAGCCGGACTCCGGAGGAACCGAAGCCGGATGCCGAAAAGAACACCGCCATGCAACTCCTGAAACTGGTTGGTCCCGAGGAGGTTTACGCGGAAACGCTTGAGCGTCTTCGAGCGGGTGGCCTGGGTTACGGGGATCTGAAGAAAACGCTGTTTGCCCATCACTGGGAATACTTCGAAGAAGCGCGCCAACGTCGGTTGGAACTGGCGGCCAACCTTGATTTCGTCGAATCTGTCCTGCAGAAGGGTGCGGCGTGCGCCCGGACCAAAGCGAAGACGGTGCTCGACCGGGCGAGGAAAGCGTGCGGGCTGGACTAGTGTCCGAACCAGGAAGTTTATCCCTCGATCGGCTCACCTGATGGTTCCGTTCGAAGCGGCTGGCCTGGATGTCCTTGGCGCGCCGTCTTCGACCTGAAAAACTCCCTGGGACACCCACCAGTGTCTGGTTGATAGAATCCCATCAGCCCGAAGAGCTTGTTTCCCCAAGGCGGGCTTCGATGATTTCGGAAATCTTTTCCACAACCTCCTCGAGAGTAAGGTGGGTCGAATCGACCTGAACGGCACCCTCCGGGCAGACCAGAGGGGATGATTTCCGTTGGCTGTCCAGGCGGTCCCGTTCCTGGATACTGTCGGTCTGTCCCTGGGCCGCGCGTCGTTGGACCCGCGCCTTGGGATCAGCCATGAGGAAGAACCGGAACGATGCGTCAGGAAATATGACCGACCCGATATCACGTCCCTCCATGATCAGTCCGGCAAATCCACCGTCCCTCGCCGTCCGGGCCTGGCTTCGCTGGTATTCGAGGAGGAAGGCACGGACCTCGGGCAACGCGGCGAAGGCGGAGACGTTTGCGTTTACTTCCGGACCGCGAATCTCGTCTTCGGGCGTGTTTCCATCGATCACCATTGCGGCTGATCGATCGGCAACCCGGGTGCCGAGATCGATCCGGGCGAGGGCTGCTTCGACTGCGTGAGGCTCGGACGGATCAACGCCAAGGTTCAGCAGGCGATGGGTGATGGCCCGGTAATAGGATCCGGTGTCGACGTGCAGGAGGCCGAACCGGGCGCTGAGCGCCCTGCAGGTGGAGGACTTTCCCGAGGCGGCTCCACCGTCGACCGCGACAATGAAAAATCCGTCAGATTGCATGGATGAGAAAAAGGGTCATGACTCCTGGCGTAAATCCTCGAGTTTCTGGAAGAAGGAGGGAAAGGTCTTTGCGCAGGTGGAGGGATTGCGGATCGCCATCCAAGCCCGACCGTCACCATGCAGATCGTGGCAGCCCAATATGGAAAAACTCATGGCGATTCGATGGTCGTCGTAAGTGTCCACGGTTGCCTCACGAAGCGGACGGGGATGGATGGTCAGGGCGTCTTCGCTTTCGACGACCTCCTGCCCGAGTTTTCTCAATTCGGTGGCGACGGCAGACACGCGGTCTGTTTCCTGTTTTCGGGTATGGGCAATGCCCGTGATCGTGGTTGAGCCCTGCAGCAGGGGTGCCAGGGCGGCCAAGGTGAGGAACGTATCCGAAATCTGGAAGAAGTCGAAAGTCACGCCCGACAGGGGTGAATCGGTCCGGGAGCGGGCGATCCGAACACCATCGGCAGGTTCATTCATCTCACATCCCAGATCGCGAATGATCCGGGCGAATGATGCGTCGCCCTGGAGACCATTGAGTTTCAGGTCCTCAATCTGTAAGTCACCGCCGACTGCAGCGGGCAGGGCAAGGAAGTAACTTGCCGCGGAGGCGTCGGATTCGACCGCGTAGGTGTCCGTATCGAGAGAATAGGTCACGCCCGGTCTGACCAGGAAGGCATCTTCCGAGGTGGAAATCGCCTGAGAGGGGATCCCGAATTCGCGCATCATGGCGAGGGTCATGTCCACGTAGGGTCGTCGTACGCGGGTGTCTGACAGGTGGATCTGAAGGCCGGTGCGGGCGCAGGGTGCGACCATCAGAAGCGCGGAAAGCGCCTGGCTGCTACCGGTGGCGTCGACCCAAACCTGGCCTCCTCTCAGTCCGCAGGAACGGATTTCAAGCGGAAAGCCGCCTGTCGGGGCCATTTCTATCTGTGCGCCGGCTGCCTTCAAGGCATCGACCAACCCGCTGATCGGTCGATGGCGCATCTGTTCGACCCCGTCGATTTTGAAGGTTCCGCTCTCAGCGAGGCAGCAGAATGCGGTCAGGAAGCGGGCGGATGTTCCTGAATTGCCTATATCAAGCGTTGCCCCGTTCGTCGGGACCCGGCCCGCGTTTCCCGTGATCTCGATGGCGGAACCCGGTTGGTCGGTTTTCAGTTCGAAGCCGAGGACCCGGAGGGCGTCCATCATGATCCGGGTGTCTTCACTGAAGAGGGGATTATGAATAACGGTCCGGCCTCTGCTCAGAGCTGACAGAATGAGGGCGCGATTGGTGATGCTCTTGGACCCCGGTACTCGAACCCGCCCGGTTACAGGTTTCGAAAAGGGGCGTATCGGCAGGACCGGCGGCAAGTGATCGGCGTGAAGCCTATCTCGGTCGGAATTGGTCACGGTAGTCCTTTCCTCGCTCAAGCAGCGCCTTCACTTGAAGAATGTCGCGGTTGGACAGCGCCGCATGGAACCCCTGGAGTTCGTCCTGGTAGGAAGCGAGCGCTCGAAGCACCTCGTCACGATTCTCGAACAGGATCTCCAACCACAGAGAGGGGCTTCCGCCGGCCACTCGCGTCGTATCACGAAGACCACCGCCCGCATAGTGACGCCAGGATGGATCGTGTCCGGCCATAAGGCTGCACAGGGCGGACGCCGCCAGGTGGGGAAGGTGGCTGATATGGGCCACTATCTCGTCGTGACGATCCGGAGGCAGGGTCACCACCTCGGCGCCAATCCGGGTCCAGAACGATACAACCTGATCAACCGATTCGGACGGTGTCTGCTCGAGGGGAGTCACAAAACAAGGTCGGTCTTTGAACAGATCGGCACTGGCGTGTTCCATCCCGCTCTTCTCGGACCCTGCCATTGGGTGGGAACCGACGAATCCGGCGCCGTTTTTCAATGCATTGGAGGCAAATCGGCAGATCTCTCCCTTGACGCTGCCAACGTCTGTGACCACGGCGTCCGGACCCAGGCTGTCACTGAAGCTTTTGATCGATTCGATGATTCGGTCCACCGGGGTGCAGACCACGACGATATTGGCATCTTCAACCGCCGAGCTCAGGGTATCAGCCGCTTCATCGCACCAGTCGGACTTATTGAGGGCCAACCTCGTTTCGGGGCGTCTGGCCCAGATCTTGATCCGGTCGGCGGCACCGTGGCGCCGCGCTGCCTGTGCGACCGAAGCGCCGAGCAGACCTGGAGCGATAACCGTTAGAACCGTGGACACGAAGGGTGAGAAAACGCGTTGTGGAGATTGTGTCGAGCCTTTCGGGCCGGGCATCTGGCCGGCTCCTCTGAACTTGCGGGTGCCTTGGATGAACAGAGTATCCGATTGCCTCTGATTTTTCAAGGTGTCCTTTACTCGATGATTGACGGGAATGCAAAAGGGGCTACCTGTTCGACGAGAACCCTGCGACAAGGCTATCATGAAAAGATTATTGACCCTCATCCCCCTTTTGGCGGCATCGGTATTCGCCCAGGATCCAGGTACTTCGCTTGAAGTGGCCCGGAAGGAAATGCAGACCTACGGCGTTGAAATCGTGGGCACTGCCATGAATCTTGACCCCGCGATTTCGGACCAGTTCTGGTCCATCTACCGGGATTACGAATTGGAGCAGGGGAAAATAGGTGACCGCAGGGTGGCATTGCTTCGTGAATACCTTGAAGTCCTTGAAGACCTGAGTGACGAGCAGGCCAAGGATGTGGCCGAGCGGTCTTTTGCCATCCAGGAGGATCTGCTGGATCTGAAAAAGAAGTATTACAAGATCATGGAAAAGCAGTTTTCGGCGCGTATGGCGGCTCGCTTTATCCAGGTCATGAACCAGATCGACTCCGTGGTCAGTTCGCAGTTGTCCCGGGAACTCCCACTGATCGGAGGTTTCTGATCGGGCGCACTTGGGGCAGGGTTATTCAGCCCCTATCCGCGGCCCCAAGGATCGATCGACCCGATCACGAACCCATCCCGACGATTTTTTCGAAGGCCGCCTTGGGCAGGGGTTGAACTGAAAGACGGCTGTTCTTGATCAGTGCGATACCTGAGAGGCTGGGCTCCAGCTTTATCTGGTCAAGCGACACGGGGTTCTTGAGCGCCTTCACCGGTTTCAAGTGAACGGCTGACCAATCGCCGTCTGTGGCGGTGGGATCGGGGAAGGCCGTCTTGTGGACCCGGGCGATCCCGACGACCGTGCGCGGCCCGACGCTGTGATAAAAGAGGGCCCGGTCGCCGCGTTTCATGGTCCGAAGATTATTTCGGGCCTGGTAATTGCGGACCCCATCCCAGTCCGTGCCTTTGTCCTTGACGAATTCGTCCCAAGAGTAGGCCTCGGGTTCCTGTTTGACCAACCAGTAATTCATGATTTCCTAATGGGCGAGAAGACAACCAAGGTTGACTATGGCGAAAAAGGCTGACGAGCAGAAAATGGCCCGACGAACTGTCATCACACTCTACGTGTTGATAGCTGTTCTCACCATACTTCCCTTTGCATTGCTAGTTTTTGCATCCCTCAAATAGCGAAGCCGGTGGCCCGGTTCGAAACCGGTTGTCCGTAAAATAACGGACCAAGTGTGAAGGTGCGGTCAAAATTGCCGTAGATGTAGTCAGAAACCTGCATCCCGGTGATGCGGGCCCATGGACATTTCTTTACCGCACCGTTGTGAAAACAACTCTGATCACTTTACGCATACTCTTCATCTTCACGACCGCATTGGCGAGTTGGCTCGTCTGCCTGTCGATCAAGGAATGGGATCCTTATCAATGGCTGGCCATAGTCATCGGTCTTCTGATCGGGTCGCTGGTAGTCCTGGTGGACATCCTTCTTAAAGGATTTTCGCTGCGCGGACTGTCTGCGCTGACCTTTGGCTTCTTCACCGGCTCCCTGATCGCATTCATGGTCTCAGCCTCCCCTCTGCTGGACGAGGGTGATCCGCAAATGATTTATCTGGTGCGATTGGGGCTGTTTGTCATCTGCTCCTATCTCGGTGCCGTGGTCGCTCTGCGGGGAAAGGACGAGTTCAACCTGGTCATACCCTACGTGCGGTTCGTGCCTCACGACGTGGATGTGCCCCTCGTGGTCTTGGACACGAGTGCCCTGATTGATGGCCGAATCGTTCGGGTCTGCGAGGCACAGTTCATAACCGCGGCCCTGATCATACCGCAGTTCGTCATCGAGGACCTTCACACCATCGCGGACTCCCGCGACCAGGCGAGGCAGAGCAAGGGTCGTCGTGGACTGGAATCGCTCAATGCCCTGCGCAAGATCCCCAGCCTGGATCTTCGCATCCAGGAGAGCGAGGTGGGCAAGAAACAGTCGTCCGATGAAAAACTGATCTTCATCGCTCAGTCGATGAAGGCCAAGTTACTGACCACGGATTTCAATCTGGCCAAGTTGGCGCAGTTCCACGGTGTGGTCTGGCTCAATCTGAATGGCCTGTCCAAGGCACTCCATCCGGACGTTGTGACCGGGGAACGTCTGACCGTCGACCTGATCAAGGAAGGTCGTGAGGAGGGACAGGCGGTGGGTTACCTCACGGACGGATCCATGGTCGTGGTACAGGACGCCCATACCTATGTCGGAAAGAAGATCGAGGTAGAGATCAACAGTGTCGTCCCGTCATCCGGCGGGAAGATCGTCTTCTGCCGCATGGTGAGTCCCGTCGGTCGGGACGCAGTGGCGTCTTGAGAGAGAGGCTGCAGGATTGAGACTGCAAACCACCGGTGGAGCTGTTCGAACAGCTGGACCCCATCCGCACCGGTTGAAGCAGGGGTCAAAGCGGAATTCCAGCACTGGCGTGCAAGAATTAACTCAATGACCCCGCCGTTCGCACCCTCTTCAATCCGAAATCCGAAATCCGCATTCCGAAATTCCTAGGTCTCCTTCATCATCAGCTTGCGCGTTTTGATCTCGTCTTGAAGCCGGTCCAGGAATGCATCGGTCGGCTGACTGCCTTCGTCGCCGGTAAAACGTGAGCGGATTGAAAGCGTATTCGCTTCGACCTCTTTTTGTCCGATGATCGCCGTGTAGGGCACTTTGTCCAACTCAGCCCGGCGAATCTTGGCACCGAGCTTGTCCGAGTGGTTGTCGACGCTCACACGAATCCCGGCATCACGATAGCGCTGAAAGATGGCCTGGGTGGTCTCCTCGAACTTGTCGCTGATCGGGAGCAGGCGCAGCTGCTCAGGCGCCAGCCAGATCGGGAAATCGCCGCCGAAGTGCTCGATGAGCACACCGCAGAATCTCTCCATTGAACCGAACGGTGCCCGGTGGATCATGATCGGGCGATGATTCTGATTGTCGGCGCCGATATAGTTCAGGTCGAAGCGTTCGGGCAGGTTGTAGTCGACCTGGACCGTGCCAAGTTGCCATTCGCGCCCGATCACGTCGCTGACCACGAAATCGATCTTGGGTCCGTAAAAGGCGGCTTCACCGGATTCCTCGGCGAAGGGAACACCAAGGCTTTGCGCTGCGACCCGACAGGCCTCCTCGGCTTTGTCCCAATTGGCGGGATCTCCCGTGTATTTGGATGAATCCGGGTCCCGCAGCCCGACGCGCACCCGATAGTTGGTCATCCCAAGGGTTGTCAGGATGATCTTGACCAGGGAGAGACAACCCTGGAGTTCGTCCGCCAGCTGTTCTTCCGTGCAGAAAAGGTGGGCGTCGTCCTGGGTCAACCCACGGACGCGCATCATCCCGCTGAGCTCGCCCGACTGCTCCCATCGGTAGACTGTTCCGAATTCGGCGAGCCGGACAGGAAGATCGCGGTAGGAGTGAGGCTGGCTGTCGTAGATCTTGATGTGGTGGGGGCAGTTCATCGGCTTCAGCAGGTAGCCGTCGATCTCGCCCGTTTTAAGGCGATTGGAGAGGTCGCCGCAGCTGCACCCTTCGTCGACCAATTCCTGAAGGGACTCGCGTTCGACCACAGGCGGGTACTGCGAATCGCTGTAGTAGGGGAAATGTCCGGAGGTCTTGTAGAGTTCGAGCTTGCCGATGTGAGGTGTGAAAACCTGGGAATAGCCCTGTTTGTTCAATTCTTCCGAGATGAACGTCTGCAATTCCTGTCTGATGACGGCCCCGTTTGGGGTCCAGAGCACAAGGCCCTGGCCGACCGCCTCATCTATGTGGAAGAGTTTCAGGTCGCGACCGATCTTGCGGTGGTCGCGTGCCTTGGCCTGCTCGAGCTTTTCGAGGTAATCGGCCAGTTCCGTCTTGTTGGGAAAGGCGGTGCCGTAGATTCGCTGGAGCTGTTTGTTCTTTTCGTCTCCCCGGTGGTAAGCTCCGGCGATACTCAGGAGTTTGAAACCCTTGATCTTCTTCGAATAATTGACGTGGGTACCGGCACAGAGGTCGCGGAACTCCCCGTTCTGGTAGAATGAGATCGATTCGTCTTCGGGGATATCATCGAGTCGCCCGAGTTTGTAGCGTTCCTGACCGATCTCCCTGATCAGGGCAATGGCGTCCTCCCTACTGATTTCGTGCCGGATGAACTTCTGATTCTCCTTGATGACCTTTGCCATCTCCGCCTCGATCTTCTCGAGATCCTCCTGGGTGAATTTGTGCTCCAGGTCGAAGTCGTAGTAGAAACCGCTGTCGGTCGGTGGTCCGATATCGAGTTGGGTGTCGGGAAACAGCCTGAGAACAGCTGCGGCCAGAACGTGGGAACACGAGTGCCGGATTTCTTCCAATGGTGTCATATTCATGGCGAGGTTGGGTTAAAGGGGTTCGAGATCGAAACCGTCCTTGCGGTCGAGGACCTTCCATCCGGTTTCCGTCAGTTTGGCGCGGAGGCGGTCGGCAGTGGCATAGTCTTTGGACTCTTTGGCCGCCCAGCGTTCGTTGGCCAGGGCGATGATCTCTTCGGGAGCAGTTACTGACTGCATGGTCTCGGGGAGCAGGCCGAGCGCATAGAGGAATCGGTGCATTCGGTCCTGGGCGAGAATGGCTTCATCCCGGTTTTTTTTGGATTCCAATTCCGGAATCGCCTTGAAGAACCCGCCCAGGGCCGCGGGGACATTGAGATCATCGCAGAGAGCCTGCCATGCCTTCTGGAGCCCATTCCATTCTGATCCGTTCGCCGGAGAGTGCCCGATCTCCGAATTGATCTGATCGATGGAGCGCCCGGAAGCCTCCGCCAGGTGAGCGGCGGCTTTATCGATTCGCTTGATGGCACTGGTGGCGGCATTCATGGAGGCCCACGTGAAGTTGAGCTGCTGGCGGTAGTGTCCGCTCATCAGGACATAGCGTAGTGCGCGTGGTCCGTAGCCGCGCTCGATCGCATCGGCCACCGTGAAGAGATTGCCGAGGCTCTTGCTCATCTTCTGTCCTTCGACCATGAGATGGGTATTGTGGAACCAATGCCGGGCGAACGGTTTTCCGTTGCTCGCTTCGCTCTGGGCAATCTCGTTTTCGTGATGTGGGAACAGCAGGTCGACTCCGCCCGCGTGCAGGTCAAAGGTGTCTCCGAGATAGATGCGACTCATGGCACTGCACTCAATATGCCACCCGGGGTGTCCGGGTCCCCAGGGACTGTCCCATGAGACGCTGCCATCGGTCGGCTTGTGCGATTTCCAGAGAGCGAAGTCGCAGACCGAATCCCGCTCATACTCGTCGGCGTCCATGCGATCGCTGCCGGCCGGCGCGTGGTCATGGGTGATCTCGCGCTCTTTCAGCCGTGACAGCTTTCCGTAGTCGTCATACGAGGACACGCGGAAGTAGACCGAACCCTCATCCGTGGCATAGGCGTGGCCGATCTCAACCAGCCTGACAATCATGTCTATCTGCGCCTGGATATGATCGGTGGCCCGCGGCTCTTCGTGTGGGGGCAGGAGACCGAGTTTTTCGCTATCCTCGTGGAATCGGTCCGTCCAGCGATCGGTGATCTCGCGCAGACTGCATCCCTCACGATTGGCCGCAGCGATCGTTTTGTCGTCCACATCCGTGAGATTGCGAACATGTCTGGTATTCAGGCCGGCGACCTCAAGCGTGCGCCGGAGGATGTCCTGGTTGATGAAGGTACGAAAATTACCGATATGCGCCGGGCCATATACGGTTGGTCCGCAGCAGTAGAAACGGAAAATCCGACCGTCCTCGGGATGGAGGGGTTTAATCTGGCGACTGAGTGTATCGTATAGTTGGAGGGACATGGCTTGATCTTGAGTAAAAATGGTTCAACGCAGGAGGAAACAGGACGCAAGCCCGATAGATCGAGCGTGCGTACGCGCAGGGGATTCGCGATCCCCTCAACAGGGGGTTCGCAGCGTCTTTCGACCCGCATTCGGTGCGGGTGATCGGGAAATGTCATCTGGACGCCGGGTCGACATGGTGTTCGAATGTTATCTTATTCCTAAGATGACACCCAAGTTCAAGCCAGAACTCGTTCGCCGGCCTCGCCGGCTCCGTCGAAGCGTTGCCCTGCGACGGTTGATCTCGGAGACGGTCATCCGCACCGACGACCTTATCGCACCGCTTTTCGTGCGGGATGGAACCGGGCAGCCGGAGGACGTTGAGTCCATGCCGGGAGTAGTGCGACATACGATCGATACATTGGTCGAAACCTGCCGTGCTCTGGCCGGCCTGGGAATCCCCGCCGTGGCCCTCTTTCCCTGCCTGGCCGCCCAGTTGAAGGATGCGGAGGGATCCCGTTCGCTCGATGAGGAGGGCCTGATCCTGAGAGCTGTTCGGGCGGTCCGCAAAGCCTGCCCCGATCTCCTCGTGATCACGGACATCGCGCTCGATCCCTACACCACCCATGGCCATGATGGGCTTCTCACGGCCGATGGGCGCGATGTGGACAACGACCGGACGGTCGAGGTCCTCGCCAGAATGGCGGTTCTCCATGCTTCGGCCGGGGTCTCGCTGGTGGCGCCCTCCGACATGATGGATGGTCGGGTGGGGGCGATACGATCCGCCCTCGATGAGTCCGGTCAGACCGAGACCGGGATCCTGGCCTATTCAGCGAAATATGCATCGGCCTATTACGGTCCTTTTCGCGATGCGGTTGGAAGCGCCCGGGTGGAAGGAGCTCCCTATCTCGACAAGGGGACCTACCAGCTGAATCCTTCGAACCGGAGGGAAGCGCGCATGGAAATCGAACTCGATGTTCGGGAAGGGGCCGATATTCTGATGATCAAGCCGGCCGGTCCTTATCTTGACATCATCCGGGAGGTCCGCGACGCCATCGATCTGCCGGTCGCAGCGTATCAGGTTTCCGGTGAATACGCACAGATCCACGCCGCCGCCCGCCTGGGATGGCTCGACTACAAGCGGTGCCGCGATGAGTCGCTCCTCGCGATCAAGCGGGCAGGCGCAGACATGATTCTCACTTACTTTGCGCAGGAAGTTGCCGAGAGTTCAGGGGCACCTTGAAATGATGCGGTCGAGGCCGGTCGGACCGGCCGGTAGAGTCACTGAACCAACGGGCAGCCTCTCAGACAGTCCGTGAGTCTTCGTCCTCCTCTTCGTCGGTTTCCTCGTCCTCCGAATCGGATTCCTCTTCGCCGGTTTCCTTTTTCTCCTCGTCGTCTTCGTCCCAGCGAAGGGTTGCGTCGGCTTTAAGCTTTTCAGCCTCCTCTTTATCTTCAGCCTCGTGGTCCTCGATATCGGGGAACTCATCCTCGCCCCCGGCGTCCGGTTTGTCATCGTCTTCGTCAACCTCCCAACCGGCTGGAACATAATCGAGAATAGCGATGACCTCATTGTAGAGATGAACGGCGGTTCCTTCGATCAGGCTGTTGTTCTGCTCCTCTCTGAGCTCGTCCTCGACTTCGTCAACGGTGAGCTGCTGCTCAAACTCATACATGTCGTTCAGCATCTTGACCCGCAGCTTCATGACATGATCGAGGAAATCGGCGTAGGGCCCTGTCTCCTCGTCCATGATGTCCGGCAGTGCGAAAAGCTTGTCCTCGGATTCGATCAGCAGATCGTTTACCCGGGTCAAGCGCACCTGCCCCTTGCCGAGATCCTTGTCGATCCCGAAGGAGATAAACGCGGCATCCAGAAGGTCGGCATCAAACCCGTAGTCGCGCAGTGGCTCGAGCAGTTCGAGCATGTGGCTGACCTGTCGCGGATCGATGATACTCAAGCCGTCGACGTCCCAGTGAACAGTGTCACTGGTTTCTTTGACCCACCAATTGAGGTCTTTGCTGAGGCGTACGATGCACCAGTCGAGCTGAGGGGCAGATTTGGCCATAGTTGATCAGGAATTTCTGAGAGGAGAAAACCCTCGTTTGATCAGAGTCAACTCACGAAATTCGAATTCGACCTTATTTGGGTTTTTCCCATCGTCTCTGAAAGGGTGGATTTGTGCAGAAATTGGCGGATTGGAAGATTGGTCTTTCACCCCCATCGTGAAATTCGGTTGCCTGAGAAGGTCCGCAGAGCTGATAACCGCGTGGACTTTCTGTTTATCAATGGGATCTACATACGAAAAACTGATTCGGCCCGTTTTCTTCAGACTTAACGCCGAAAATGCACATGAGCTTTCCGTCATCGGCCTCCGCCTGTTTCAGGCCATCCCCGGATTGGTCCCGCTGATTCGGTCGCTGGCCTATCGGAGGGGGATGGGCGAGCCGGTCGAGATTTTTGGAACCCGTTTTCCCAATCGGATCGGCGTGGCCGCAGGCTATGACAAGAACGCCGTCTGCTGGCGAGGATTGTCCGCTCTCGGGTTTGGACATGTCGAGGTCGGCACAATCACACATCTGGCCCAGCCCGGAAATCCGAAACCAAGGCTCTTTCGCTATCCGGATCAGGGAGCGATCATCAACCGGATGGGGTTCAATAACGAAGGTGCCGAGCGGGTGGCCCGTCGCCTGGAAAAAATTCCGCCGCCGGGGCGGAGGATTGCGCCCATCGGGGTCAATATCGGCAAGTCAAAGGTGGCACCGCTCGATCAGGCGATTGAAGACTACCTGGGATCATTTCGCCGCCTGGCCCGGCATGCAGACTACCTGGTCGTCAACGTCAGCAGTCCGAATACGCCCGACCTGCGGAAGTTGCAGGACTCCGAGCGGCTTGGCGAATTGCTCGCTGCCCTGGAGGCTGAGAATTCGGGTGAGGTGGCCGGCTCCGGGCGAAACCGGTGTCCGATCCTGGTCAAAATTGCCCCCGACCTTTCATTCCGCGAGATCGATGGGGTGCTTGAAACGATTGATTCGCTCAAGCTCGACGGGATTATCGCCGCCAATACGACCCTGGCCAGACCCGGGGTGTTTGCCGAAAACAAAGAGGCGGGGGGACTGAGTGGAGTTCCGCTGGCGCGGAAATCGACCCTGATAATTCGGTATATCGCACGTCGCACCGAGGGTCGTCTGCCGATCATCGGAGTCGGGGGCATTGTCGATGGAGTCACGGCCGGAGAGAAAATGGATGCCGGCGCTTCGTTGGTCCAGGTCTACTCTGGAATGATCTTCAGAGGACCTTCTTTGCCCCGGGAAATTGCGGTCGCGTTGGCCGCCAAGTGAGACCGGGAGAACGCTCGGACGGACCCCAACAGCGATCAGTCGCCGATTTCGACCATCCCGGTGAAAACGGTCGCGGCCGGACCGGTCAGAGTCACTTTTTCGATACCGGAGGCCGTTTCCTCGAAATCAACCAGCAGTACGCTGGCCCCTGCCACTTGAAGACGGACCGGTCTGGCGATCCTGTTGATCAGGGACGATACGATGCCGACTGCAGTGACGCCGGTTCCACAAGCCAGGGTTTCGTCCTCCACGCCGCGTTCGTAGGTGCGGACATGAACGAGGCCGTCCTCATCGATCGCGGCCACGTTGACATTCGTTCCTGCGGGGGCGAAGTCGGCGTGATGCCGGATCTCGGACCCGAACCTGCGGATGTCCACCGCGTTGACGTCATCGACGAAGTGAACGACATGGGGGACGCCGGTATTGACCGTATGGATCGTCCTGGGACCGGACCTGAGCTCGATCGTGCGGCCAAGATTCAGATCGGTAGGAGGAGTCAATTCGATACGGTAGAGGTCATCGACAGTCTCGGCGGACACGATCCCCGCGTCTGTGTTGAAACGTATGAGCCCGTCGCGGCCGAGACCCCGCTCAAGAGCGAAGGCAGCGAAACATCGTGCCCCGTTGCCGCACATTTCGGCGCGGGAACCGTCTGCATTGTAATAGACCATGGTCGCATCGACCCGGTTGGAGTCCGGCGGCTCGAGCAGGAGCACCCCATCGGCCCCGATACCAAACCGGCGGTGGCATAGCTTGGCGACGTCGCCGGGTGAGAGCCGTACCCGCGCGTTGATATTGTCGATCATAACGAAGTCGTTTCCGGCTCCGTGCATCTTGGTGAAATCGATTCGCATGGTCGAAGAGGACAGGAATGGGTGATCGAGGCTTCCGGCGCAAGCCGGGAGGGAAGCTCATTTTGAGACACACCACTAGATCATCCAGTCGGTCACATCGTCGGATCCCGAATCCGTTTCCCCGCGATCGGTTGTATGGTTTTCCCGCACCACCGACGTGGTGTCTCCCTTATAATAAACGATGCTGTCCGGTGCGACCGACTTCATCAGCCAGACGTTGGAGCCGATGGTCGAGTGGCGTCCAATGGTTGTCCGGCCCCCGAGGATGGTGGCCCCGGGATAGATGGTTACATGGTCCTCGATGTTCGGGTGACGTTTTACGCCCTTGACCGGATGTCCATGATCATCGAGTTCGAATGATTTGGCTCCCAGGGTGACGCCCTGATAGATCTTAACATGATGGCCCAATTCCGCCGTCTCCCCTATGACCACTCCGGTGCAGTGATCGATGAAGAAGTGAGTTCCTATATTCGCGCCCGGATGGATATCCGCGCCGGTCCGCTCATGGGCGTATTCGGTCAACATGCGCGGGATCAGGGGGACATCGAGGCGGTAGAGTTCATGTGCGATGCGCTGGAGCGAAATCGCAAGAACACAGGGGTAGGCGAGGATGATCTCCTCGATGCTGCGCGCGGCCGGATCTCCCTGATAGGCGGCCTCGACATCGGTCTGGATGATGCGCCGGATTTCGGGGAAGGCATCGCAGAGGGCGGCCGCTTTCTGTTCGGCCGTGGAAACCGGGTCGGGGTGATCGACGAACCGCATGGCCTTTTCGATTTCGGCCTCCAATCGATCGAAAACAGCGGCCAGACGTCGCTCCGTCACTTCTGGAATTTCCCGCATGGTCATCGCTGACTGCTCGAAGAACCCGGGGAAGAGCAGGTGCATCATGTCATAGGCCAGTCGGTGCACGGATTCCTCCGAGGGCAGATGGGCGCCGTCGAGGTGGTTGATCCCCCCATATTCCTGGTAGGAGCGGAGCAGGGCGGTTTTGAGTTCGTCCAGCGTCATATCGGGTGGAAGGTAGTTCGGTCCACCCGAAGTGCGAACTCGAATTCAAGAATAATCAACCCGACCGCCTTGCCCGAGGCCCAAGTCCTTGTCGCGCTGACCGTCTCGAATTAATCAAAGTCCCTTAGGGGCCGTAACAAAATAACTCACATAAATCTGCTGGTCTTTTCGGCGGGCAACGGTGTTGGATTCAGGCTCAGATAGCCCGCACTATTCGCCCAAACCCGCCTTGTTGTTCCCCGAAAATCCTGCGCATCTTTGATAACTTATTTCGTTACGGCCCCTCAGTTGAAAAACAGTGGGGCGCTGAGGGCGAGACCCTGACCCACCGAGGCGAAGGTATCTCCGGTGTGCAGTCTGGATTCGCCGAACAGCTCGGCAAAGATCTGCCGAATATTCCTGACCAGGGAGCTTCCTCCGGTCAGGAAGACAAAGTCGATGTCGGATGCTTGGAGACGAGCGTCGTTGAGGGTCGTTTCCAGTGCCTTGGAGATGGAGATGATGACTTCTGCGGTCATGTCACGGAATTCTTCATACACGAGTGTCTCATTGATACTGATCGTCGGGTCCGGGTAGATGAGTTGCGTCTCATTCTCGGTGGTCAGTCGGATCTTGGCCTTCTCGATCTGCTGGAAGATCGAGAATCCCAGGTTTCGCCGGATCAAGGACAGCAGACGGGTGAACCCCTCGGGGCAGTTTGAACGCTTCTCAAAGTGAATCAGTTTTTCGATCAGCTTGACGTCCTTGTTCAGGAACGGGATCCGGTCCCATTGGCAGATCTGATGATGCGGGTAGGTGGGTACCCTCAGATCTTTGTCTCCGGCGAATTCACGGTAGGTTGCATTGCGTCCAAACAGCGGGGTGAGTTTATGCCACATGACTTCGGCATCGAGTTTGTTACCAGCGACGGGAACACCACCGGTTGCCAGAACGTCTGCCCTCCTGTCGTTAAGTGCTCGTTTTGCGGGATCAAGCCTCATGATCGTGAAATCGGAAGTGCCGCCTCCGAAATCACCGACCAGGACGGTCCGGGGAGTTTTCAGCGTTGTCTCGTAGGTGCGGGCGGCTGCGATTGGCTCGTATTGGAAATGAATATTTTCGAATCCCGCCATCCCTGCCGCAGCCCTCAGGCGGGACTCTGCGATTCGATCCCGCCCGGGTTCTTCGTGGAAAATCGCGGGCCGGCCCATGATCACATCCCGCCCATTCTCTCCAGTGGCTTGATCGGCTCTTGCCTTCAGGTTCTTCAGATGCAGGGCGACGAGAGCTTCGATGGCATAGGGCTTATTATTGATGATCGTTTCTTTGAATGTCTCGTCTGGAAGAATCGTCTTGATGGCCTGCAGAAGCCGCCCGTCCATATTGTCTCCAATGTAGTGCTGAATCGCCTCCTGTCCGAAATATTTTCGTTCAGCATCTGCATAAAACGAACGAGCGTGCGGAAAATAAAGCAGGGTCGGTTCCTGATGGTGCAGGAGGGGATGATCAAGCAACGCGCGTTGTTGACGGTCCCAGACCGCCACGGACGAGTTGCTCGTCCCGAAATCGATGCCGTAGATGAATCGCTTCGGAGATCTTGTTTTCATGGTTCGCTTCACCTGCTTGTCCGCCTTATGCTTGGATAAGGCGACCAGGGCTTGTTCGTGGGGAAAGGCAAAACCGGGCGGGACCGGGTCAAGCGGGTTTCAAGTCAGGCTCATGGCATCGCCACGCGCCATGTTGGATGGTCGATTTCTTTCAAAATGACCTTTCAGGACTCGCTTCTTAAGGCACAGTTCCCTGTCATTCTCCAGCTATTTCTGGAAAAAATTCACTACAACCAACTGATAACCAATCTTTTATAGTGGATTACGGGCGAAATGTCAAGTGCTGTTTCATCCGATACCTTTGCCGTTCCTCCTGAACCATTCGACACCGAAGTCAACGAGCGGGGCCTGGGGCATCAGCATCGATTTCGCCACCCCGACAGGACCTGACCGCACCAGTCCGGTCTCTTGGGAGAAAGCCAATCCAATAGAAGGAAAATCGTCGTCATTGTATTCGGGTTCATTGAATTCGACCCACTGCCGTCTTCCGTCGACCATCATGGGCGCTCCCGCATGGGTCATCGGATGCTTGGCGCCGTAGGCCCGTACTTCAGCCAGATGAAGGGATGTGTTGTTACTGTGGCCGACGCCGAGCAGGAGAATCCCGCCGCCCGACTCGTAGATGCGACCGAGTGGCGAGTAGTCGCCAAGACCATTTTCGAGTTCGTGCTCGGACGTGATCTCGTTTGCCGCCGGACCCAGGGCCGCAAAGGAGACAAGTGGATGGTGGCTGCGGATCACACCAGAGTGATTGCGGAAGCACTCGGCGACAGCTCCCATGCCTCGAGTGGGCGTTGTCCGCCCATCGAAGGCCGGGGTATTTTCCCGAATGACAGTCCACCAGGACCGAGGGACTGGCGGGTTCGACCAGTTTTTGGGGTCCGACAATCCCGCGGTGTGGGTTGGCATCACAAGTGTCCCTTGCGGACCGATAACTCGGATCAAAGCCTCGATTACGGCGACCGCCCCTCCGCAAATCCATCCCAACGAGCTCAGCGATGAGTGAACGAGAAGAATTGATCCGCGCGAAATCCCCAATCGGGAAAGATCATCGGAGAGTGAGTCTACCGTCGGAGGGAGGTCCCCGGATCGTTCGATTGCGCTGGATTCAGACATGGCCGGGGGGATTCGTCGCAATGAATTAATGCGGCGACCCCGTGGAGACAATTGGGTGGGAACCGCATGAGGTCTGGTCTCCGGGGAAGTGGTGCTCAGGAAGGGACTCGAACCCTCACACCTTTCGGCATACGCCCCTCAAGCGTACGTGTCTACCAATTCCACCACCTGAGCAACGACCATTCCGGTCGAAAAACCTTCTACAAAAGGTAGAACCCAGTGCTTGTAAAGCGGCAAAAAGGCCGTTTGGGAGGGAATCGTAAAATCTCTTGCCTCACATGGGGGAACAGAGACACTACCTCCTCTTAACCAGATCGCCGGATGACCGGCAACCACCGACAGCGTCAAACCAACATCCATCGCCCCCGTGCATGCTGACACCTCAGTCGCGTGAGCGATTTCCCCCATCGTCATGGCAAAGAACCCTGATAACCCCGAAGAGGGGTCGGAGTTCAACAAAATCGACCTCACAGCGTTTGAGGATTTCAGCTTTGGTACCCAGTGGACTGAAGCAACCGGACCGTCGAAGGGTGGTGACACCGACCGGCGCCGGGAGGGAGGGCCGCCCCGCAAGGACCGCCGACCTCCCCGTCGTTTTCCGTCTCGGGATCAGGACGGGCCACGGCCGGATCAGCCTCGGCGATCGTTCGAGGCCCCCCACGGTGATCGGAGACCGGATCGTCGGGGACCGCCACGCAGGCCGGAAGGTGAGTATACCCGTCGGTCCTTCCGTGATCATCAGCCTTATGTCAGCGATATCTTTGAGGTCGCATTCTATCCCGAGGAACATGGGTTCAATGCCTTGGTCAAGGCCATGCGCACCTCCTGCCGGACGTATGAGCTTTTTGAAATCGCCCGGTTGATTCTGGGAAAGCCCGAACGATGCGTCGTGGTTTTTCGCCGAACTGCCGGAGAGGACAACAAGCATCCCAAAGTGGCCATCTCCATTCCGGATGGCATGCCCTTCGAATCTGAGGAAGAAGCGGTCAAGCACGTGTTGAGCAACCACCTCGACCGGTATTTTGATATCGGGGAGATCGAGGTGGATCCTCCGAAGGGCAATTTCCAAGTCGTGCACCGATGCCCGGTGACGAAGGAACTCCTCGGTCCGCCGAACTACCATCGGTATTCGCACATCGTTGAGCAGCACCATGCGATGAACGTTTCGCATATCCCTCTTGAGCGTTATCGTTCCTCTCTTGTCTCCTCCAGGGAGGAGGAGGACATCCAGGCCTGGCTGGAGAAGATGAAGAGTACGGTGCGTTACACTTCCAAGCCGGATCTGACTGAGGAAACGGGCTCGTTTGATTCTCTCGAGGAAGCACGTTCCTTCGCCTTGAGATCGGCTCGCGCGAAGATGGTCAAGCTGGCTGACGGAGCACGAATCGAAGCTCGTGTGATTCAGAAATTTCCCGGGACGGAAGCGGAGCGAGCGATGGAGGGCGCTCTCGAGCGCCAGCAACGATTCCCGCTCGACACGGCGAATGCCCTGCGTGGTCGGCTGCGCCGGGAGAATTTCCACATCTTCAAGCGCGGCTCAAAGGGCATCACCTATGCGTGTTCGGTCCGGCGGAAATTTCGTCTGCCCGGTCAGTCATTCGCGGACTCCGTTCAGAACTTGATCAGTCATCTCGAGGCCAATCCGATGGCCCCGGTGGCAACTATTCCGGAAGCATTCCTGGGCATTTCCATCCACGGTGCCCACGAAGGCGACAGCGCGGGGATCGAGAGCCTGCCCGAAGACAAAAAGGAGGCACTCAAGCGGATGGCAATGGACCTGCGTTGGCTGGTCACCGAGGGTTATGTGGCCGAGTATTCGGACGGGCGTTTATTTGCGGCTCCGGCTGCCCAGGAACCTTCTCCCAAGAAAGAGAAGAAAGCGGCGGCTCACGTCGAGAAGCCAAAGCAGGCTGGCGAATCAAAGGCGTCAAAGCCGACAGACGAATTGAAGGAGCCGGAGGCGGCCGTTGCTGCAGCGAGCGTAGCCGCCGCCGAGGACTCGAAGTCACCTGCTGAGATCAGGCTTGAGGACAAGGCAGCTGAAGAGAAACCCGGAAGGTCTGAGTCGGTACCGGAAGAGGACGGTGAGCCTCCCTCCGTAGCCGAACAAGTGACGACGCCCGAGGTGGTTTCGGATTCGCCCATGGGTGATGAATCCGAACCGGAGCCTGCCTCGCAACCGGGTATGACCACGGCAGGGACCGAGGAGGAAAGGCCCGAGGTTACGGAAGAGGCGCCAACAGCAGAAGAACGAACGGAACCGACCCGGGAATCCGAGACCACCGCCGAGCAGACCGAGGAAGAGAAAGGCGCGGACGCGGTTGCGGAGCCGGAGGTATCCGAATCGGAAGAGCAGGCTTCGACGACCGGTTCCGAGGACGAAGATCCTGGGAAAAAGTCTGAGTAGGTTGAAGCCGCGCTCCAGAATTCACATCAACGTCAGGGAGTGGCGTCCGTCGGGCATCAATACGAGTCTCACCGTCAGGTGGTCTTGAGACAGCCAATCGCCGGTGTGTTCGGGCCATTCGACGGCCAGGCAATAGGGACTGTTGAGGAAATCTTCGACCATCAGGGCATCCATGTCGGCCGGGCGGTCAAGCCGGTAGGCATCGACATGAACCAGCGTCCTGCTGCCACGGTAAATATTAACGATGTTGAAGGTTGGACTCGTGATCGGGTCATCGATCGACCACGCCCTGGCCAGACCTTGGACAAAGGTTGTCTTGCCGCTACCGAGATCGCCGTTGAGTGCGAGTTGGCTGTCTTTCGGGAGCATCTGGCCAAACGCGGTCGCCACCTCGTGCGTTTCGGCTGCGGACGAAGTTGTAAGGCCGGACCGCAGTCTATCGAAAATGCTCATAGCCGCGGTTCAGCTGGAAGTTGTCCGGTGCATGGTCGATGAGAATGGGTGGAGTCGAACCAGAGCGGGGAACGATCTTCCCGAGTTGGTTGAGGGGTACATCGAATGCACCGCGCCAGTCCCGTTCCAGACGGGTCAGATCGGTATTGCCTGAGACGGTAAAGAGTAACTCGAAGTCCTCCCCGTCGTGCAGGGCATGGTGAAGAGGTGGTCGACCGGTTTCCTTCGCCCGTCGTTCTGCTGCTCGCGCGATGGGGATCTGATGGGCATCGAGACGTGCGGCCGATCCGGGCGGAAGAAGTTCGGGCAGGTCCTTGGCCATGCCGTCCGACAGGTCGATCATGGAGCGCACCGCTCTCTGCCCGGCCAGCCAGACGCCCTCGGTCAGTCGGGGCTGGAATCTGAATTGACGACCCAGGAGGCTGCCTCCGAGGCGACCGGTGACGTAGATCATGTCGCCGATTCTACCGCCGGTGCGGGTCAGAACACGGCGCCCGGCGGCCTGTCCGAGCATGGTCATGAAGAAACCGGGAGGGCCTTCCGACTCGCTGCAGTCGCCGCCGATGATGGTGACCTCGAAGCGCATGGCTTCGCTTCCGAGAGCCCTGAAGAAACGTTTGAGCCAGCGAATAGATGTCTGTCGCGGCAGGGACAGCGATAAGATGGCAGCTTCGGGTCGCCCGCCCATGGCCGCGATATCGCTGAGATTGCGGCGAATCAACTTTGCGGCGACGTCCCGCGGTGAGTGTTGGGGCAGAAAATGCTGCTTGTAGATGACGGGATCGGCGGTGACCAACCGGCGTCTGCCCACAGCCGGCAGAAGGGCGCAGTCGTCGCCCGGTCCGTGTGGAGGTGGCGGGCCGGCGGATCCGAGACAGGTGAGCATCTCTCGGATCAGGGCGGCCTCACCCATCCCACCCACCTGGTCGCTGGTATTCTCGGTGAGCATTGGCTCAGGTGGACGAGGTGAACAGGATTGAGGAGATCGAGTTCATATTGAAAAGGGCGTGCATCAACATGGCGGGTTTCAGGCTGCCGGTCTTCAGGGTGATCCCACAGAGAAAGCACCCCAGCACAACCAGGGGCAGGAAGCTGAACCAGTTCAGGTGAGGAAGCGCGAACAGGATCGAACTCAGAATCATCGCGACAGGGGTCGGCAGGTAAGCATTCAAGAACCGGAAAAGTCCTCCGCGAAAAAGCAGTTCTTCATTGATTGGGGCGATCACGACCGCGAGCACTCCAAGCGCAATCAGATATCCGAGATTGTCTGCCTCACGTATGATTCCGATGAGATCCTGGGGTTCAGTGGGAAGATCGATTGCATTAAGCAGACCGGCCCAGGCGGTTCCGACCAGCAGGATGACGGGTATGGCAAAGAGGAGGCTGCGGATTCCGGATACGGCTGAGGGAAGCCAGGGCAGGCGCCGACCGGGCCAGAGGCTCGGGTGATAGACGCTGAAGAGGATCCAGGCCACGATGCTGCAGAGGTGAAAGCTGTAGCCGGTGATTACGGCCTGCGCCAGATCACCGGCGGGCTCATCAGAAACTGTTCCGTTACTCCAGTAAACAGCCGCCTGGGATCCGAAGAAAACAAAGAGCAGAACGATGAAGACAAGGAGCAGAAAGTCTCTGACCGGAATGTCCCAGTGGCGCAGGCGGTTTGGTCCGCGCCATGGCAGCAGGTGGCGGGCTCTGGTCGCGGACCAAAGCCAGAGGCCGATGCCGATCAAAACGATGGCGATCTGAAAGGTCAGTATGGGTATCGGTAGGTCGGTCATCTGCGGCCAGATCGGACACAATCAGAATTCGAATGGAAGTCACGAATGGAATCGGGGGGGCGAACCGGTGCCTCACCGATCTGACCCCGCAGGTGTCCAGGTAATCGGTCTCCCGGGTCATGCCTCATTCTGAAGTCTGCGTTTGAATTGGGTGCCGAACTGAATAGTCTGATCGCCATGAGAGTTGGATTCATCAGTGGGACAAGTATTGCCCGATCGACCCTCTTTGACGATTGGACCCCTGAGCGGGTCGAAACCCGATATGGTCCGGTTTCGGTCAAGGCGAGGGACGATCATTACCTGATCAATCGTCACGGGTTTGAGGTGCCGGTTCCCCCACATTCGATCAACTACCGGGCAAACCTGCAGTTGATGGAGGACCTTGGGGTGGAGGCAATCGTATCCCTCCAGTCGGTCGGTTCTCTGAAACGGGACTTGCCGCCGGGAACGATCGTCTCGTGTGACGACTATGTGAGTTTCGCGCCGATTACATTCTCGGATGACCGGGCAACCGCATTTGCCCCGAATGTGCCAAACAACCTGGTTCCGCGCATCATCGATGCTTTTGATCATGAGATCTTGACTGGGAAGGTCTATATCCAGACGCGGGGACCCCGGTTTGAGACGAAGGCGGAGGTGCGAATCCTCGAGCCCTGGGGCGATGTTGTCGGAATGACCATGGCTCATGAAGCCGATCTGGCCAACGAGCTGGGCATTCCGTATAACTCGTTGTGTATGATAGACAATTACGCCCATGGCTTCGAAGGTGAAACCCTCTCGGAAGAGGCGTTTCATCGGCTGGTGGCGGTCAACCTGGAAAAAGTCCAGACACTCTTCCGGTGTATGCTCATGCTCCTGGCCTGATTGGAGGATGAAAGCATGCTTTCTCCCGGTAGTTTCACCCATCTTTGAGGAGCTAAAGTATCCCATGGGGGCGTCGAATCCACTGGTAGTGGTTAAATTCCCTGTTCAGAACCCCGGTGAAACCGCCTTCGATCACGGTATTTCCGTTTGTGTCCTTAAGCCCCGAACCCCTTTCCTTCCAGCCCGATGAGCGAGTTCCTCGAAACGAAGAAAATCAGTGATGCCAAAACGGCGCTGGACCGTCTGAAAACGAATATCAAACGCTATATTCGGGGTAAAGACGATGTCATCGATCAAATTGTGATCTGCCTGATCGCTCCGGGTCACGTGCTGATCGAGGACCTTCCCGGGGTGGGCAAGACCACGCTGGCCTATTGCCTGTCCAAGTCGATTGCCTGCGAGTTTTCCCGCATTCAATTCACCAGCGATCTGCTGCCCAGCGACGTGACCGGCGTGTCGATCTACGACGAAACCGTGCGTGAGTTCGTCTTCAAGCCCGGTCCGATTTTTGCGAATTTCATCCTGGCGGATGAAATCAACCGAGCCACACCCAAGACGCAGTCCAGTCTGCTGGAGGTCATGGATCGCGGCAAGGTGACAGTCGACGGAAACACCCACGGGATTGATACCCCGTTCATGGTCCTGGCGACTCAGAACCCGGTCGACTACGAGGGTACATTTCCACTGCCGGAGAGCCAGATGGACCGCTTTCTGATGCGTCTGCAGATGGGCTACCCGAGCTACGAGGACGAATTCGACATACTGAAAGCGGCACATCGGAGCTATGACGATCTCGACCTGGAGCCGGTCGTTACGCGCGAGGAGATCTGCGACATTCAAGAACTTGTGCCCCAGGTTTTTGTCGAAGACACGGTGATGGAATATATCCTGAAGATTGTCACGGCAACGCGGACGGAGAGTGAATTCAAAGCGGGTGTCAGCATCCGGGGTTGTCTCTCGCTGAAGCTATCGGCGCAGGCGTCAGCAATCGCGGCCGGCCGCGACTTCGTCCTGCCCGACGACGTGACCAGCACCGTGATCAATGTCCTTGTGCACCGCCTGACCTTGAGACGGGCCTCTTCGGATACCATGGAAGAGCGGCGGGTTGTCTCGAGCGCTGTCCGGCGGATACTTTCGGCCATACCAGTTCCCCTGTGAGTGAGGGGCCTTATACCGTCCGGAGAGCCACCGGGAAAGCCATGGACCCGTTGAAGCCCAACTCAGTTCTGCCCCATACTGGCAGGAAGCGGAAAAGGGGGGCGCGGTGACCGTCGGAACGGAAACAGCTGAGCGGACCGATGACCTCAGGTGGTCGGGACCGGGAGCGAGGCGTTCCAGGGTTCGCATCCTGGATTTTTTCCGATTTCTCAAGCACCTTTTCGTGCCGCCCAAAGGGCACCGCGTCGTGCCGACCCGTTCGGGAGTCGTTTTGATCATCGTATCGCTTGGCGTGGGCGCGGCCGCCTACAATACGGCGAGCAATATTCTCTTCATCACGCTGTCCCTTCTTCTCTCGTGCCTGATTCTCAGCGGAATTCTCTCGTGGTTCAATTTCATGGGGAACCGCTGGCGGTTGACTTTCGAGCCACCGTTTCGCGTCGGACTGGATGCAACTGTCATCCTTGAATTCTGTAACCAGAAGCGACTCCTGCCAACTTACGGAATCTGGTGCGAGCTCTCGTCGATGCTCTCCGGAGCTCGCGAACGTCTGGTCCTGGTGGATCGGCTGGATCCGGGCCAGGTCTCCAGCCTGGAGTGGGAGTTTCGACCCCAACTGCGAGGAATGGACTTACTGCGGGTCAAGTCTATCGGGTCACAGTTTCCCTTCGGCTTCCTGGTAAAGAGTATCCCGGGCGAAGTCGTGCGTGAGGTGCGGATCTGGCCGAGCCGTATCGACTACGTGATGAGTCTGGATGTTCCGGCCGCCGCCTTTTTCCAGGGCGAGACAGTCAAGCGGCCCGGATGGGGGAGCGAATTTGTAAATCTCAGGAAGTATCAGCCGGGGGATCCGTTTCGCCAGGTTCATTGGAAGGCGAGTGCCCGCATGCGCCACCTCATGGTCCGGCAGACAGTCGCGGACAACGATACCGGATTCGTCCTGCAACTCGACACGCCGGAAGCCCGGTGGAATCGGTCTGACCAGTTTGAGCTCCTTTGCAGTTTGGCCGCGAGTCTGGCCGAGGACCTTTTTCGCGAGAACAAACTGGTCGCGACCATCATCAACGGCGAAGAGAAACTGCGTGCGCACCGCTTGATCGATCTGGAACGTTTTCTCGATCAGTTGGCGACCCTGGAGCCGGTGGCCCGCCTGGCTTCCGGGACCGAAGACCGGTCCAGGAATGTCATCACCTTCGAACCCACTTCACCCCACGGTGTCCATGCCATCGTCTCAGGACAGATCATCGCGACAGCTTAATCTGGAGGAACTGCACCAGTTCAAGTGGGTGCTGGGCGGCGTGATGGCGCTGCTTTCACTGTGGACGGTGGCCCGACTCGATGTCGATCTTGGCGTGATCCCCCTGGTCTCGCTCGTGATTGTGATCACGGCGATGGTCAATTCGGCCCTCCCGGGAAAGCTGTCACCGCTGGCCTGGAAGGGTGGCGTGTTTCTCATTGTGGCTGTGTTCCTTTTCGACCTGGTGACCGGTGAGATCATCCGGGCGTTGGTCCGGCTGGACCTGCTCCTGATTCTGTACCGGACTATCCAATACCGCAGAAAAAGAGAGGATCTGCAACTGATCGTTCTCTGCCTTTTCGTCACGGTGGTGGCCGGCGTACTGACCGTCTCGCTGTTCTTTGCCATCCAGATACTGCTCTACACTGTCTGCGCGATGTGTTTCCTCTTCGTGATCAACCTTATTGAAACGGTTGAATCCGGGGGCAAGAAGGTGGGGCGTCGCTGGACACGGATACCGTTTCGTCGGTTTCTGCGACGATTGATCGAGGTCTTCGATCTCAGGCTGGCGGGGTTTGCCGCCATGCTCTTTCTCATCGTTGTCATCATTTCGACCGTTCTCTTCCTCTCCATCCCGCGATTCCAGATTCAGAACCCCATCGCCTTCCTCAACATCAGGCAGGATCGAACGCTGACCGGTTTCTCGGAAAATATAAATCTGGGCGAGGTCACCGAGATTACCCGGGACGACCGGATCGCCATGCGGGTCGACGTCAGTCCGGCCGATGCGATCCCGATGATTCCGTATTGGCGCATGGTGGTTCTCGATGAATACACCCACGGGAGTTTCCGGATTTCCAATACGATCAATACCGAGGTCGGGATGAAGAGTTATCCGACACGGGAGATCCACGAGGATTGGAATCTAAGGGAGCGCTTCCGGATTGAAGGGACGGGTGATACCGTGCGCTGGGTTTTCTATCTCGAGGGTGGCATCAGTCGATTCCTGCCATTGATCGGGAACTTCGATCGATTGGTTTTCAAAGAGCCCCAGGAACTGGTGGTGAATGAGCATTTCAGGATACTCTCGACGGCCAAGCAGAACCCGCTCCTCACCTCTTTTCAGGTGGAGGGAATGGATACTTCGGGTCGTATGTCGGATCCTGAACTGGCGGACTACGACTTCGAGAGCAAGCGGCCGCCACCTCTGAGAAACCTGGGACCGCCACCGCCGGTGGGCCGACGGTCGATGAGGTATCCCTATACGCTCTTGACGACCCCCGGAGGCGAAAAGAACGACGTGATCCTGACCGGGGCCGTTCGGGAGATTGTCCGGGGGGACTCGTTGACTGCGGTCGAGTTCTCCCGCCGTGCGGTCGCGTGGTTGGGCGCTCATCATCACTATTCGCTTACAGTGCGCCTGCCACCGGACATCCACGATCGGGATCCGGTGATTCGTTGGCTTGAAACCGATTCTCCCGGTCATTGTGAATTTTTCGCGGCGGGCTTCATCCTTCTGAGTCGCAAGGCGGGATTTCCGGCCCGGGCTGTCACCGGATTCAAAGGCGGATCATGGAACGCTTATGAGGCCTACTACATGGTACGGAATTCGGACGCGCACGCCTGGTGCGAGGTCCTTGGCGAGGATGGTGTCTGGTTCAGGGTCGATCCCACGCCGGGTGCTTCGGGAGGCATGCTTGGCGGTCTGGCGGCGGCGGCCCCGGTCCGACTGCCTGTGGACACCAGTCTCAACGCCTACGTCGACAGCTTGCGAATGCTCTGGTACCGGCAGATTGTCAGCTTTGATGAAAACAGCCAGGACGCCGTGGTGAAAGGGGTCCAGAATTTCGGTCGTGACACGATGGTTGGGGCGTGGGGCATGACTGAGTCGGTAGTACGAACGACACTCAATTGGATTCGGTCTCCCTGGAACTGGCGTCGATATCTGTCGATCGCGTTGGCGGTTGGGCTTGTATTTCTTTTCGTTTTGGGATTTCGCCGACTCGATCTCGGCTGGACGGATTTTCGCCAGATTCTGAGGCGCCGCATCGAGCCGTCCCGACTGCGAGCGGGCCAGCACTTGAAAAGGCTGAATCGAGAAAGCGAATCGCCGACCGACGGGAAGCACATCCAATTGATAGGCGACCTTCAGCGGATCCGCTATGGCCTACGGGCTTCCTGGCCCAACACCCGGGAGGTCTTCCATCGTGCGCGCCGCTCTCGTTCCTGACGGGTTGGGTAAGGCGCGCCGCAACAGGCACCACACCGGCAGGCGGGTTGTGGCCTAATCGGACAACCGGTAATCTCCGGGTTGCGGGTGTTTTTCGAAGTAGCGTAGGAGGACCTGCTTGGCGATCGGACCAGCGATGAGACCGCCGCCGTTGCTTTGGTCGGGCTCTTCGCCGACGACGACCAAGGCGAGGGCGATCTCCGGATCCTGGATGGGAGCAAAGGCCATGAACCAGGCAAGTTCAAGCGTCCCCCGAGGGGTCCTGACCTGGGCAGTACCGGTCTTGGCAGCAATGCGGACGCCGGGGATCTTGGCCAGCCGTGCGGTTCCCAACTGGGCGGCCTGCTCCATCCCTTCCAATACCAGGTTGAAAAGCACGGGGTCCAGCCCTATGGCCTGGTTTCCCGGGATGGGCGGGACTTCACCGGGGAGGCGGCGAAGCAGAGTGGGTCGGGTACGGGTCTGGTTTCGGGCCAGACTCGCCACCACGCAGGCCATTTGCAGGGGAGTGATCCGGAAGAAGCCCTGGCCGATTGAGGTGTTGGCGGTATCACCGGGAAACCAAGGCATGTTCTGATGCTCCTTCTTCCAGGTTCTGGAAGGGACGATCATGGCACTTGCCTCGGACGGAATCTCGATGCCGGTCTGAACGTCCAGGCCGAAACGACGGGCTTCTGCACTCAGATTGTCGATACCCGTCAGGATCCCGTACTTATAGAAAAATACGTTGCAACTGACCCGGAGGGCGTCGCGCAGGTTGACTTCGCCGTGGCCGCGCCGGTTGTGGCAGGGAAACTGGCGGCCGCCGACCTTGAAGTAACCGGTACAGAAGGCGGTCGATTCGGGAGTGATCACGCCCGCTCGGAGGCCGGCCAGGGCGGTGATGACCTTGAACAGGGAGCCGGGTGGGTACAAACCTTGGGCGGCCCGATTCAGCCAGGCCCCCTCGTCGTTGATACGCCGGAACACCTCACGACTGATATAGGGTGTCAGGTCGTTCAGATCGTAGTCGGGCTTGCTGACCATGGCCAGGACTTCACCGGTTTTCACGTCGAGTGTGACCAGGGCACCCTGACGGTCGCCGAAGGCCTGTTCACCGACCATTTGGAGGTCGATATCCAGGCTGGTGTTCAGCGGGCTTCCCTGCACCGGCAGGTCACGCCGGATTCGTTCGACCTGGAAGCCGGCCGGGTCGACGATCCAGATTTCCCCACCTGTCTGACCCTGCAGGAGATTATCAAAGGTTCGTTCCAGACCGTTTCGACCGAAGGTTCCCTTGGAAATGAAGGTGGTCAGGTCCTTGCCCGGCAGGTCGGACTCCGGCAGATCGAGCCCCGAAACCACATATCCGAGGGTATGGGCCGCTGATGATCCATATGGGTAGTATCGGGTGGGGGAACTGTATATCTGGATGGGTGACTCGACCGGCAATTGCTCGATGAGAAGGGCAAATTCCTCCGACTCGAGATCATCGAGCAGGGTGAACGGCAACAGGGGCTGTTGGGCGAAGTGGCGTTTCAGTTTTTTCCCGTCGACCGTGGCGCCGCGTTTGATGATGGCGTTCAGTCGACCGAGGAAAACCTGGATCACTGCGACCCGGGCCTCAGTCTCAAGATCCCGTCCGGCCAGGGACACTTCGCGTTCCCGCAGATCGCGGACCAGGCGAATATACTCCGCTCGAAATGCTTTTCGGATTTCCGGATCAGAGAGAAAGAGCGCGGCGGCAAACCGGGGCCGGTTGCCCACCAGCAATGTGCCCTCACGGTCGAAGATATCACCGCGTGGACCCGGGATCAGAATGCGCCGTTGATTCTGGAGACGTTCACGCTCGGAGTAAGCAGCGCTGCGCAGCAATTGGCGGTAGGCCAGTCCGAGGCCCAGTACGACAAACATGGTCGCGAACAGTCCATAGAAAAAGAGAAGTCGCGGCTTTTGATTTCGATGGCTCTCGATGACGCTCATCGCGCTTCGCGTTGTTCCTCTTCAATATTGATACCAAAGAGTTCGAGAAAAGTCATTTGGAAGGAAAAGAACCAACCGCAGATCACGGCGATCAGTATCTGAGAGATCAGGAGATCGGTAATCAGGCGGGCAGGGTATCCGGGGCTTCCAGTCATCGCTGTGGCGATTCCACTGAATGCAGCGAAGAGGAACAGGTTGGCCAGCAGGACCACGATGACAGAACTGAAGGCTTCTTCTCGATGAAACCGGGACCTGATGGCATAGATCACCGTAAAGGCGATGGAGAAGAAAACGAGCGCGCTCCCCAAGGGGAAGGGCGTCAGAGTGTCGTAGAAGAGGCCGGTCGTCGCGGAAGCCGCGAGTCCCTGTCCGAGGCTGAGGCGGAGTGCGGAAAATCCAATGGGTAAGCCGAATAGAAAGACCGATGCCGGTATGACGGCCAGGTAGTGATTGAGCTGCAGCGAAACATACATGAACAGGAGATTGCCCCCGGCCACGATCAACCACCTCAGATCATTTCTCATGGCTCGGTGCGTCGAGGGAGATCAGGACGGCCACTTCCGTGATGGTATTCAACCGGGGATCGAGCTTGACTCTTCCGGTCTTGAACAACCCGTCGGGGTTGGCGCTCAGCACTTCGACCGTTCCGATCTTCAGTCCGGCTGGAAAAACCCCGCCCAATCCGGAGGTTACGAGTTTCAACGGTTCATTCGGGATTGCTTCGACATCCGATGAGACGAATTCCACCCGCCCGATGGGTGGCCGGATGGGTGGATTGGCGACACCCAGGTAACTGACCGGTCGGGAATCCAATTCAAATTGACCGGCGAGGCGGATGCGAGGGCTGCTGACGAGGTCGATGACCGAGGTATAGGCGTGCACGTCCCGGACTCGTCCGACCACGCCTCCGGTGAATACGACGGGGGCTCCCGGGTAGATATCGTAGTTACGGCCCTTTCGGATCACGATCTGCTGCCACCAGGAAGAGATATCGCGGTGTGCGACTCGGGCAACCTCGTAGCGAAAGTCAGATTGAGGTGGCAGACCCAGGAGCCGTTCCAGCCTCTCGATCTGGTGGCGAAGGGCTTCGTATTCCTGGATCCGAAGTTCGTAAGCGCTGGTCAGTCGGTAGATGTCACGGCCGGCCTCAAAGAGTTCATCCTTCGAATGAAACCTGGTCCCCCAGAAGGCTTGCAGGTCGCGGACAAATGAGGGGGCAAGGACGATCGGTGCCTGAAACTCGTAGAAGCTCACGCGGAGCAGCGCCCGAGCGAACATCGGCATAAGGATCCACCCGGCCAGAAGCACACCGAGAGCGACAAATGGGCGGGCTTGTACGAATCGTTTGCGGAACAAGGCCCTTAGGAGATCGACGGTTACGCCGTTTGGGGCAAGCAAGTTCGACCTTCCGAACACCTCGCGGAGGGTGAATCCATGTCCGGCTGACGTTCGGGGGGGCGGAAAATGATCAGTTTTTGGACTCCGTCGTCACGTAGCTGAGGAGAAAGTTCAGATCTGCGAGTACCGCTCCGGTCCCGTTGGCGACGGCACTGAGGGGATCGTCAGCCAGGATGACGGGCAGCCCGGTTTTCTCGCAAAGAAGGTGACAGAGGCCCCGAAGAAGCGCTCCGCCTCCGGCGAGAACAAACCCCCGATCAACCAGGTCGGCCGAGAGTTCCGGCGGGCAGCGTTCGAGGGCGTTGCGGACGGCTTCGACGATCAGGTTGACCGTGTCGCTCAGCGCTTCGCGGATTTCCTGGGAGGTGACATGGATGGTCTTGGGCAGGCCGGCAACCGAATCCCGGCCCTTCACCTCCATGGTCAGCTCCTCTTCCAGGGTATAGGCGGACCCGATGCGCACCTTGATTTCCTCCGAGGTGCGTTCACCGACCAGGAGGTTATATGCCCGCTTCATGTAGTTGACGATGGCGGCGTCGAGCTCGTCGCCGCCGACCCTGATGCTCTTCGAAAAGACGACACCGGCCAGTGAGATGATCGCCACTTCGGTGGTCCCCCCACCAACGTCGACGATCATATTGGCCGCGGGTTCCTCGACCGGAAGCCTGACCCCGATGGCGGCCGCCATAGGCTCTTCAAGGAGCAGAACCTCGCGGGCACCGGCGTGGATAGCCGATTCTTTGACCGCACGCTTTTCCACTTCGGTGATGCCGGAGGGTATGGCGACTACGACCCTCGGGGGAACAATCTTGGCGTTGTTCTGAACCTTCTTGATGAAATAGCGCAGCATCGCCTCGGTGATATCGAAGTCGGCGATCACCCCGTCTTTCATCGGGCGGATTGCGGTGATGTTGCCCGGAGTTCGGCCGAGCATGCGCTTCGCCTCCTCTCCTACCGCGAGAACCTTACGGGTCGCGGTGTGAATGGCCACGACACTCGGTTCGCGCAGCACGATTCCCTTGTCCTTGGCATAGACGAGCGTATTCGCTGTGCCAAGGTCGATACCTATGTCGTTTGAGAAAACCCCGAAGATGTTGCGCAACATACGTTATGCAAGGTGGATACTATAGCGGAAGCTGTGATACAACTTCCGCCTTAATCCGATGTCAAAGTGAATTTGGGTCGGTGACAAAGGTCGGTCGTTCAGGGGTATCGTGGGCGTGAAACCGGGGAGAGCTGGCAGACGGGTCGGGATCTACTCTGTTCGGTCCTTGTCCGCCGGTGATTCTGGTGGCGTCTCAACCTTGGGTTGGGCGGGTTTCGCCTGGACACGGGGTGTCTCTTGAGGTTCGTCCTCGATTGCCGAGCGAATATCGCTTTCGATTTCGGTGGTGGCCTTCTTGAACTCCTTGATCGACTTTCCGAATCCACGTGCCAGTTCAGGCAGGCGCTTGGCTCCGAACAGAAGCAGGATCAGAAAGAGGACGACAACAACCTCAGTCCAGCCGAGACCCTGGATGAAGGCCAGGGTGGGCAGATGAATGGCGCTCATTGCTTGGAACATAGGCTAGATGGGGTCCGTGTAAAGGTGTAACGGACGCGAGGGTGAGGGCTGAAGGGCACTTTGATTAATTGGAGATTGACCGTCTCGAATTGATCAAAGTGCACTGAAGTCAGTTGTTCCGTACGGCTTTCTTGAGTAATGCCTGCGGGTTGTCCGCCTGCTCGGCCTCGAAAAAGCCGTAGAGCTGCCGGATTCGGGTCGGATGGCGCATCTTGCGGAGAGCTTTGGCTTCGATCTGCCGGATGCGTTCACGGGTCACCTTGAACTGCTTTCCGACCTCCTCGAGAGTCCGGCTGTAACCGTCGACCAACCCGAAGCGGAGGGACAGAACGCGCCGTTCGCGTTCGGTCAGGCTGTCGAGCACATCGATGATTTTCTCGCGAAGCAGGCTGAACGCCGTCATGTCGTATGGGTTCTCCGCGCTCTTGTCCTCAATGAAATCGCCGAAACTGGTGTCGTCGCCATCCCCGACCGGGCTCTGGAGACTGATCGGTTGCTGGGCCATCTTCATGATGGACTGTACGCGTTCCACCGGCATCTGCATCTCATCGGCGACCTCCTCGGGGCTCGGTTCATGGCCGAATTCCTGCAGCAACTGCTTCTGGACCTGCATGACCTTATTCAAGGTCTCGATCATATGAACCGGGATACGGATGGTGCGGGCCTGGTCGGCGATGGAACGTGTGATGGCCTGACGGATCCACCAGGTGGCGTAGGTCGAGAATTTGTATCCCCGGCGGTATTCAAATTTTTCCACCGCTTTCATCAGCCCCATATTGCCTTCCTGGATGAGATCGAGAAAGGAGAGACCGCGGTTGGTGTATTTCTTGGCAATACTGATCACCAGCCGGAGATTCGCCTCCACCATCTCAGTTTTTGCCTTGTGAGCTTCGCGCATACGCTCGCGCACTTGCCTGACCACCTCCAACAGGTCCTCAGGTGGGAGCCGATAATGCAGTTCGAGTTCCTTCAGGCGCTTTTTGCGCTTCGCGGTGTCGATCTTGGCATGGCGCTTGGTCCGCGGACGCTTGGCTTTTTCGAGGTCGCCTAGGATTTGATGAACTTCGTTGAAGAAAGGGGTGAGTTCGTCCAGAACCACCTCGAAGACCTTGAGCTTGAAATAGTATTTCGAAAAATAACTGCGAAGAATCTTTTCGTGCTTACGGAATCGGGTCAGGACGCGTTTGATGTCCTTTTCAGTTGTGACCGTTTGCAGTTCATCCCAGGCCCTCTGCACATTGGCCTCCGAGCGTTCCGTCAACTCGAGCAGCTTCGGAAGGGCTTTGAAGTAGGTCTCGCGATTTTCGATTTTCTTGTCGATGACGACACGGTCGAATCGCTCTTCCCGGTTGAGGAGCTTCCAACCGAGATCGATGTGGAACTTTCCCGTCAGGCCGATGGAAAAGAGCCGATCCTGAGCCTTCTGCTCAGCGGTTTCGATCCGCTTGGATATTTCAACTTCCTGTTCCCGGGTCAGCAGCGGGACCTGACCCATCTGCTTGAGATACATCCGGACGGGGTCGTCGAGTATGTCATGCGAAGAAGAACGGCTTTCCTCTTCATCGATCTCCACCTGACGCGCCTTGTAGGACTCGACGTCATCGGGATCCAGAATATCGATCTCGAGATTCTGAAGAATCGAAATCACATTCTCGATGTCCTCAGGGTTATCGACGCTCTCGGGGAGGGCGTCGTTTATATCGCTGAATGTCAGATAGCCCTGCTCTTTCGAGAGGCGAATCAGGTAGCGAATCTTTTCATTGATGGAGGCCTGTGTTTGATCGCCAGGTTTAGCTTCCTTTACGGTCTTGGCTTTTCTAGGCATAAGTGGCTGTCAGGGAAGGACTTTCAACTTCGGAGGATTGGACTTGAGGTGGAGGAGTTCCTTTTTCTTTCTAAATAGGACTATGACCTCATCATCGAACGTTTCCTGTTTCCGGGCGATTTCAAGCTCTATTTCGTTGATTTTTGCCTGACAGAAACGAGTGAGTATCCGTTTGATTCCTTCATTCGCGAATTCGTCCGGGCTGTCGGGTTCAAGTCGCTCGAAGATCAGCGATGCGATATAGACCTTTTCGTCCTGGGTTTCGAGGAGTGAATCGATCCCCTTCAACCCTGGCCAGTTGTCGTGTTCGATCTCCGCCATGAACCGGTCGAGAAGCCGCCCGGGCATGCGTTTGGTATCAATCCATTCATGGTGCAGGGTACGGGTGAGGGATGGTCCGTATTCGGGGTAATGTAGGATGAGTTGGATCAGATCCTCTTCAGCTGACGGAAACCGCCCGGCGAAAATGGACTGGGGTTTTGTCCGGGTGCCCGCGCCTGATTTCCGCGCGTTGGACATCTGCCCGATCCGGGCGAAGGTGGCATAGTCGGACTCAAGGGCCTGAGGGTTGATGCTCAGATGAACCGCAGCCTGTTCGAGATAGGCCGACTTGGCGACGTCGGACGAACTGTTGGTGATGAGTTCGAAAAGCTCGCGGCTGGCGCGGGACTTGTCGAGCGGTGATGCGGTTTCGGGTTCGGGCAGAATGCAATGACAGGCAAACGCGATTGCATCGACGGCATTCCTGCGAAGTTCCTCAACGGCGGATGGCCCGTGTTTGAGCAGGAGGGTGTCCGGGTCGTCTCCAGGCTGCAGGATGAGCAAGCGGACTTCAAGGCCGACTCTCAGGGCGATTGGCAGGAGTCGAAGCGCAGCCCGCTGGCCCGCTTCATCACCGTCGAGCAGACAGTCGACATGGGGTTGATAGCGTCGAAGGAGAGACAATTGGGTTTCAGTGACGCCGGTCCCCTGCGGGGCGACCGACGCCTTCAATCCGACCTGCCAGCAGCGCAGGGCGTCGAGTTGACCTTCAACCATAAGGAAGGGTGTGTCGTCGTTGACCTCGAGTCGGGCCCGATCAAGGTTGAAGAGAATAGAGCCTTTGACGAAAATCTTTGTCTCCGGGGAGTTTATGTATTTGGCGTCCCGGCTGGGGTCTTCGGCCGGGGTGAGCTCCAGCTGTCGGGCCGTAAAGGCAATCACCCGGCTCTGATGGTCGCGGATGGGGATCATCAGACGCCCGCGAAAACGGTCGTAATACCGCCCGTCGGACCTTCCGTAGAAAAGGCCGCTCTCCCGCATGGCGTTGCCTGAAAAACGATCTGCCATCGCCTTGGCGAGGGCGATTCCCGTAGGCGGTGCGATGCCGATCTTGAATTCCGCGGCCAGTTCGATGGGGAATCCACGGTCATTGATCCAGTAATCGCGGGCAAACGATCCAAGTGGGTCCTCCGCCTGCAGGCGTTGGTGGTAATAATCGGTGGCGTAATCGTGGAGGTCGAAGAGCTCCTGCCGCAATGATCTCTCTTCGGGTTTGTAACCCGCGTCGTATTCGAGAGGGACATTGAATCGTCCCGCCAACGACTCGACTGCCTCTACGAAATTGAGGCGTTCGGTTTCCATGACAAAACTGATCACGTCGCCCGCTTTACCGCTGCTGTAGCACTTGAAGAGCCCCTTGTCCGGCGAGACAAAAAAAGAGGGTGTTTTTTCGCTATTAAACGGACTGAGCCCCTTGAATTGAGCTCCGGCCCGTTTGAGAGTGACAATCGGTGAGACCACGTCCACGATGGATACGCGATCCTTCAGATTGCGGATGCTCTCAGCTTTGATCGATGGCATTCGGGACGGGCGACTTACCAGCCGCGAATGCGATTCAGAGTATTCTGCGCCTGTTGTCTTCTCGAATCGTCCGGTGGGGCGAGAAGAAGGAAGTCCTCGTAGGCGCGTATGGCCCGAATCGTGTCCTGGCCGGTGGCCGATAGAGCGTCGGCCAGACGGATCGCAATATCCGGGTCTTGTGGGAATCGGGATCGCGATGATTCAACCTCGTCGAGAAATTGATCGTACGGTCGGGTCTGGCGAATGATCTCGAGGTAGATAATTTCAATATCGGGGTTCTGGCGGTCACGACGGCGAGCCTCGAGCAGGCAGGCCTCGGCTTCGGGCCACTGCCGCAGGGCGCGGTAGGCATTGGTCAGTTTGAGCCATAGTTCGGGCCGGGTGTCATCCTGGCCGACCGCTTTCCAATACGCAACTGCAGCGCCTTGGGGATCGCCTTGGGCTGCAAGTTCATCTCCTTTCTGTTCCGGCCCGGGTGCCGCCTGGGTCGATGGGTGGGCGACGGGGGCACTGACGACTGTTTCGATCGTCTCTTCCTCGGCTCGCCGGGCGGCGGCATCCACTTCGGCCTGGCGCACGTTATCGGCCGCGATTCGCTGTTGTTCCAAGCGTAAGCGTTCAACCTGGGTTGCCAGCAGCGCCTGCTCTTCGCGAGCTTTCTTCATGCTGGCCTGGGAAGACCTCCAGGCATCGATCTGCCTGCGATAGTCGTCGAGGAGACCCTGCTGGGCGGGATCGTTCAGGCCACCGGACATGGAACCTGCCAATTGTTCGGCCGCTTCGAAATCGCCCTCGGAGATGCTGAGTTCGAGCAGGTTCAGGCGGGCCTCGTTTTCATGGGGGCCGCTTTGCCGGGCGGCGGTGGCATACCAGACCTGAGCCTGTGGAGGATTATTCAGCTGGCGGAAGAGCTCGGCCAACTCAAATGCAGTTTCTTCCGATGGATCGAGCGTCTGTTTGGATAGCAGGGACTCGACCGCACCCCGAGCATTTCCGGTCTCCCGGTAGAGACCGGCGAGGTGGTTCCATGCCTGGGAATCCTGGGAATCGGTTTTGACATAAATCCGGTACTGCTCGATTGCGGCGATCGGATCTCCCGCTGTTTCCAGAGATTCGGCGGCCAGAAGTCTGAGATCGGGCTGGGAAGGATCCAGATCGGCCAACTGGATCATATGCCACGCGGCCAGGGTATGGTCTCCGTTTCCGGCGTAGGCGAAAGCCAGCGCTTCAACCACCGGCATGAAGTCGGGCTTTTCTTCGTTCAGGGGGACTAGAATTTCGATCGCAGCAGCGAACTCTCCCGCATCTGCCATGTCATTGGCTTGTTGGAAACTCCGATTGAATATCTCTTCCTTGCTCGCACAACCGACCAGGAGACAGGCGAGAACCGCTGTAAACAGGTTTCGGACCTTCAATTTGACCCTTACGATCGGGTCAGGTTGAATCTTCATGCCTTTGGCGCTGGTTGGATCGAGGATGGCCCGACGGCAATACTCTCGACACGACCACCTTGTCGATCGTGGCTTTCTGCCTGACAATGATAGTCTCCAATTTTTCAAGGTGCCCTAAATTCCGTTCCTCAAAATCACGTGTCAAGGGTGGATACCTGCGCCGCGTCGCTTAGGGAGGCGCAAGCGGAGCGCACGATCCAACCCAAACTTGACGCTTTCGTCGTCCGTCTGTTGCGATGGTGTCTTCAAGTGGATCAAATTCCCATGCTGAACGCATTAGTCAATCCCAAGACCCGGTTCGTGTTTGTCCCGATGCTTCTGGCGTTGCTCAGCGCGATGGTGCCGGTTGCTGCTCAGCTGCCGGCAGCCGGTGTTCGAGTGCCGCCGTCCAACCATATCTGGGAGACCGGGTTGGGCGATTTCTCCTTCGATGAGTATGACCGCGCGGTTGAGGCGGTCTTGACTGCGTTCGAGCAGTCCTCAGGGCGGATGTTGGTGCCGGGAAAGAAAGGGAAGGTCGGACTCAAGGTGTATTCGGATTCGGGACCGGGCGTCTCGACGCCGCCAGAACTTGTGCGAGCACTCGCCGCCGCACTTGAGCGTCGTGGATTTGAGCGCGAGCAGCTCTTCATCGTCGGTCTGAACGACAACCGGTTGCGATCGGCCGGTTTCCTGCCACCCCTGAGCATGGGCGGAAATACGTTTGGTGGAATTCCCGTATATGCTCTGGAAAGCGGGGACTATTACGACCCCCTCTGGTTCTATGACAGTCCGCTCCCTTCGAGAATCAACAGCCTGCTTCTGGATGATGAGGCCACTCGCGAGGTGTCCGAGAATGAGCGAAAGAGTTTCCTGGCCGTGCCCCTGCTTCTGGAGGTCGACTTCTGGATCAACCTCCCCGCCTACACGGATCATCCGGTGCTCGGGATCAACGGAGCATTGGTCAATGCCACGCTTTGGAATGCCAGCAATACCCTTCGCTTTTTTCGAAGCCCGGCCAATGCGCCGGCAGCTGTTGCTGAGATGGCGGCAATACCGGAGCTTCAGGAGGGTTGGGTCTGCACCCTGGTTTCGTTGGAGAGATTTCAGTTCATTGGGGGGCCGATCTTCAATTCACTCTACACACGCTCGGAACCGAAGCTGTGGCTGAGTCAGAATCCGGTCATGCTGGATGCTCTCATGCGCGAACGCATCGATGCAGGGCGCCGGGAATCAGGTTTCCGACCGTTGTCCGGAGAGATGAGACTGCTGGCCTATGCCGAACAGATCGGGCTCGGCTCATCGGATTCGCTCCTGGTGCGTTGGCATAAGGTGGGTGCGGCCGAGACCGAACTGTGATCGATTCGACAAGATTCAACTTGAAATGATGGCATTGCCTCCCTTTTCCTAGGGCATGTCACTGGCCGAGTTTCTTCCCGTTCTTGTTCAAGCAGTTCTGGCTGCCTCGCTCGCCGTCGTCATCCTGGTGGTCAGCCACCTGTTTGGTCAACGGAGTGCACGGAACAAGATCAAGGATTCAGCCTACGAGTGCGGTATCCCTTCGGAGGGGCAAACCCACACGCGGTTCTCGGTGAAGTTCTATGTCACTGCGATGCTCTTTATCCTCTTCGATATAGAAGTGGTCTTTCTGATCCCGTGGGTTTTCGTCTACCGGGACTTCCTTGCCGCTGGAATTCCGATCCTGACACCCGTGCTCTTCTTTATCGGTATCCTGGTTCTTGGGCTGATCTACGAAATGAAGAAAGGGGCGCTGGAGTGGGAGCGTTAGTTGGGACGCATTCCATGACAGCGTGATCGCCTCATGCGCCTGGATCGATTTCTAACCCGCGGGCGGGTCATCGACTTGGAAAGTGACACCCTGGAAGGGGCACTGAAGGAGTTGCTCGCGGTCAGTGCGGGACGGTTCAAGGACCTCAACGAATCGAGGCTCCTCAAGAACCTGCTCGAACGTGAGAGCACGATGACGACCTACCTGGGCTGCGGCGTGATCCTTCCCCATGTCCGGATCAATATGAAACGGCGGTACCTGTTTGTGGTGGGTCGGAGTCGCGACGGCATCCGATATGACGGACTGAAAGAGAGCGATTTGGTGCATATCGTTTTCGTTCTGATCGCGGACGACCACTCGCGGGATTACCTTCAGGTGCTTTCGTCGGTCGCGCGCCTGTTCAAGGAAAGGGACGTTGTGGACAGTATGGTCAACGCGCCGGACCTCGATGTTCTTTACGCTCGCCTGACGGCCGGCTTTGGCGGACTGGCTGCCAAACCGGTGCTGGTCAGACAGAATCGAACCAATCGGTTGATCCTCCGGGAAGCAGAAAAGATCGCGAAGGGCAGCAATTGCTCGACCATCGCCCTGTTTGGCGACACCTTGACCACCGCCCCGGCCGTGACGAAATGGTTTCCGAAGTTCAAGACGATCCTGGTCACCCGCAACGCCGGCGAAACCTACTTCGACCCCAAGCACTTTGCAGCCGTCATCCAGGTTCGTTCTTTTTCCAAGACCCGGCTGGCTCAACTGCGCAGCGCAGTCCTGGTCGGGTTGACCAGAAGCATCATCGAGTTCAATGACCGAATCTGCTGCGTGGGTGGCATCCCGGAAAGTGACCTTTTTGACACCATCGTGGTGGTCGACGTCCAGCGCGAGTTTAAGACTCTGCTGGTCGACCAGTCCGACTTTCTCCCCCCGGACGTCAAGCCCGAGGTGTTTGAACGGGTCATTGCGGTCGCGATGGAACTGGCGGTGGAGGGGCGGGAAGGCCGTCCGGTGGGCGCGCTCTTTGTTCTCGGCGACTCGGCCCGGGTCGAGAAGATGTCCAAACCGCTCGTTTTGAATCCATTTTATGGATATAGGGAAGAGGACCGAAACATACTCAACCCGTTCATGGACGAGACAATCAAGGAGTTCTCCTCGGTGGACGGCGCCTTCATAATCCGGGGCGACGGGGTTATTACTTCTTCCGGCAGCCTGATTTATGCCCCCGACTACTACCATGCCCTTCCGGGCGGGCTGGGTTCGCGCCATGCCGCGGCCGCGGCCATCTCCCTGGCCACCCAGTGTATTTCGATCGTCGTTTCCTCCAGTACCGGTCAGGTCACCGTGTTTCGCCGGGGAGTCCTGCTTCCTCTTTTTGAAAAGGGCGTGGCCGGGCAGACCTAGCGGAATGAGGAAGGTATGGATGCAACTCTTGCGGAAGGGACATCTTAATAATTCATCGTTTTGATATTGCCTTGGGCTGTGGTCTGGGGTTTGTTGGGCGTTTTTACGTCATGCCACGCGATCTTGTCATACTCGAATGCACGGAAGCCCGGAAAGAGGGGAAACCCGCTTCACGCTACCTGACCTCCCGCAATAAGAAACTCCAGTCCGGAAAGGTGGAAAAGAAGAAGTACAATCGCCACCTCAAGCGACACACGATCCACAAGGAAGTTTCCAAATAAGGGATCTCCGCCTTCGGTTGGCGGGATTTCCCAGGTTCTCCAGGCGGTGATCTGAAAGGGTCAGCCGCTCGATTTATCGCCGGATTGTGCGATGCTCTGTCGGCGGCTTGCCCGCCAGCTTTCCCGGTGCTTGCGGATCCAGTCCAGCAGGGCCCGCTCGAAACCAACATCGTGCCCAAGACGCTCTGACTCAATCCACTTGTGCTTCAAGATCTCTTCGCGCTCTGCCAGAAATTCCTGGTAGAGACTGGATTGCTTGACGAACTCGTGTTGTCCCTGCTCTGGGTCCTGGACGGCCATTGTCATCGAATCAACGGGTTTGGTTGGATCTTTGCGCGTGGTTGCGAATTGGGTTGAGAGAGCAAAAAGGTGAAAGAAATTGAATCGCGGGCAATCGAAAATTGAAGACCTGAGTTTTGTCTACGATTGTATTGCCTGACCCCACCCATCCAGATCACCGGCACGCGTTCGAGACACTCAGACGAAGCCATGTGGCCGCCGATTCGAACAGGAAGCGGAAATTCAGCAGGGAGGCATTTGAAACCCTACACGCGTGTGAAAAAGCTGTCAACCGGGATCTGTGCCCAACCTCAAGGCTGGTGGGAAGGGTGCCCGAACCAGGATGGCCTTGCTGCTTTAGGCAACCGCCGGTCATAGAAATCCGTAAGTTCACTGCTGGGCCGTTCGCAGCCGGTCGAGGATCTTCCGGGCGATGACCCTGAATTGGGTGCCCACCAGGCTTTCGGGATCGGTGATGACGATGGGCTCGCCGGCATCTCCGCCCTGACAGACGGCCATATCCAGAGGTATTTGACCGAGAAGGTCGGTTCCCAAGGCTTCAGCCGTCTGCTCTCCGCCACCCTGCCCATAGGGGAAGAAACGTTTGTCCGTTCCCGGAATCTCCTGGTAGCTCAGATTTTCGACGACCCCGATCAGAGGGACATTGACCTTGGTAAACATATGACCGCCTTTGCGGGCGATATTGGTGGCGGCCGCCTGCGGTGTGGTCACGATCACCGCTCCCGAGAGTGGGACGGTCTGAACCAGAGAAAGTTGGGCATCGCCGGTACCTGGTGGCAGATCCACGACCAGCACCTCGAGGCGACCCCAGCTAACGTTTTGCACGAACTGTTCGATGGTCTTCTGAATCATGGGACCTCGCCAGACAACGGGAGTTTCGTCATCGACCAGAAAGCCCATCGACATGACCCGGAGTCCGTGCCGCTGCATCGGGACAAGCGAGTCGCCTTCAACCTCCGGTCGACCGCTCAATCCGGTCATCAACGGAACGGTCGGGCCGTAGATGTCGCAATCCATCAGTCCGACCCCGGGGGCTTCGGGTTCCTCCTTGAGCAACTGGGCAAACGCGCACGCCAGGTTCACAGCAATGGTGGATTTACCGACACCTCCCTTTCCGCTACCCACCGCGATGGTGAATCTGATTCCGGGAACTCCTGTCGGTTCGGGGACGGTGGATTGCACGGGTTGGTTCTTGGGCGCGCTGACCGCGAGTTCGACCACCGTGTCCGTTACGCCATCGACATTCAGGAGCGTGCGCTCAACGGCTTCCTTGATTTGCCTGGGGATTGTCGGGTCCGAGGTCGTAATCGCGAGTTTGACCAAGGCCTTGCCCTCGCGAAAGTCGACCGAGCGCACCAGCCCGAAAGATACTATGTCCCGACTGAACCCGGGATAACTGATTGTTTTGAGGGCGGAATTTACGGCTTCGAGGCTCAATGTTTTTTCGGTTGAAGGTTCAACCCGGTACCAAAGCAACCCTTCCAAAGAGGTCAATACGTGAACGCCGCAATTCTTTCAGGGCGCTCATCGATCAACCTTCGTCCGCATTTTTTTGAACCCTCGAGTGCCCTTGAGGGCACCTTGATTAATTCGAGACGGTTGGCGCGGCAAGGATTTGGGCGTCGGGCAAGGCGGTCGGGCCAGCGGGCATACCCGGTGGGTATGTCCCGGCCCGGACAACGCGGTCCACGCTCAAAGCCTTGCCGCCCTTCGGGTTATGCAGAAATCCCAGGCCCGCGGCGTTGGTCGAACCGAGGATAGCCCTATGGGGATACCCTCGACACGACCGCCTTGCGGTTCCTGGTTTTCTGCAAAACGATAACAGTCTCCAATTAATCAAAGTGCCTTAAGGGTTGAACTGAGGGCGGCGCCTGTAAATAGAAGGGAACCGGAAGATGTCACACTGTTCTAAACTTTTTTCCTCAGATATGTACACTCGTCGTTTTGTATTCTTGGTTCTTTCCATCGGTGTCGGCCTGAGCGCTGGTCATGTCTTCGGACAGGTCAAGGAACTCGGTGACATCACGGTTCAGTTGGAAGTCACGGTGATACCGGTGAAAATCATTGCGGATTCGGTCGAGATTCGGCGGTTGGCTGAAAACGCGTTTTCCAGTCACGGGCGTTTCCGGGTGGTTCGAAGTGTGTCGGATGCCAAATTCGTCTTTAAGTTTGCAGTGGGGGGGACCAACTCGATCACCTTGTCCATCGAGTCGGGAAACCCGGCTCAAACGCTCTATCGGGATACAGTCAGGGGAGCCTCTTTGAGGAATGCTCTCTTCCGCGCGTCCGATCGTGCAGTCATGAAAACGGCGGGTACGCCGGGTTACTTCGCCGGTCGTCTGACTTTCATCAGTGAGCGGACCGGTTCCAAGGAAGTCTATGTTTCAGATCTCTTTTTTGGCGAGGCACTCCAGATGACGAGCGACCGGTCCGAGTCGATCATGCCGAGATGGTCACCGGATGGCACGAAGATAATCTATACCAGCTACTTTGAGACGGGGTTTCCCGACATCTTCCAGATCGATACGGTCACCCAGCAACGGAAGGCATTCGTGAGCTTGAAGGGTACCAACAGCAGTGCCCGGTACAGTCCGGATGGGAGCCGGGTGGCCATGATCCTCACCGGAGAGGGCAACCCGGAAGTCTATGTCAGCAACGCCCAAGGCCGCCAGATTCGACGCTTGACCAATACCAATGCGATTGAGGCGACGCCCTCCTGGTCGCCCTTTGGTGATCGTCTGGTGGTTACTTCGGATCTGGCCGGCAAGCCCCAGCTGTTCCTTCTGGCCACCACCGGCGGCTCGCTTAAGCGCATCCCGACAAATATCAGCGGTTATTGTGCCGAGCCCGATTGGAACAAGGTCAACCCTGACTTGATCGTTTTCACGGTGGCCTCGGGGAAGCAGTTTCAGATTGCCACCTACAGTTTCTCCAAACGCAAGAGCGTGGTCAGGACCCAGGGGTCGACTGATGGAATCGAGCCCTGCTGGACAAACGACGGGCGTCACCTGGTCTTCACTCGACGATCGTCCCGCGGCCAGGAGGTCTGGCTTCTCGATTCCGAGACAGGAAAAACCACCCGACTGAGTCCCCAGAGCCTGGGGTCCACCTCACAGGCGAATTTCGTTTACCAGAGGGAACCTTGAAGCATTCGGAGCTGACTGGTTCGAATGTTCATGGAGTCCCAGGAAAAAAGCCGCTCGGCTGGTGCGCGGAACGGCTGAGAATGGGAGAGGGGACGGTCCTCAGGTGGCGGCGAGGTAGTTGGCCTCGGCGGCGTCCCAATTGACAACGTTCCAGAAGGCGGCCACGTAGTCGGGCCGTCGATTCTGGTAGTTGAGGTAATAGGCGTGTTCCCAGACATCGAGTCCGAGAATGGGTGCGGCACCGTCCATCAGCGGCGAATCCTGGTTGGCGGTCGAGTGTACCGCCAACGCACCATCCTTCACACTGATCCAGGCCCAACCACTGCCGAATCGGGTGGCTGCCGCTTTGAGAAAGGCCTCCTTGAGCGAGTCAAAACCACCGAATGTCGAATCGATTGCCTCGGCCAGCTTCCCGGTAGGTGAACCTCCGGCGTCGGGTCCGATCACTTTCCAGAAAAAGGAGTGGTTGGCGTGGCCGCCACCGTTATTGCGGACGGCTGTGCGGATCGCCTCGGGAACCGACCCGAGATCAGAGATCAGGTCGTCGACCGACTTGGCCGCCAGATCGGCATGACCTTCGAGGGCGGCGTTCACGTTTGTGATGTAGGTCTGGTGATGCTTCGTATGATGGATCTCCATCGTGCGAGCATCGATGTGGGGTTCGAGCGCACGATACGCGTAATCAAGACTGGGTAATTCGTAGGTCATGGTGATGTTTCTTAACTTTATGAGTGAACTAACCATGAATCTAGATTGAGCGGCCTCGCAGGTCAACCTGAGGGTGTGGTTTTTGGCCGTTTCAGGGGGTGATGGGAAACGCGGGGGGTGGTTGTTCAGGACGTTTCCGGAGCAGGGGCACTTACCCGCTTCAGGCGAAAGTAGGCTTGGATGAGTTCGCGGCATAGGTGTTCCATCACCCCCCTGTCCACGACAAAGTGATGATTGCTTGCCGGCAACGCGTTCAGATCGGTCGCACCACCGAGGCATCCCATCTTCTGATCGGAGACGGCATAGACGACCCGACTGACCCGCGACATGATACAGGCGCCCGAACACATGGGGCATGGTTCCTTGGTCACATAGAGGGTGGCATCTTTCAATCGCCAGTCGCCGATTGCTGATGCGGCCTGAGTGATGGCAATGATCTCGGCGTGGGCGGTCGGGTCGCCCGTTCCGGAGACGCGGTTGTGCGCAGATCCCACGATCTCGCCGCCCACCACCACGATCGCCCCGATCGGCACCTCGTCGTCATTCCATGCATCGATCGCTCGATTGAAGGCGAAGGCCATGTAAAAGGCGTCGTCCCGATTGAGCTGGGATAGAAAGACTTTTTGGAGCGGGCAGGGTGGAAACGGTGGCATGATCTGTGTCGCGGTGTTCGCGATGAACGACTTAGCGGCGTTCGATTCTGCGATTAAGCCTTGACTCTCGAATCAGAAATAGGCGAGACAACTCCTCTGCGGACAGTCGGGTGGACTCAATGATCGAGCCACCGATGCGTCGCGACCCAATTTATGGCGGATGACAAGATTGAAGTTGAAGGTAAGATAGTCACGGTTCTTCCGGGAACGATGTTCCGCGTGGAATTACCAAACGGCCATACTGTGCTGGCGCATATATCCGGCAAACTCCGCAAGCATTTCATCAAGATCACCGCCGGGGACATGGTTAAGATGGAAATGAGTCCCTACGATCTTGACAAGGCCCGCATCACCTACCGCTTGAGAAACGTCAACGTTGAGCGGAACGCCCCCATTCGCAGTTACGGACCTCGGCGGCGCTGAACCGTCGTCCTCCAAGCAGTCCCGGCCCTCGGACCGGCATCGCCCCCTGAAGGAAGGGTTGGCCGGGCGGCTCGACGCCTACTTGGCCTATCTCGACCTCGAACGCGGTCTGTCTGCGAACACGCTTGATGCTTATCGGAGAGACTTGGAGGACTGCTCAAGACATCTGCAGCGGGCGGGAGCGAGGGACTGGAGTACCGTTACTTCAGCCCAGGTGACGGACTGGATCTATGGACTCGATTCCGAGCGTTATGCGGCTTCGAGCGTGGCCCGGAAACTGACCTCGGTTCGCGGACTGGCCCGATACCTTGTGCGGGAACAGATCAGGCCGGATGATCTGACCGAGTTGATATCAGGCCCGAAGGCACGCCGCCGGATTCCTGAAACCTTGACGCTGAAGGAAGTCGATCGACTGTTGGATGCGCCCCGTCCGGTGGACGCCTACGGGGTAAGAGGACGGGCTTTGCTCGAGCTCCTCTATTCGAGTGGACTTCGCGTCTCGGAGATCGTTTCGCTCACTCTTCAAGAGGTCGATCTGAAGCGGGGGCTTGTTCGGGTGATGGGCAAGGGTTCCAAGGAGCGGATCGTGCCGGTGGGCAGAAAAGCGGTCGAAGCGATTGAAGCTTACCTCGTCTCGGCCCGTCCGGTCTTTGTGAAGGCAAAGACCGGCAGTTGTCTTTTTCTCAGTGAGCGAGGACGCCCTTTGTCGCGGAAAACGGTCTGGGTGATGCTCAAGGGCTACGCGCTGGACGCGGGCATCAAGAAGAACGTCAAGCCGCATCTTCTGCGGCATTCATTCGCCACCCACCTGCTCAGCGGCGGCGCCGACCTCAGATCGATCCAGGAGATGCTCGGCCATGCAGACATCGCCACCACGCAGATCTACACGGCGGTGGAATCAAGCCGTCTGCTCGACCAGCACGAAAGATATCACCCGAGAGGAAGACGAAGTAAGAAGGTTGAAGAGAGAAGGAAGAAGTCTTGAGGTGGCTGAACGAAGAGGCGACCAGGCACGGGCATCTGGGTCGCCTCCGTTCTTCAGGGCACTTTGATTGACTGGAGACCGACATTCTCTAAATTATCAACGCGCCCTGAGTGTGCTCCTCACCCTATTTCCGTCCTCTCTTTAATTCACTTGACGCGTGCCGGTTTTGGATCGTGATGGGTGCTTTTCTACCGCTGTGAAAGTCGTCGTCTACGTCACGCCAAAGAAGAACGTTCTGGATCCCCAGGGAGCGGCTGTTGGCCATGCGCTCGAAAGTCTGGGGATGGCGGATCTTCGCAATGTCCGGGTTGGTAAAATGATTGAGATCGAGGTGGATGGAGAGCCCGGTCCCGAGTTTTCAAAGTCCGTGGAAAAATACTGCCACGAACTTTTGAGTAATCCCGTGATCGAGGATTACCGCTGGGAACTGGTCCCATCGTGAAGGGTTCGAGAATCAATCCGGCGGGGAGAGCAGTCCGGACAATCTCCATCTCCGGGAGGGCCCGATCATGAGCGTGGGCGTGATTCAGTTTCCCGGGAGCAATTGTGATCAGGATGCCCTCCACGCCTTCACCCGTGGAATGGACGTTGAGGCCAGGATGATCTGGCACAAGGACGATCACCTGGGGGACCTCGATGTGGTGGTCATACCGGGCGGGTTTTCCTATGGTGATTACCTCCGTTGCGGCGCCATCGCGAGATTCTCGCCGATAATGCGTGCGGTTTCGGAGTTTGCCGAACGCGGCGGGGTGGTCCTTGGCATATGTAACGGATTTCAGATCCTCTGCGAAGCATCACTTCTCCCGGGTGCCCTCATCTGGAACAATTGCCTCGAATACCGGTGCGTGACACCGACGCTTGCGGTGCAGGACTCGACTCCTGTGTTCAATCCGGAATCGATCGGCTCACGTATACAGCTGCCCATCGGGCACGGCGAAGGAAACTTCCGTATCGACGGGGAAGGGCTGGCGTCTCTTGAAGCAAACCGGCAGGTTCTTCTGCGTTATTGTGATGCGGAAGGGCGACTGACTCCGGACGCCAACCCGAACGGCTCGATAGAAAATATCGCGGGCATCCGGAACAAGCGCGGAAATGTCTTCGGCATGATGCCCCATCCCGACCGCGCCTTCGAACCCTATCATCCCTCGATGGACGGTCTGAAGATTCTCCGGGCCATCCTCGACACGGCGTCGACCACGACCACCGCCGTTTCCTGACACCGCCAGCATGAGTACCGCTCTCCCTCCCAATCCGGATCCTGTTCTCAATAAGGTCATCACGCCTGAGCTGGTCGAACAGCACGGTCTGCTCCCGGAGGAATACCAGACCATCATCCGGATCCTCGGGCGCGAGCCCAACCTGACCGAATTGGGAATCTTCAGCGTCATGTGGTCGGAGCATTGCTCCTACAAGAACTCACGTGTGCTGCTGAAGCTCTTTCCCAACGATAAGGCGGAGGAGAACCCCGAGGTGGGTCGGGTCCTGGTCAAGGCCGGCGAGGAGAACGCCGGAGTGATCGATATCGGTGGCGGTTGGGCGGTCGCGTTCAAGATTGAATCCCACAATCATCCGAGTTTTGTCGAACCATTCGAAGGGGCGGCGACCGGTGTGGGGGGCATCATCCGGGATATTTTCACCATGGGCGCACGTCCGGTCCTGCTGACCAATTCGCTGCGCTTTGGGGAACTCGAAAGCGCGGAGGTGCGGCACCTGGTGCGTGGTGTGGTATCGGGCATTGCCCATTACGGAAACTGCATCGGGATTCCGAATATCGGCGGCGACATCAACTTTGATCCCTGCTACGAGGGCAACCCGTTGGTCAATGCCCAGTGCCTGGGCATCCTGCGGCACGACCAGATAAAACGGGGCGCCGCTTCGGGAACCGGCAATCCCGTCTACTACGTCGGGGCACCGACCGGGCGGGACGGCCTGGGGGGAGCCAGTTTTGCGTCGCGCGAGTTGACCGAGGAAAGCCAGGCGGATCGTCCGGCCGTGCAAAAGGGTGATCCCTTCATGGAAAAACTCCTGCTTGAGGCCTGCCTCGAGATGATGGAGATCCCCGACCTGGTGGTGGGTATCCAGGATATGGGGGCCGCCGGCCTCACCTGTTCGACCTGCGAGACGGCCAGTCGCGGTGAGACCGGGATCGAGATCGATCTCGACCTGGTGCCGCAGCGCGAGACGGGCATGAATTCCTACGAGATCATGCTTTCCGAAAGCCAGGAACGCATGTTGGTCATCGTGAAGAAGGGCCGTGAACAGGAGATCGAAGAGGTCTTTGAAAAGTGGGATCTTCACGCCGTCCAGGTCGGTCAGGTCATGGATGGAGATCGCATGGTCGTCCGGCACCGCGGCGTCGTTGTAGCCGATATGCCCGCTCGTTCCCTGACCGATGAGGCACCGCTCTATCATCGTGAGGCTGTCCAGCCGGCTTACATGAAGACGACCTGGAACTGGCAGCCGGATGCATTGGCCGACCTCGATTCAGAGGGGGTCAAATCCACCTTACCGAAGCTGCTCGACCACCCCACACTCGGTGGTAAGCAATGGGTCTGGCGACAATACGACCATATGGTGATGGCCGGGACGGTGGTCGCACCCGGCAGTGATGCCGGTGTGGTCTGCGTCCACGTCGGTGACGAAAAAAAATACCTCGCCATGGCCAACGACGGAAACGGGCGCTATTGCTGCCTGGATCCTTATCGAGGGGGAGTTGGAGCGATGGCGGAATGTGTCCGCAATCTGGCTTGTTCCGGAGCACGTGCCCTGGCCATGACCGACAATCTCAATTTTGGTAATCCGAACAAGCCGGAAGTCTTCTATACCTTCCGAGAATCGGTCCGAGGCCTCGCCGATGCCTGCAACGCCTATGACATTCCGGTTACCGGGGGCAACGTAAGCCTCTACAACGAAAACCAGGCCGGGGCGATCGACCCGACACCGGTCGTGTCGGTGGTTGGTTTGATCGAGGAGTCCGGGCACGTCACGCGTCAGTTCTGCCGGGACCCGGGCGAGAAACTTGTCCTGATCGGTGGCCTGCCTGACGAACTGGGTGCCAGCCAATACCTGAAGATCATCCACGGGCTGAAGGTCGGGCGCGCCCCGAAGGTCGACCTCGAGGTGGAGAAGACACAGAACGCGTTTCTTCTGACCGAGATTCGGGCCGGGCGGGTGGTGGCGGCCCACGATCTTTCGGAGGGCGGTCTTCTGGTTGCACTGGTCGAGATGCTCTTGGATACGGGTGGTCTGGGCATGGATATCAAGGTCGATCCGGAACCCGGAAGGCGACTCGATGCGACGCTCTTTGGCGAGAGTCAGGGTCGAATCCTGGTTTCCGTGGAACCGGTGCACGAGGAGGCTTTTCTGACCGCGGCCGAGGCGGGCGGTGTTATCGCCGGGACCATTGGCGTAGTCACCGATGACGGGCGGTTCAACCTGGGGTTGGGTTCGGACAACGTCGCGGTTCATTGGACCGTGGAAGATCTGCGTGAAACCTGGGAGAAATCGATCGAAAAACGGATGGAACGTCCGGGCCTGGTTCAGACATGAGTGACTCCCTGAGACATGAGTGCGGTGTCGCCATCGTGCGGTTGAAGAAGCCACTTGATTATTTTTTCCAGAAATACGGCACCCCCCTTTATGGTCTGTTTCGATTGTTTCTCCTGATGGAGAAACAGCATAATCGCGGCCAGGACGGGGCCGGGATCGCGGCGGTCAAGTTTGGCATGCCGCCGGGCGCTCCCTATATGTTCCGCGAGCGCAATATTAAGCAGAATCCGCTCGACCGGATTTTCAGGGATCTGCTCAAGGATTATCGGGCGCTGATTCGCGACGGGATTGCCTTCCCTGAGTTTCCCGCCACGGTGAAAACCCACTTCGATTTTGGTGCCGAACTCTACCTCGGGCATCTGCGTTATGGCACCTCAGGTGGTTACCACATGGGTGCCTGCCATCCGTTCTTTCGCCGAAGCAGCTGGCCGACCCGCAACCTGATATTGGCCGGCAACTTCAACATGACGAACACGCTGGAGCTCAACGAGAGCCTGATCGCCATGGGTCAGCACCCGATTTTTGTGACCGACACCCAGGCCTTGCTCGAGAAGGTGGGGTTCTACCTCGATGAGGCCCATGATGATCTTTATCACAGATTGAGGACCGAGGGATTATCGGGGGAGGAACTCTCGAAGCGGATGATGGGTGATCTCGATCCCGCTGCGGTGGTCCGGGCGGCCGCGGCCAGATGGGACGGCGGGTATTCAATTATTGGAGCCATCGGGAATGGTGACGCATTCGTGCTTCGCGACCCCAATGGCATCCGTCCGGTATTCTATTTCGAGGATGACGAGGTCTTTGCGGTGGCTTCGGAAAGAGCTCCCCTTATGACCGTTTTTGACAAGTCGATTGACGAGATCCAGGAAGTGCCCCCCGGGCAGATCCTGGTCATGAAGCGGGACGGGACCCTGAAACAGGAGCTGTTCACCGAGGTGGGCGAACGCAAATGCTGCTCTTTCGAACGGATTTATTTCTCTCGGGGCAATGACGCTGATATTTATGCCGAGCGAAAAAAACTCGGTGGTTGTCTTCTCGACCAGATCCTCAAGGCGATCGACAATGATCTCGAACGGGCCGTGTTCGGTTTCATCCCCAATACTGCGGAGGTGGCCTATTTCGGGATGATGGAGGCGCTGCGTCTGCGGCGGCGCCAGGACGTCAAGGCGGCCCTCCTGAAGGCAGCTTCCGAGGGTTCGCTTACCGAGGAACTGATCGACGATCTGATCCTGCGAAACTGGCCTCGGGGCGAAAAGGTGGCTCACAAGGACATAAAGCTGCGAACCTTCATCGGGCAGGAAAAGTGGCGCAACGAACTTGTGTCCCATGTCTATGATATCACCTACGGGATAGCCGGTCCGGAAGACAGCCTGGTCTGCGTGGATGATTCGATTGTCCGGGGCACCACCCTGAGAAAGTCGATCCTGAGAATTCTCGCCCGACTCAATCCCAAGCGGATCGTCATTGTATCGACCGCTCCGCAGATTAGATATCCGGACTGCTATGGAATCGACATGTCGGAACTGGGCAAATTCATCGCGTTTGAAGCGACCATTGCCTTGTTGAAGGAACGGGGTCAGGAGGATTTGATCAAGGATGTCTACCATGCCTGTTTGGAGCAGGTAGCCCTGCCGCCTTCCGAAATGCGCAACGAAGTGCGGCGCCTCTATGATGGATTCACCGCGGATGAAGTCTCGGCCAAGATAGCGTCCCTGGTGGCGCCTACCGATCTCGACTGGAAAGGCGAGGTCATCGTCATCTACCAGACGATCGAGAATCTCCACCGGGCATTGCCCGATTCGACCGGCGATTGGTACTTCACCGGGCACTACCCGACCCCAGGCGGGGTCCGAGTGGTGAATCAGGCTTTCATCAACTACTTTGAGGACTCGGATGTCCGCAGCTATTGAAATGTCAGTCGGGAGTCGTTGGCTTCTGATCCGAAATACCAAGATCCAGAATCACCCGCCCGGTTCCCCCCCCGGGTAGTCTCGCGTTTTCATCCTTCCGGTTTCTCGTTACTACAGCCTACAGCCTACTTTCCTATGTCGCTCAGTTACGAATCCTCCGGCGTCCGCTACGACCAGCTCGATACCTTCAAACGAGCCTGTCAGGTCGCCGCTCGGGGCACGGTCGACCAATTGGCCCAACACGCTTATCGGGAACCGGTCGCGACCCGCGGCGAGAGCGCCTACCTGATCGAAGCGGACGACCACTACCTCGCTCATGTTGAGGAAGGTCTTGGCACCAAGAACCTGGTCGCCGATGCGATGCAGGCGCTGACCGGCCGTTGCTACTATCGTGCGGTGGCCATCGACACGGTCGCTACCATTGTAAATGATCTGGTGACCTGCGGTGCCCTGCCTATCTCGATTGCCATGCACGCGGCGGTTGGAGATTCGGATTGGTTCGCGGACGAAGAAAGGGCCAGAGAACTGGTTGAGGGCTGGGCGGAGGGATGTCGCTTGTCCTCGGCGGTTTGGGGTGGCGGCGAAACGCCCACTCTGAAGGGTATGATCGACCCTGAGGTTATAGTTCTGGCCGGATCAGCTGTCGGGAGAGTCGCCCCGAAGGGGAATCGGATTACGGGTGACGTAAACGACGGTGATGCCATCATCTTTCTGGCTTCATCGGGGGTGCAGACCAACGGGCTAACCCTGTGCCGAAAGATCGCCGACAATCTCCCCGACGGTTACCTGACCAGGCTTTCTGACGACACGCTCTATGGCGAGGCGCTGCTGGCCCCTTCCGTCATCTATGTGGCATTCGTGAAGGCATGTCTCGATCGATCGATCAAGCTCAACTACGTGGCCCACGTGACCGGGCATGGTTGGCGCAAACTGATGCGTCTCGACGAGCCCTTCGTCTATGAGATCGACCGGGTGCGACCGATCACGCCCCTTTTCGAATTTCTGATGAAAGCGGGGCCAATCAAGATGCGGGAAGCTTTCGCCACCTTCAATATGGGCGTGGGATTTGCGGCTATTGTCGCCCCCGAAGCGGCCGATCAGACCGTTGAAGCGGCGGTCGGCGCTGGTTACGACGCCTGGGTGGCCGGACGGGTTCGCCGGGATGGAGATCGCAAGGCGGTGGTCGTTCCCGAACTGGATCTGATCTTTGAAGGTGACACGCTGAATCTCAGGTAGACCGGCGCCCAGGGCGGGACCTTGTCCACGCTTGACAGCTGAAATGGGCGTCGTAACCGTCCAGTTTCAAGATGGACGCGGTACTTACCCAACCGGTTCTGGTTCTGAACCGCCTCTGGCAGGCGGTCAACGTAGTTGGAGCCAGACGCGCCTTTGCGATTCTTACACAAGGGCATGCTCAGGTCGTTCACCTTTCCGACGAGAACTATCACGTTTTTTCGATGCTGGATTGGATCGACTTTTCGAGTTCCAACCCGCCCTTGGACCGAATGGACGCGGTCCACACCATTTGCCACACGATTCGGGTTCCTCGGGTTATTCTGCTCAGCGTTTTCGACAAGTTGCCGTGCAAGGAGTTGAAGCTGACACGGAACAACGTCTTTGAGCGGGACGGTAACCGATGCCAGTACTGCCGAAAGGTTTTTGACCGCAAAGAGCTGAACCTGGATCACGTCATCCCCAGACATTACGGGGGCAAGACGACTTGGGAAAACGTCGTCTGCTCCTGCATAAGGTGCAACACGAGAAAGGCGAATCGGTTACCTCATGAGGCATCGATGCGCCTCCGTCGCAAACCGTCGAAACCAAAGTGGCGCCCGGTCATCAGCCTGGTGATCGATCGTCCGGGCCATACGCATTGGAAGGACTTCCTCGACCTCGCCTATTGGAACGTTGAGTTGAAGGAGTAAGGCTCAAAGTGCCCTCATACCGCCGGCATGGAGAGCTTCATGGCAGTGCCGCGGGGGTCTGAACGGATCACTTCGATGTCTCCATGATGGCTCTGCATGATGCGCTTCACGATGGCCAGGCCGAGTCCGGTCCCATCGGTCCTTCCGCTCAGGAAGGAACTGAAGAGTTTGGGCTGGACGGAATCGGGAATCCCTCCGCCAGTATCCTCGATCTCGATTACTGCGAGGCACACCTGGTTCTCCCGCTCCTCCGAACACCGTATGGTCACGTTGCCGCCGCGTGGCATGGCCTCGGTCGCATTGAGCAGGAGATTGAGCAGTACCTGCTGAATCTGTCCTTTGTTCGCATCGACGATCAGCGGAGCAGATGGAGGGTGATAGTGCATATGTATCTTTGATTGATGCAATTTCAGGCGAACCAGAAGGCACGTCTCACGGACGATTTCATCGATGTTCCACCTGGCGTGCAGGCTGCCCGGTGCCTTGGCAAACGACAGAACACGACCGACGATCGATTCGAGTTGATTGAGTTTTTCCTGGATGATGGAGACGTCCGTACTGCGCGGATCATCTTTGGCAAACTCCAGGTTCAGAGAACCGAAAAGCAGCTTCAGGACGGTCAGAGGATTGCGAATCTCATGCGCGATCTCGGCGGCGAGAAGTCCGAGGGTGGTCAGCTTCTCGTTGCGACGCAGACTCTCCTCGCTTTCGAAAACCCGTGAATAGAGACGTGTGTTCTGAATGGCCACTGCGGCCAGGCTGGCCAGAGCGCTGAGGAGGCGTTTTTCTTCATTGGCGAACCGATGGATATCGTCGGTGAAAATATGGATCACACCGATCACGTTACCATCCAGGAGAATCGGAGTGGAAAGCACCGACTGGATTGTCGGGTCTGTGGGAATGTCGGCCACCTCGGAAAAGTCAGCTGATTGCAGACGGCGGAACTCGACCTGCCGGCGGGTTCTGATCGCGGCACTGGCCAACGAATCATTGATATCGAGTTCTGCCGGGCTTGTCTCTGAATTTCCGGTTGGGTGGCTGGCCCGAAGACTGACCTTATCCGTCTCCGGCTGATATAGCTGAATGGTGCAGAGTTGGCTGCGGGAGATCTCCTGAGTTTCCCGAGCCACACTCGAAAGCAATTCATCCAATTCGAGCTTTGTCACCAGACTCTGACCGATATTGATGAGGACCTCCAATTGGTTGGCTTTGATGTTGAGGTGGGCCATGACCCAGAGTCGCTGCAGAACGGCGGTCACCTCGTCCCGCACGGTTTCCAGTCGTTCAAGATCGTGCTGATCGAAGCTGTCTGGTTCCAATCGATCCAGATTGATCACACCGAGAACCTGCCCGTTGTCCTCCATGGGAACGGTCATCCGGCACCGGATCCCGTTCGGTCCGGAGTGGGGATTTCCGGGAGCCGTGAAATCGGAAACCAGCAGTGATCGATTGTGAAAGGCGACCCAACCGGACGATCCACGTCCCGGATCCATGGAACCTTCAATTTCACCTTCGAGATATCCCCGGGTGATTTCGGGCTCGAGCAGATTGGTGTCGGGGTTGATCAGGCAGATGGACGCGCGATCGGCCTCGAACAAATCCACCAGTTCGTCGATGATGACCGAAAGGGCTTCGTCCGGAAACCGGGCGCGGCTGGCCAGTCTCCCGATTCGGTAGAGGCTGAGCAACACCCTTTGGGAATCGCTGTGACCCGCCTCGTTGTCCTGGTTCATACCCATGGCCATCTGGTGCAGTGAGACCGGGGACTAAAAGTGCACCGTTTCCTGAGGTTCCCGGGTTATGATTTGGGCCAGCGATTCGCGCAGTTCCATTAATTTCGCGGTGTCGATCCCGGATTCGTTTCGATCCACGTTTTCAATATAGAATGTATCTATGGCCACGCCGCGCTCAGTATTTATACGGGCAAAGGATATGTCGAAACCATGGTCGAAAATCGAATTTGCCAGAAGGTAGAGAAGGCCGAGATGATCGGGTGATTGCACCTCGATAATCGTTCGTTTGAGGGACAGTTCATGGTAGACGTCAACCGTTGCCGGAAAGGTCGACTGGAGCGGGTTGTCCGTAGACCGAAGGAGACTCGAATCGAGTTTCTTGGACTGTGCCTGGATCTCCGGATACAGGTCGATGTGATCAACCAGAGCCTGATCGACGGTCCGCTGAAATTTTTCCATTGCGGCCCGGCTCTGGACGAGACCCCGGCCTGGTTCGACCACATAGAAAGTGTCGATCGCGATGTGGTCGGATCGGGATACCACCTTCGCACTCAGGATGCTCAGGCCGGACACACTGAGCGCTCCGGCCAGTTTGTAGAAGAGACCGGCCCGATCCCAGGTCACGACGTTGACGACGGTGAATCCGCGGTCGAGATCATCCTTCCAGTCGATGACCGGCTGAAGGGCGCCGAGGGTGTCGGTTTGGTTGATGGTCTTGAGCAGGTCGTTGACCATTTTGAGGTGGAGCGCTATCTCGTCGATATCGGTGTGGATGAAGTAGCGCTCCGGCAACAGTTGGAAATGCGCGGCAATCTCTTCCTCGCTGATATCTGGAATCTGCCTGGCAATCAGCTCTTTTCGGATCATCTCTCTTTGCTCAGCGTGTCGTCTGTCAACCTCGGGGCCCAGGGTCAGGGCTTCCAGAGTGGTCCGGAACAGGGTGGTGTGAAGCGTGTCCTTGTAGCTGTTCCACAGGGAGGAAGCGGTCCCGCGGGCATCGCAGAAGGTGTGAACATACAGAAAACGCAGATGGGTCGAATTCTCGGTCTGCCGAGCAAAGAATTTTGCGGTCTCGGGATCATCGAGATCATACTTCTGCCAGAATCGTGCCATCAGGAGATGATTTTTTATCACGTACTGAACAATCTCCCGAATCGATGGATCGATCTTCAACCGCGCGAGAATCTGCTCCGCGATTCTGGCACCCGCTTCCGCGTGGTTTTTGATCCCATCCGCCTTGCCGATATCATGCAGAAGAAGCACCAGATAGAGCAGGTCCGGATGCTCGGTGTGGCGCAGCGCCTCGCGGTACTTCTGGAAAATCGGCTCGGAACTCGTGAATACCAGATCCAGCTCCCGGATCGTGTTCAGGGTGTGGATGTCGGCGGTGTATCGGTGATAAAATTCATGTTGAACCAGACAGGTGAGGCGTTCCCATTCAGGAATGATCCGACCGAGAACGCCCAGTTCGTGCATCTGAAACAGTACCGGATAGACCTGCCCGGGTGTCTGCAGGATGCTCCGAAAGGCCCGACTGGCTTCGCTCGAACTGATAACTTCCTGACTTATCGATGGTAACGATTCGCGGATGAGCGATTCGAGGTCGAAATCCAGCGACGCGTTCAGGACTTGGGCGTGCCGAAAAATCCGGATCAGACGTCTCGGATCCTCCTCAAAAACCTTCTTGTTTTCGTAGGCAAGTTCCCGGCCCCGAAGCACAAACCCGTCGACCATCTTTGTCCGGTCCATTCGCCGGGCCCGGATGACCTCACGAAAGGAGAGTTTCCGATCCTCGGCGTCCAGAGCGGTCAGGGCGAGCCGGTGCTCAAGGAGCTTCGAAATCCGGTAGATGTTCTGGGCATGCCCATAGTATATGCGCATGAATTGCTCCACTCGGGTCAGGAGCTCGCGATGCTTGAATCCCATCTGGTAGGCGACCTTGGGCTGCATCTCAAGATTCAGGAGATCGTTGGGCCGCTTGCTCAGGTAGTGAAGCGTGTTTCGCACCCGCAGGAGGTAATCGTAGCCACGTACAAAGTCGCGGAGCTCATTTTTGTGCAGGTAATTGTTGGCGTTGAGATCTTCGGCTGTCTTCGTCCCGAGCCTGACCTGCGCCATCCATAGCGCATTCTGGAAATCCCTGAGCCCGCCCACGCCCCGCTTGATGTCCGGTTCCTGCAGAAAGACAGTGTTGCCGAAGCGACCGCGACGGGTGGCCTGGTCATCCAGGCGCTTGGCAATATAGGCCTTCGGGTTGTCCTTCAGGTAAAAGGTCCGATAGGCCTCGCTGAAGGAGCGGTAGAGATGCTCGTCCCCTGTGATGAACCGGGCTTCCAGAAGCGCGGTCATGGTCTGGATGTCGCTGCGGGCTTCGGCAAAGGCCTCCTCGACCGATCGGCTCGAGTGCCCCACCTTCAATCCAAGGTCCCAGAGGATATAGAGAATCTCATCAGTCATCGTCTGCTGGAGATCCCGGATCTTCTTCGCCTTGATCCCGGTCGGGTAGAGAAACATGAGGTCGATGTCGCTGAACGGGGCAAGCTCGGTGCGCCCGTAGCCTCCCAGGGCGATCAGCGCCACTGTGATTTCCGAATCCTCATGGCTCCGGCGATAGATGTTCAGGCAGTGGGCAAAGAGCTTGGTCAAAAGGGCGTCGATCAGCTTTGAACGCATCCGGGCCACTTTGACGCCGGAATCACCGGCCCGTTGCCTCATGATGATCATCTCCGATTCGAGCCGCATGAACTTTTTGCAGGCGGCCAGGCGCTTCGCCTTGCTGGCGTCCAGATCAAAAGAGAGGCGACGAGCGGCGTGTTTTTGGATTCGGGAAGTCATCTGTTCGGGCGGGGAGGATCGTGACCGTGTCGGCTTGGAAGCTGACACATGCAGCGGACAAGGCAAAACTCTAGTGGAGCAATTCAAGGCCATCTCGGACCTGAGAAAAGAGGAAGGGAGGCACCGATCGGGTACTTTTCCAACTCTCGTGTTCCTGTCCATCGGTCGGACCGAATCCAAATCCGCTTGTCTTGTTTCGGACGGCCTCGATAGGGTCACGGCTTTTTCCCGAACCTGCAGCGACCGCACAGACGAAACCATGTCCTCGGAATTTACTCAGACCTATGATCCGTCCTCGGTTGAGGGGCGATGGTACCAATCCTGGCTCGATGCCAAGTGCTTTCGGGGCCGTCCTGACGCAGGAAAAGAACCTTACTCGATTGTCATCCCGCCGCCCAATGTGACCGGTGTTCTTCATATCGGCCATGTTCTCAACAACACCATCCAGGATGTGCTCATTCGCCGGGCGCGGCTCGAAGGCAGGGAAGCCTGCTGGATCCCCGGCACCGACCATGCCAGCATTTCGACCCATTCCGTGGTTGAGAAGCAACTCGCCCGCGATGAAGGCAGGACCCGCAGGGACATCGGACGGGAAGCTTTTCTGAAGCGGGCCAAGGATTGGCAGGAGAAACATGGGGGCATCATACTCAAACAGCTCCAGGCGATGGGCTGTTCCTGCGACTGGGATCGTCTGGTCTTTACCATGGATCCGGAGTACAACCGCTCCGTGTTGTCCGCTTTTGAGCGACTCTTCAAGGAGGGGCGGATCTACCGGGGCAAGCGCATGGTCAACTGGTGCCCGGCCACCTTGACAGCCATCTCCGATGAGGAGGTTATCATGAAGCCGCAGAACGGGATCCTCTACAAGATGCGCTACGAGGTGGTCGAGGAGCCGGGACGATTCCTCGAGATATCAACCACGCGACCCGAGACCCTGATGGGAGATACCGGAATCGCGGTCCATCCAGCCGACGAACGCTACAAGGGGCTGGTGGGGAAACACGTCTGGCGCCCGTTCCCCCGCGAAGCCATTCCTATTGTGGAGGATCTGGCGATCGACATCGAATTCGGGACCGGAGTGCTCAAAGTGACCCCGGCCCACGACAGGGTCGATTACGAGATCGGGTTGCGTCACGACTTGCCCATCGTCGATGTCCTCAATCCGGACGGCACCCTGAACAACCTGGCCGGTGCCGAGTTTGACGGGATGGATCGGTTTGAAGCGCGCAAAGTGGCGACAGAGAAACTCCGAAGCCTGGGGTTGCTGGTGGCGGAAGAACCCTATGAAAACAACGTCGGGTTTAGCCAGCGGGCTGATGTCCCGATCGAGCCCCGCCTGACCTGGCAGTGGTGGATGCGCTACCCGAAGGTCGAAGAAGCCAAGAAAGTGGTCGAAGATGGACTGATCAAGTTCTACCCTGAGCGTTGGACCAAGGTCTACATGCACTGGTTGAACAATATCCAGGACTGGTGCATCAGCCGTCAGCTCTGGTGGGGGCAGCGCATACCTGTCTGGTATCGCAAGGGCATCCAGTTGTCCGAACTGACGGAGGAGGACCTGAAGGATTCAACCAAGGTCCATGTGTCGGTTGACGGCCCGCACGATCCGGAGAACTGGGAGCAGGAGGAGGATGTGCTCGATACTTGGGCGTCCTCATGGCTCTGGCCGATTGGGACCCTCGGCTGGCCGGATGAAAAGGCCATGGCAGTACGAGGGTTTGATACCTTCTATCCGACCGACGCCCTGGCGACGGGACCGGATATTATCTTTTTCTGGGTGGCCCGCATGATTATGGCGGGACTCGAGTTTGCCCGACCCGGTGCACCGGTCGAGCAGCGGATTCCCTTCCGTCACGTTTATTTCAACGGAATGGTTCGCGATGCCCAGGGACGAAAGATGTCCAAAACCCTCGGCAACTCACCGGATCCCCTCGATATGATCGCGAAATATGGCGCTGACGCGCTCCGCTTCGGAATGCTGTCGGCCGCCCCCCAGGGACAGGATGTGCGGTTCACCCATGAGAGGATTGAGGGTGGTCGCAACTTCTGCAATAAGCTCTGGAACGCCTGTCGTTTTCGGACCATGTCCGGGCCGGCCGGCGATAATTCCTCGCTTGAGGCAATCGCCGGGCGATTGGATCGCAGCGTATTTGACAACGACGACCACGCCATCCTGACCCATTTGACCTCCACCATGACCGAGGTCGGATCGGCCATCAAAGCCTTCGAGTTCAACCGTGCCACCCATACCCTTTACCAGTTTTTCTGGAACGATTTCTGCGACTGGTACGTTGAGGTCTCGAAGGCGAAATTGCAGGATGAGAACACCCGCGAAAATTCCCTGGCCGTCCAGGATCTGGTCCTCCGACAGACGCTCCTGCTCCTGCACCCGTTCATTCCCTTCATTACCGAGGAACTATGGCATCAACTCGGCTACGGCAGAGAGGACGGCTTCATTCAGGATGCGACGGTTGATTGTGATCTGGGGACCCTGGGTCTCAGGCCGGACCCCTCAGCAGCGGGAGAAGTGGCCGGACTCAAGACGCTGACAGCCTCGGCCCGTGCCCTGAAAGTGGATTACAATCTGGCCAGCCGGCGGGACGTCGCTCTCTTCCTGGCCTGTGATGACGCCCAATGGGATGTGGTCTCGACCAACAACGCCAAGATCGAGCGGATGGCCGGTGCTTCCTCAATCAGTCGGACCGAGTCGATGGAATCGGCCCCGGCCGTGGTCACGCCCTATGGGACACTCTATCTGGACCTGGCTTCATCGGTGGACCTGGAGGCCGAACGTGAGCGGTTGACCAAGGAATTGGCCCGCCTCCAGAAAGCCATCGCCGGCGCTGAAGCCCGCTTGGGGAATGAGAAGTTCACCTCGAAGGCACCGCCCGAAGTGGTCGAGGGTGCGCGGAAACAACTCGAGGAGAATCGAACCAAGGCCGAGGAGATTGACCGCCTGTTTCAAAGTTTAGGGTAGGGAGGGGCTGGAAGTTTGAAGTAAGAAGTAAGAAGGCAGAAGTGGACGACGGACGACGGACGACGGACGACGGATGACGGATGACGGATGACGGAGGAAGGGGGAAGAGATCTGAGATCTGAGGTCAGATGGGAACGGTGCGAACGGGGGGTCATTGCTCGACATCTTGCATGCCAATTCGAGATGTGAGCTGTGACCCCTTTCAAACGGACCGAAGCCCTTTCGGATGACGGATGACGTTCTCCCCGTATCCTCCCTGGTGCACCGCCACCTTTGTATATTCCGGTAGGGCTGGACGTCCCCGGCCAGCCGTTTCAAAGGTCCAACGATCGATGGATCTGAAACCCCCTTCTGCTTCATCCGCGTAGCCCGAGAGCGGGGCGGTCGCTCGGAATTTCAGACTGCCCACCGCCCACCGTCGCGCCAGCGACCCAACCCTGCCCGGTCTGACCTTCCGGAACGGCAATCCGGGAGGCTTCAACCGGTTGAATTTTTGAAATTGCATCCTATCTTTACTTTCCGACCCTATTTAGTATAGATTAGACCTTGTGAATGATCTTGCCTTGAAAACAGACCCCGTTTCGAAGAGGCCGGTCCTGGAGTCGATGAGAGCCGGGGAACGGATATCGTGGGCGGTCGAGACTTTCGGTGAAGGCCTGGTCATGACGACAAGTTTTGGCGTCCATTCGGCGGTCATGCTCCACCTGGTCACCCGTCTGGTTCCGACAATACCGGTGATTTTCATCGATACGGGCTATCTGTTTCCCGAGTCTTATGTCTTTGCTCGGGATCTGACCGAGCGGCTCGGCCTGAATCTGAAGAAGTTCATACCGACCATGACCGCAGCGGAGCAGGAAGCGCTGAACGGACGGCGCTGGGAGAAGGGCGTGGAAGAGCTCAAACGCTACAATTTCATCAACAAGATTGAGCCGATGGATCGGGCGGTCCGGGAAACCGGGGCAACTGGCTGGCTGGCTGGTCTGCGGCGTGAACAGTCAACCAGTCGAAGCGACTTGCCGGTGGTTCAGCTACAGAACAAGGTGACCAAGATCCATCCGATCATCGATTGGGACGCCCGCCGAGTGCATCGCTACCTGGTCGACCATGATCTGCCCTACCATCCCCTCTGGGACAAGGGGTATGTGTCGGTCGGCGATTGGCACAGCACCAGCAAATTGCTGGATGGCATGACCGAAGAACAGACCCGTTTCAATGGCCTGAAACGCGAATGCGGCCTGCACGAGGACAGTGGCCGGATGGATTTTCAGATCTGAAGGACGGAGTCATCGCTCGCCACATGCGACGAGTCGGCAGGGTTCAGAGCACATTTACCGCCACCGCCTGCACGATTGTGCTGACATTTCCCCAAAGCGGAAATGACTCCGCCCAAATCCGGGTTCGGAGGCTTGATATCGACGTCAGTCGAAAACGTTCCGGCGAACCGCGCGTCGAGCGAAAGTGTCCGGCCAGGATGTCATCTTCGGTGACCCGATCAGCTGGCAAAGCAGCCGGATACGCCACTTTGGTCCTCGCCCGGTCCTTCAAGCCGGCAGAGCGCTCTCAGCGTGGTACCGGATCAGACAACTGAATCCGCGGCAGGTGAAACTTTACCTTTGACGTTTGACCCCTTTTAGCCAGGCGGGCACAGGAAGGGGCCCCGGGTTCAGGCCTTGGTCACCTTGCCGGCCTTGATGGCCTTGACGCTGACCCAGACACGCTTGGTGCCACCGTTTTCGGTCACAATCTTCACCCTCTGCACGTTCGGCTTGAACTTGCGCTTGTTCACTTTGGTGACGTGGGTGCCGATGCCGCCGCTTTTCTTACTCTGTCCCTTGCGGTGGATGATGCTTCCGGTGGTGGGTCGTTTACCCGTGATCTGACAAATGCTGGCCATGATGAAAAGTGCTGAAAGGGTCCGCCATTAGAGGGTGCGGGAATCGTTTGGCAAGAGGTTTTTGTCGGTAAGGTCGGGATGCCGCAGCCCGATGATCCGTTTCAGGGGATTGCCGGCCGGTCAGATTCGAAATTCACCATTCGAATCAGGACTGCGGTTTCCGGGATATCTTTGATCACCTGACTTGGATCGGGCCCGACTCCGATATAACGTAGATTGGGGAGCCGCAACGGCCACTTTTCGTCGCTGTAGGCGGCTTCGAGGATCGAGCGCATCATGGCGGCGATATAGGTTTTTGCTTCGACCGGGAGGTCATCGAACCGACGGATGCCGGACAGATCACCCTCCCAGGTCGGGAAATCGCGGTAGAGAGGCTTGAGGGTTCGTCTCAGTTCCTCACGACGCGGCAGGTGGTTGTATCGGCGTCCGGTCCGGTCCTCGTATGCGTGGCAGATCCGCAGGGGCCCCGTCCAATCGGGCAGGGCGCCGAGGGCGTCAATCTTGTTGATCATGAGGTCCTGGAACCCTCCGTAGCGCAGGGTATCCCCTTTTTCGACCGCATCGAACCATCCCACCATTCGTTGCCGCCCGGTGGACGTGCCGAACTCCAGTTTCTTCAAATGTTTGCAGAGAGGATGTTCGTCGTCCATCCGGGTGATAAAGGTGTGGGTGCCCACCTTGGTATCGTAAGCCTTGCCCACGCCAAAGGTGTGAATCGGTTGGCACGGGATGCAGGCCGAGTTGAAAAACTCGGGGGCAAAGGTATGCGACCCGGTTACGTTGGGTGCATACCCGTGACGCTTATCCAGCCAGAAGGCCTGCCCGAACTCGCCGATCACCGCTCTGTGTTCACGCAGGGCGTCGAGGACTCGTTCGCGGACATCGGTGATTTGTTCCCTCAACCTTTGACCGGCTTCCCAATACAGGTCGACCAGGCGGTCTGTGTTGAGACTGAACGGCGTGTCGCCCTTGAATTGATGAAAATCGAATTCACCGATCTGGAAGATCCCTGCGTCGATGGACTCCTGGTTGGCCCGGGTTTCGGCCTGGGTCAACAGGTCAAAAAAACCATTCCAGGTGTCTTCGCTTGCCTGGCATACATGCTGGATGGTCTTGACTGTGCGGTCCGCCCGCTGGCGCAGTCGCCGGGCGAATCCTTCGCGTTCGGCCAGGAAGTCCCCGTAATTGATCTGCCATTGTCCTGCTTCGTCCTGGTAAGCCGGAGTGATTCCGCGTCCGGTCGAACCGCGCGATTCCTCGGCCAGAATATTGACCCGATAGTCCTCCCAGGCGAGGTCGAGGAGCCGGTGGCAGACATCGGAAACCATGGTCCGCTCATCGATGATCAGTCGATCCATGACTTTGAGGCCCTGTTCCTCCAGCGGACGGGCCTCCCACCAGAACTTCCTCGGATCTGCCACGACACCGCTGCCGATGGCGAGGTAGGGGATCGACGACTCGATGACACCGGCCGGAAGGAGGTTCAGCTTGATTCCTCCGGCCGTGTGTCCCGAATTGGCGCCACCGTTGACCTTGAGCACCATCTGAACAGGAACTTCCAGCTTGGTCGAGGCGCGGAGTTCCTCAACCACCTCGCCGATCAAACGGCCTTTGCCTTCGTCGCCCATGCTGATTCCGACATCGGCGATCAAGTGACTGGAAAATGGAGGCAGAGACATGGATGGAGACGGGTTTGGTTTGTGTCGTACGATGATTCCCGAAAAAGGAGCTGTCGTAAAAAAAATACTCGGCACGTTACCGATTCGGGTCGTCATATCTCCAGCAAAAACTCGGATTATGACGCAGATCACCCAAAGTGCCCTTGAGATACCATTTGCTTTCTTGACTCATATCAACGGCGATTGGGATAGGAATCCATCAATTGTCTTTCATGGCTCGTGCACCATTCATAGAAGAACCGTATCGCCTCTTTTTCCCGGCCGGCCTGGTGGTCGGGCTCTACGGGGTCACGCTTTGGCCTCTCTGGGTCTGGGGCGGTCTCGATAGGTATCCGGGTGTGGTCCATGCCCGTTTGATGGTGATGGGCATGCTTGGCGCATTCGTGATCGGGTTCCTGGGCACCGCCATGCCCCGCATGATCGGGGTGAGGCCTTTCGGAGTCGGATCGGTCCTGGTCATAGGACTTGCCTGGGTGGTGTCGGTGAGTGCGCACGGCCTCTCCCTTTTCTGGCTGGGTGATCTTCTCTTTGGGACAGCTCTGGTTTTCCTGGCGATTGCCTTCTTGATGCCGTTCTCGCGGCGATCCGATATCCCCCCGCCCGCTTTCATCCTGACCGGTTTCGGCGTCTTGCTCGGCGCAGTCGGTTCGATTTTGCTCGCCTGGTCGGAGGGTGCGGCCGGGGGTGGCGCCATCTACCGGCTGGGTCGGGTGGCGGCCCATGAGGGCTTCCTGCTCGGAACACTTGGCGGTGTCGGGGCCTTTTTTTTCCCCCGTCTCTGGGGATCAGAAACCAGACAGATGTTCCCGGACATGGTGCGTCCGAACGCGGCATGGTCGCGACAGGCTCGGATCGCCCTTTGGGCCGGATTCGGACTGATTGCGGGGTGCGTGATTGACGCGCTGGGGTGGGTTCACATCGGATCGATTGTGAGGCTGGGGGCTTTCGGTCTCTTTGTCGCATCCGAGGTTGCCGCTTCGATCGGCCTGCGGAGTGAAAGCACACTCGGGTCTTTGGTTCGGCTCGGCCTTTTCGTCATACCGATCGGCCTTATTCTCGAGGCCGTGGTGTCACCCGGACGGATAGCGGGGGTGCGCCACATCGTGATGGTTGGCGGGTTCAACCTGATCTTCTTTGCCGTCGCGACCCGGGTCATTTTCGGCCATAGCGGCGCCCGCGCGGAAACCACGGGTCGCATGGTCTTCATGCGATGGGTCGGCGGTCTGGTTCTCACCGCGGCGGCCACCCGTCTTTCGGCTGACTTATTTCCCGCGGTTTACGAAACCCATCTCGGCTATGCCTCAGTTGCGTGGCTGGCCGGAGCCCTGCTCTGGAGCGGGTTTGTACTGTGGCGAGTGCTGATTCCGGATCCGGATCCGGAATAGAGCATGGGGAACTCAATCGGTTTTTCCTACTTGCCACGGGTTTGGCCCGGTGTTAAACCCGGAGGGCAATATGACCGATCCGGCTGTTGCTCCCGACTTCGATTCCAACCTTGGTGAAGAGTCCTTCTATCTGAAAGTGGACGCGTTTTTCCAGGCCCAGCGAAGCCTGGCTCTTACCTATGACGACGTCTCGCTTGCCACTGAGTATTCCGAGATACTCCCTCGCCAGGCGGACTTGGCGACTTCGCTGTCCGACTCCCTGGGTCTGCAGGTTCCCATCATCTCATCCGACATGGATACGGTGACCGAGTCGCGCATGGCGATCTCCATGGCACTCAACGGAGGAATCGGACTCATCCACTTCAATATGCCGCCCAAGGAGCAGGTTCACCAAGTCGCTCGGGTCAAACGCCATATCCACGGCCTGATCCAGGATCCGATCACCGTGATGCCGGACATGTCGGTGGGGGACGTCCTCGCTCTGATCGAAAAGAAAACCTACGATTTCCGGTCTTTCCCGGTGGTGGATGATGACGGCTGCCTGGTCGGCCTTCTGCCCGGCAGCGTGGTCAAGGAGATATACCGCAGCCAGCCGGTCTCCGCTGCGATGACGGCTCGCGATCGACTGATCACGGTCAAACAGAAGGAGATGACTCAGGATCCGATCCAACAGGCGGCGAAGTTCTTTGCCGATCGCGTGGGCATCACCAAGATGCTGATCGTGGATGACGGTAACCGCCTCCGTGGCCTGATCACGGTGTCGGATATCGAAAAGATCCTCAACGAAGCCCAATCCCGACGTAAGCCGAGTCGCGATTCGTCGTTTCGGCTGGTTGCGGGCGCCGCCGTTTCTATGATGCGAAATCCCGATGGATCGCTCAATCGGGAGCAACTTCTCGATCACGTTTCCCATCTGGTTGACGAATCGATCGATGCCGTCGCCGTATCCACTGCGCATGGACACACGCTCGGGGTGGGCGAGACGGTCCGGGCGCTCAGGGACGCATTCCCGGAACTGACCATTATTGCCGGAAATGTAACCAGCGGGAGCGCGGTGGAGTTTCTGGCCGATTGCGGGGCCAACACGATCAAGATCGGTCAGGGCCCGGGGTCGATCTGTACAACCCGTATCGTGGCGGGTGTGGGTGTTCCGCAACTGACCGCCCTCTATGTCTGCTCGAAGGCGGCTGCGCGCAAGGGCGTCCGCCTGATCGCCGACGGCGGGATCACCAAGTCGGGAGACATGGTCAAGGCGCTGACCTTGTCCGACGCGGTGATATGCGGCGGACTTCTTGCCGGATGCCCGGAGGCGCCGGGCGAGATCATCGAGATCCGCGGGAAGCTCTATAAGCAGTATCGCGGGATGGGCAGCCTGAGCGCGATGAAGCAGGGTTCCGCCAGTCGATATGGTCACCAGAAATCCGATACAAGTCGCAAGATTGCCGCCGAGGGAATCGAGGCGCTGAAGGAGGTGTCCGGTTCGGTGGACAACGTGATCTCCGAGTTGATAGGCGGCATCCAATCCGGAATGGGTTACCTCGGAGCCAGGAACCTGTCCGAAGTACGGTCACGCGCCCGATTCGTCCGGGTCAGTCCGGCCGGTCAGAAGGAAGCCAGCCCGCATGACGTGATCGAGGTCTCGACCCACAAGGAATAGGCGGAGACCGGAGAAGGTTCACCCACTGTCCTTGATTTCCTGTCATGTATACGTTGTCCTGGAAGCGATACCGGCGTCGGTTTCGGCAGCCACTTCACACGGCCTACGGAATCTGGGAATTCCGGGATGGTCTTCTGCTCAAACTGGAGGATTCGGATGGAAAATCCGGATACGGTGAGGTTGCTCCCATCCCATGGTTCGGCACTGAGACCCTGGACTCGGCCCGGCTTCAGATTGCCGGTTTGGGAGAGTCGGTTTCGCCCGAGGTCCTTCGCGATATCCCTGGGAACTGTCCCTGCTGCCGGTTTGCCCTCAGCTCTGCCCTGGCCGGGCTGGATGACGGTGGTCCGGTGGAAGGCCGCCGATTGCCGGTTGCCACGTTGTTGCCGGCCGGCGAAGGGGCTCAGGTCATATTGGAGGAGCGGATCAACGAGGGGTTTCTTGTCGCCAAGATCAAGATCGGACTGGGGGAGACGGAAAAGGAAATGATCCAGATCGAGCGGCTTTGCGGCCTGCTACCCGAGGGAGGCGCGCTGCGGCTCGATGCCAATGGGGGTCTGAGCACCGCGATCGCCGCCCGGTGGATGGCTTTTTCGGCCGATCTTCCGATCGAGTTTGTCGAGCAGCCGTTGCCGATCGACGATCCGGATGGTCTGGTTGGATTGGCGGGTGATTTTCCGACTCCGGTGGCCCTGGACGAATCCGTCGTCAAGGTGGACGACCTCAAGCGTTGGCGCGACCGGGGATGGGACGGGCTTTATGTGATCAAGCCGGCGCTGGCCGGGAACCTGCCGGAACTGCTCGACGAACTCGGAAACGATGACGTTTTCGTTTTTTCGACCGCGATGGAAACTGCGATCGCGCGATATTCCTCCCTGAAAGTTGCCTTTGGCAATCCCTCCCGCAGGGCACTGGGCTTTGGGGTGGGCGCCTTCTTTTTCGGAGTCTATGATGAGCCTTTTCTCTCATCGGACCATGAATTCTCAATTGACCTGGACAGGGAATGGGAAGGCGCGGCGGAATTGAAATGACAGGGCCCGGAGGAAAATCACCGGGTGAGCGGCCGCGCCGGGTTCTGCTTTCAGATCGGGATCCCCGATCGTTGCTGGCGAGTTTTCTCGCCTTGATCACCGAACCCCTCGACATCATACTGATTGATCCCGGGACCCCGGGATTTGAGGTCAGGAGGATCATTGACCAACTGGAACCGGACCGGATCCAGTTGACCGACGATCTACCTCCTGAGGGTCGGACGGTCCCAGTCGATCTGGCGACTGGGCCGAAACTGGCCAGGGTACTGATCCAGACTGGCGGGACGACGGGAAATCCGCGATTTGCCATTCACACCTGGGAAACGCTGCTCGCGGCCGCAGCCGGATTCTGTCGTGCCTTTCCGGGACCGGCCCACAGTTTGTGCGTCCTTCCGCTCTGGCATGTAGGCGGTCTCATGCAATTGATCCGCGCCCTGATCACGGAGGCCCGGTTCGACCTGGCGGATTGGAAGGCGGTGGAGGCAGGGACGGCTAGACCTGACCGGGAGGGGGCGTTTCTGTCCCTGGTTCCGACCCAGTTGCATCGGTTGCTTGAGGAGCCGACGGCCGCTGGTTGGCTGCGGCAATTCCGGGCGATTTTCCTCGGGGGTGCAGCTGCGTGGCCGGCACTTCTCGAACGCGCGCGCGATGAGGGAATTCCGCTGGCTCCCGCCTATGGCATGACCGAAACGGCCGCGCAGGTCTGCTGCCTGAAGCCGGACGAGTTTCTTTCCGGTCGGTCCGGAGCCGGACGGGCCCTGCCGCATGCCCGCCTCTCGGTGGTTGACCGTAATGAGCAGCCGGTGCCCACCGGCAAAGCGGGCAGGATTCGGATCGAGTCCAAATCGTTATTTCTTGGTTACGAAGGAGAGCCGGACCGACGGGGCGACCGATATGTGACCTCGGACCTGGGTTCGATGGATGACCACGGTTACCTGACGATTTGGGGACGATCTGATGATGCGATCAATACAGGAGGGGAGAAGGTCATGCCAACGGAGGTTGAAACGGCGATCCGGGCGATCGGACTGGTGGAGGACGTTGTTGTCTGTGGCCGGCCGGATCCTGAGTGGGGAGAAATCGTCTGTGCACTGGTTGTTTCCAGCCGTTTTCCAGGAGAGATTGAGGCGCAGAGGCAACTGGCCGACCTGCTTGCGTCCCACAAGATTCCAAGACGTTGGGTGCTGATTGAGAAGGTGCCCCGAAATGCGCTGGGAAAACTTGACCGAACGCGGGTTGCAGACCTGATGGGGATGAACGATGACCAAGAAAGAAATCGTAGGGATTCTTGAAGAGATCGCGGTTCTACTCGAGATCAAGGGTGAGAACCCCTTCAAGGTTCGCGCCTACCAGAACGGAGCTCGTGCCCTGGAGACGGTGGAGGACAAGGTCGCCGACCTCATTGAATCGGACCGGCTGGACAAGATCAGGGGAGTGGGAGACGCCCTGGCCAAAAAGATCGTGACTCTGCATGAGACCGGTTCACTGGAGTACCATGACAGTCTGAAAGCATCTGTGCCTCCGGGTTTGCTCGAGATGCTCGAAATTCCCGGTTTGGGCGGGAAGAAGGTGAAGGCCATCTATGGGAAACTCGGCGTCACTTCGATCGAGGAGCTGACCGCGGCCTGTGAAGCCGGAAAAGTGGCCGATCTGCCGGGATTTGGCCCCAAATCGCAGACCAGGATTCTGGAGGGTATCCACAATCGCGAAGTCTACGGAAAACGGCATCTCTGGTGGCACGCCCGGGAAGTGGCCGAACCCATTCTGGAAGGGTTGCGCGGCCTGCCCGAAGTTGAGCGAGCCGAACATGCCGGAAGTCTGAGGCGCAGTCGGGAAACTGTGGGCGACCTCGATTTCATTGTGGCTTCGGATGAGCCACAACCGGTCATGGACTGGTTCACAGGTCAGGGTTGGGTTGGGGAGGTGACCGCGAAGGGCGAGACAAAGTCGAGTGTTCGAATGGAATCCGGCCTGCAGGTTGATCTCCGGGTGGTTCCTTCCAATCAGTTCGCTTTCGCGCTGCACCACTTCACCGGATCCAAGGAACACAATGTCTCCATGCGGCAACGAGCGCTTGGGCGGGGTTACAGCTTGAGTGAATGGGGCCTGACCGAGGTCGAAGAAGGGCCACGGGATCCCGAGGCCGTGAGTCCAATACGCGAGGGCTCTCCCTGCGACCCGGCTGAGATCAGGACTGAAGAGGCGCTCTTTGATTTTCTCGGTATGGAATACGTGCCTCCCGAACTTCGCGAGGACATGGGGGAGATCGAATCTGCCGAATCCGACGGATTGCCCGAATTGATCAGACCAGGCGATCTTCGGGGAGCCTTCCATAATCACACCACCGCTTCCGATGGATCGAGCACAATGGCCGAGATGGCGGAGGCGGCCGACGCTCTGGGCTGGGAATACCTGGGAATTGCGGATCATTCCAAGGCCAGTTTCCAGGCGAATGGCCTGGATGAGGCCCGGCTGGAGAAGCAGATCACGACCATCCGCGAGTTCAATGAATCCGGGCAGGCGAATGCGCGACTCTTCGCCGGGGTGGAATGCGATATCCTGCCGGATGGCCGTCTCGATCTGGCGGAAAGCGTCTTGGAACAGCTGGATTACGTGGTGGTCTCGATTCATTCCTCGTTTACCCAGTCGACCGATGTGGTGACCCAACGGATGATTCGTGCCATCGAGCACCCGTGCACGACCATGGTCGGTCATCTGACGGGTCGGATCCTGCTTCAGCGTGAAGGCTATGCCGTCGACGTCCTCCGTGTCATCGATGCCGCCGCCGCCAACGGCGTGATCATCGAATTAAACGCGAACCCGTACAGGCTCGATATGGACTGGAGATACTGGCGTCGGGCGGTCGGGAAGGGGGTGCTCTGCAGCATCAATCCCGACGCCCATGAGGCCGTCCATCTGTCCTTCGTGGATGCCGGGGTGCGGATCGCCCGAAAGGGTTGGCTGACTGCCGGTCAGGTCCTTAATACTTGGCCGCTGGACCGGGTTGAAGGATACCTGGCAGGTCGAGGCAGGTGATGTTTGTCATCGTAAATTATTGAAGGAGAGGAGCTTTCAGGGAATGAGGGGGGGGCGGTCTTCGGAGAATTTCCCGAAGGGCGCTTCCGATCCACCGGTTTCAAATTAAATTGAACCGCTCCCTGTTGAGGTCGATGCTAGGGAATACATGGGAATCACTCGACCGTTCAGGTTCGAACCGGTGGCGTTAGGGGGGGTGGGGCTGTTCGAGTCGTTGACCGTTGCCGAGCGGTCCGGGTTTCCCGATTCTGAACCTCCAATTATCTTTTTCTGACCAAATGTGTGGCATTGTTGGCTATATAGGTAACCAGACCGCGAAGACCGTTCTTCTGGAGGGACTGCGTCGTCTTGAGTATCGCGGTTACGACTCCGCCGGTATGGCGGTCTATGATCGGGACGGATTCAATGTCTCCAAGAAATCCGGTCGGGTCGCCAATCTGGCGATGGAGGTGGGGAAACGAGAGCTCGAGGGTTCCCTTGGGATCAGCCACACGCGGTGGGCCACCCACGGCGGAGTTTCCGATTCCAACGCCCATCCACATGTGAGCTCCGACGGAAAAATCGTTCTGGTACACAACGGTGTGATTGAGAACTTCGGGGACATGAAACGGTTTCTTCTGACCAAGGGGTATACCTTCGAATCCGAGACTGACACGGAGGCCCTCTCCAACCTGATCGCCTACCATTATGAAAAGGAAGGCCGGCCCACCAACGGCTTTTCCAGATTCTTCATGGCCGTTCGCAAGGCGCTCCGACATGTCGAAGGCACCTACGGGATCGCCGCACTCTGCGTTGATTGTCCGGAGGAGATGATTGGCGCCCGCAAGGGTTCACCGCTGATTCTCGGGGTGGGGCAGGATGAATTTCTGCTGGCCAGTGATGTGTCGGCCATCATCACCCATACGAGCAACGTCGTGTATTTGAATGACGACGAGATTGTCTCGGTCACACGCGACAAGTTCCAGATTTCGACCAGTTCGGAACTCGGGGTCGATGCGATCATCGATACGGTCAATTGGAAAATAGAAGACTCCGAGAAAGGCGACTACCCGCATTTCATGCTGAAGGAGATCTTTGAGCAACCGGCCGCTATCGAGAATGCGATGCGCGGGCGATTCTCAGACGATGGCAGCACGGCGAATTTCGGTGGTTGGAATCTGTCGCCCCATGAACTGCGTCAGATCGACCGGATCCTCTTTACCTCCTGCGGTACCGCCTGGCATGCCTGTCTGGTGGCCGAGCACCTGATCGAACGATTTGCCCGGATTCCGGTCGAAGTCGAATACGCCTCTGAGTTCCGCTACCGGAATGCGCCGCTGGACAAGAATACGCTCGTCTTCGTTATCACGCAATCCGGTGAAACAATCGACACTTTGGGAGCTCTTCGTGAAGCCAAACGGAAAGGTTACCGAACCCTGGCCATCAGCAACGTGGTCGGTTCAACCATCGCACGTGAAGCAGACGGCGGAATCTACCAGCACGCCGGACCCGAAATCGGGGTCGCATCGACCAAGGCGTTTACCTCCCAACTGGTCATTGCGGCCATGGTTGCCCTTTATGTCGGACGTTTGCGCGACATGAGCTTTGCAAGCGGTGTGAAGATGGTCGAAGCGCTGAAGGAGTTGCCGGACAAGATCGGTCGCGTTCTCAAGCAGAACGACCACATCAAGGATATTGCCAGACGCTACGCCCATTACGCCGATTTCCTCTTTCTCGGGCGCCAGTCCATGTTCCCTATCGCGTTGGAGGGATCACTCAAGTTGAAGGAGATTTCCTACATCCATGCCGAAGGTTACCCGGCGGCGGAGATGAAGCACGGTCCGATTGCCCTGATCAGCGAGGATTGTCCGAGCGTGTTTTTTGCTTCCAACGACGAGGTCTTTCACAAGGTGATCTCGAACATCCAGGAAGTGAAGGCGCGCAAGGGCAAGGTCATCCTGGTTCATGCCGAGTCCTGCGATGTGCCTGAGGGGTTGGTTGACGATGCCATCATTTTCCCGGACGGACATGAGGCCATCATTCCGATCCTGGCGACGGTCCCCGTGCAGTTGTTGAGTTACCACATTGCGGTGGAGAGGGGATGCGACGTCGACAAACCGAGGAATCTGGCCAAGTCGGTGACGGTGGAGTAGGGGTTGGACTTCACGGGCACTTTGATTCATTCATTATCCGGTCCCATGTCCCATTCCAGTTCTCCGAAACGTTTCCTCGTAACCGGCACGGCCGGCTTCATCGGCAGTTCGGTCACTGATGCCTTGCTCGCTGCGGGAAATGCCGTGGTCGGTGTGGACAATTTTGATCCCTTTTACGACGAGGCGATCAAACGGGCGAATATGAGGGACCATCTGAAGAGTCCGTCTTTTTCTTTTTTACACGGGGATATCTGCGATGCGGATGGGTTGCAGAAATCCTTGCGCGATCTGTCGATCGAATCCTCGAATGCCGGTGGATTTGATGCGATCATTCATATTGCGGCCAAGGCGGGGGTCAGGCCCTCGATCGAAGACCCGATCGCCTATCAGGAGGTGAATGTCCGTGGCACGCAGAATATGTTGGAGTTGGCCCGACGTCTCAGGGTGAAGCAGTTCGTCTTCGCCAGTTCCTCGAGTGTTTACGGGGTCAATCCGAATGTCCCATGGCGGGAGGAAGACGCGGTTCTGAAACCGATCAGCCCTTACGCCAGCACGAAGGTCAGTGGCGAACTCCTCGGTCATGTCTATTCGCACCTCTATGGGATCAGATTTGTCGGCCTGCGTTTTTTTACCGTCTATGGGCCTCGACAGCGCCCGGACCTCGCCATCAATAAATTTGCCCGGTTAATTCGTTCGGGCCGTTCCATTCCCGTTTTTGGCGACGGTTCGACCCGGCGTGATTATACCTACATCGATGATATCGTGGCTGGCGTGGTGGCGGCCACAACGTATTCGGAATCAAATTACGAGATCTTCAACCTGGGCAACAATCAGACGGTCAGCCTGTCGGAACTGATCGCCTCATTGGAGGATGTGCTGGGGCGAAAAGCCAGTATCGAACGATTGTCCGAACAGCCCGGAGACGTCCCTCAGACCTGGGCCGATGTCTCCAAGGCGAAAGAATACCTCAACTACCGACCGTCCACCGATCTGCGAACCGGCCTCGCTCGCTTCGCCAAATGGTCGAACAATACCTGAGGGACCGTTGCCCGGACAGGCTCCTGCGGTCCTAATCAATCTCCATCGCCCGGCCGTCGACCGGTTCATAGAGCAGTCGGGCCGAGTCACTCCACGAGCGGTCGTGGGCCCAGATACGCCCATTCTCTCCGAGTGAGCGTCGGAGGTCCGGATTGCCGATAAGCTGTGCAAACGCCTCAGTCAGTCCGTCGCGGTCGTGCGGTTCCACCAGAATCCCGGTTTTTCCGTTGCAGACCGCTTCGGATACGCCGCCGACATCGTGGGCCACCACAGGAAGACCGAAGGCGGAGGCTTCCAGGTAAACCTGGCCGAAACCCTCGACGCTTTTCTCGTGGTTGATGCTGGTCATGGCGAAAATATCGGCCCGCTGGTAGAACGTTTCGAGATCATCGTTGTCGATCACCCCGAGAAAAGTCACCGCAACCCGGGACCGATCTGCCATTTCGCGGAGGCGGGCTTCGTAGTTGCCTTTCGCCCCCCGGCCGATGATCCAGTATTCGACACGATCGTGCAGACCTTCCGGCAGATGCTCGAGCGCTTCCAGAATGTGGATCTGCCCCTTCCTGGGATGCAATCGACCGACTGTCAGAATGATGACCTTGTCGGAAACCGACTTCCGGGTTGAGGCCGTAGCGCGAAAGTCCGTCCGAAGGGCACACGGGGTCAGTCGGGTCTTGCAGTTCGCAACCGGAAAATGGTTCTTCAGGAGTTGATGGGCAAAGCGTGATGAGGTCGTGACGAGATCCGCCCTTTTGATGAGTTGTCGGACCAGCAGGCGAGCGGCTGGTCGGGAGGCGAAACGGAGAATCTCGGTTCCGTGGAAAGTGATGATCATCCTGGCAGGCTTGAATGCCTTGAAATAGTGCAGGTAGGTCATGGCCAGGACCGGACCCGGCTCCGGAAGATAAACAATTCCTTTACGCAGGCGCCGCCGCTCGCGAATCATCTGTCGGGCCATTCTGATCTGGCAGGAGAGGTCCTGCGTGCCTCTCAGCGGAATTCGGAGCACCCGAAAGGGAAAATGCCGGTCATCGGCTTGAGGGGAATGCGGTGCCCAAACCTCGACCTCATAGCCCAAATCGACCGAGGCGCGAGCCATCTCCTCGACGTAGGTGGCGATACCGCCCCGCATCGGGAAGAATTCGTGAGTGATGACAAATACTGAAGATTTTTTGGAAATCGCGATCATGGCGAATGACGCGTGGGAAGACGCAAATCGATCCCTGTTCAGCAATGATTCTGCTAAAAGAGACCGTCAAGCGGTTATCTTCCTTGTTTTTCGCCGTCTGCGCACAGATCCTGCGTTGGAAAAATAACGTTTACAATTCTGACACCCGAACCTTACTACCTTCCTACATGGCTTCTGCAAACGAGAATCTGTCAAGCGCGGCTGCCGCCACCCCGGGTGGCGACGAGGCGTCTTTGCGGGAATCTTTAAAGCGTTGCTCTCCGGAGACCCTTCAAGCGGCTCTGGAATTTCGCAAAACAACCGATGCCAGCCACTTGTCGGCGATTGTCCTGGGCATTATCGAGCGTTTTGTCGAGCCCGAGCATCACTCACGATTGAGGGAGGCAGATGAGGATCTTCGCGTGATCGAGGATCTGGGTCTCGATTCGCTGACCATGATGGAGGTCGTCATCCTGGTTGAAGAGGTGCTCAATGTCTCTATTGCCAACGACGAGTTGAGAAATCTCAGAACCGTCGGAGACATCCGGGTTTTCATCGACCACAAGGTCAAAGGATTGCCCCCACCGGAACCCTCAAGGTACCTTTCGATTGAGGACCTGGTCGAGGTGATGCCGCAACAGCCACCTTTTCTCTTTCTCCAGGAGGCCACCCTCACGTCCGGTTGGGTTTCAGGCAAATACCGCATCGCCGGCGACGAACATATCCTTTCCGGTCATTTTCCGGGAAACCCGGTTTTCCCGGCGTCCATTCTTCTGGAAGCGCTCGGACAACTCGCCGTTCTTTTTCTTCTGCACGGCAAGAGCGCCCAACTCAAACGACCGCTCGATGCCGGATCGATTTATTTTACCGGGTGTGAAGGCGTGCGTTGTCATCGGGTTTGCCGGCCGGGCGATGTCCTGAAGCTGTCGATCAAACCCAAGCGCCTGCGCCATCCGCTCGCGACATTTGAGGGCTCGATTCGGGTCGGTCAGGAGAAAGCGGCTTATGCCGAGGAAATCACCCTGACCTTCGACTACGCAGCCTTGGAAGTGGAGTCTGAAAAGGAGGACAAGAAGTCGGAACCTCCTGCAAGAACGGGTGAGGTCGACTCAAAGAACGATTTCGGCCACGATCGAAACGGAACTCCTGCTGCAGCTGAGGCCAAGATTGACCGGACTTGATTCGCTTCGGCGATGAATGTGCGGTCCCTTGAGGGGTTCCAATTGTGCCTTTGTTGACCTGACCTCCGGTCTCGTCTCATTGCTTGCCTTGAATCGTCTGTAATGCCACTGTTGTTCAGTGGTTTGGCGCTCTTTTGGTATTTGAACGCTTGCCGGACCCTTGATTCTGCTGCAGGGCTTGGGTTTCCACCTACGCTATGTCCCAACAGAGAGTATTCATCACTGGAATGGGTTTCGTCTCCAGCATCGGCAACGATGGAGATGCCGTTGCTGACAGCCTGATCCATCTGCGACACGGTATCGAGCAGTATCCTCCCTTTGACAAGCCCGACTCCCCGGTGAAGGTCTTGGGGACGATTAAGGGATTCGAGGTGGACTCGATCGATTTCGAGGACTGGACCTATCCCGAGCGCTACCGCATCAAACGGGAGGTGCTTCGTGGCCTGGCTCCACATGGGGTTTATGCCTATTGCTCGATGCTGCAGGCGATCGAGGATGCCGGTCTGGATCAGCCGGATATATCCAACGGGCTCACGGGCCTCTATGCGGCTTCAGCGGGTTCCCCTTTTCTGATGAGACAGAACTTCGATCGGATGGACCGCCTTGGAGTCATGCGCTGCTCGCCGACAGGCATTGTTGCTTCGATTGCCGGGACATTGAATTTCAACCTCGTGGCGGCATTTCAGATTCGTGGGGTTTCCTGTGGATTTTCCTCGGCCTGTGCTTCTTCCGGACACGGAATCGGCTACGCGATGGAGGATATTCGTTCCGGTCGGCAGAAGAGGGTGTTCGTGGTCGGAGCAGAAGATTGTAACCGTTACAGCATACTCCCGTTTGCGGGTATGCGCGCCCTTTCTCTCAAGACCGATCCGACCCAGGCTTCCCAGCCCTTCGATGTTGATCGATCCGGGTTTGTCGGCACCGGCGGCGCGTGCGTCATGGTCCTGGAATCCGAAGATGAGGTTGAACGGCGAGGCGTGGCTCCTTACGCCGAGTTGGCCGGTTGGGGCCAGGCATCGGACGGGCATAACGTGGCCATGTCGCACCCTGATGGGATCGGGTTGCGGGACGCCATGCGCCTTGCCATTAATGACGCTTCCCTTCAAGTGGGCGATATCAACCATATCAACGCCCACGCGACCTCGACCTCGATTGGGGATATCAGCGAGGTGCGGGCGATCAAATCCGTCTTTGGGGTCGATCACGACCGTCCACTGGTCAGCAGCACCAAAGCCTTGACCGGGCACGGACTTTCCCTCTCCAGCGTTCTGGAAGCGGGATTCGTCGCCTTGGGCATGCGGCGCGGGTTCACGCCGGGATCCGCCCATATCAGGAACCTCGACCCCGAGTGCGAGGGCGTGGCCATCCTGCGGGAGACGATCGGCACGTCCCCCGATTACGCCCTCTGCAACAGCAGCGGGTTTGGCGGGTCAAATGTGGTCATCGTCCTGAAGAAGAATTGAAGACGGGCGGATTCTTCACTCGTCAATCGGACGTTCGTCATCAGATACTAGTGCAGGCCGCCGCACATATTGTAACTTATGGGAAGGGCAATTATGAGACAGATGGAGTCAAAAAGTGGAAGGAAATAGGATAAATGAACAGACATGGTCTTTTTCCCGACTTCAGCGTTGCTCGTCAGTCACGAATCTACGGATTCGCTCCTTCCTCGCGCCTTGAACTCCGAAAAAACGCCACGTCCCTAAGTGCCAATCTGTTTGGCGGACTATACTAGGACCGTGTCTCTCGTCGATCAAGGCTACCGCTCAGCATTGGTGACGGGTGCAAGCTCAGGCCTCGGACGAGCCTTTGCCGATGCCCTGATTGCCGAAGGCCTGACCGTCTGGGGTACTTCACGGAGCCCGGACCGACTGCAGGATCGGGACCGGTTTATCCCAGCCGTGCTCGATCTGGCCGATGCCCGGACCATTGATCGACTCTGGGAGCGGGTGCTGACCGAAGGTCCTGGTGTTGACATCGTGGTCGGCAATGCCGGGTACGGCGTATTTGGCGGATTTACCGACTCCAGCTTTGATTCGTGGGCGAGTCAGATTGAGGGGATGCTCATTGGTACCGCGCGCCTGGTACACCTGGCCATGCCTCACCTTCAGGCTCACACTCCGTCCGCGGTCGTAATACTGTCTTCTCTGGCCTGCGAGTTCCCGCTGCCCTTTATGAGCGGGTATAATGCGGTCAAGGGAGGCCTGTCGGGATTCGCCCGTGGATTAATGATTGAGTCTGCGGAGACGGGACCATACATCGTGGATTTCAGACCGGGCGACTTCCGGACATCGTTTAATCGGACCATGGGCATCAGTGAATTCAAACCAGACCGCACAAACCAGATCACCCGGGTGGGGAAACGATTGGATTCCATCATGAATGCGGCACCCGATCCTGTTCGAGCGGCTCACGACCTGGTGCGTGCGCTCCGCCGCAAACGGCATGCAGTTGTCCGGACGGGTTCATTATTTCAGGCCGGACTGGCTCCACTGTTCTCTCGCCTGGTGCCTGAGAACTGGCTTCGGGCGGTGTCCCGGCGCTACTTCGGGATTCGCTGAGTGTCCAACCTTCGGATACTGGTATTGACCTCGAGCACCGGCGGTGGGCATGACGCCCGGGCGGTTGCTTTCTCGAAATGGGTCAAGCGCCTCTACGGCTGGTCGGTCGAGGTGAGGATCGAGAGCATGTTGGAGGATTCATCGATCCTCAATCGCTTTGGGGTCCATTTCTACAACTTCATTCAGAAGCATGCGCCCTGGCTCCATCATCCGTATTACCTGCTGATCGAGGGATTGCGGTTCATGAACCGAAGCGGGGTCATTCTCGGCAACCGTTACTATACCCAGGTTTTGGAGAACTATAAGCCACACCTGGTATTCAGCGTTCATGATTGCCTCAATCGTGGTTATTTCCAGACCGCGCGTCGAGTGCTCGGCCCGTCACGGGTACGCTGCGCGACCTACTGCAGCGAGTTTTCCGGCGGTTATGGATACAGCACCAATTGGATCGAACCGTCGGTAGATCTTTACATTTCCAGAACTGAGACTGCTCGTGATTATGCGACCAAGTTGGGCCTGGCTCCGGAAAAGATCCGGGTGCGCGGGCACCTGATGGAGCCTCGGGTCTACGAGGAGGCGTTCATCATGAAGGACCGTCAGGAATTCCAGCGGGAAACCCTCGGCTTGGACCCGGCCCGGTTTACTGTCTTTCTCGCAACCGGCGGAACCGGTGCCAACAACCATCTTGATCTCCTGCCGATCGTGGCGAAGTTTGCGGGTAAGTTTCAGGTTATTGTCGTCTGTGGGCGCAACCACCGGGCTTTCCTCCGGGTCAATGAGTGGAGAAAGAGCCATCCTGAACTCCTATGCCATGTTGAAGGCTACTGCCAGCAGATGCACCTCCTCGTCCAGGCCAGCGATGTTATCATCACTCGGGGCGGTACGACGACTTGTGCCAAGGCCATGCACTACCGGTGCCCGATCATCCTGAATGGGTTCAATGGAATCATGCCCCAGGAACGGCTGACCGTGAAGTTTTTCACCCAGGATGAGGCTTCTGAAGTGATATCCAGGCCGGGAGACCTCGAGCGCCTGCTCAAGCGCTGGTCCGATCATCCGTCGGACTTCCGGACCCTGAAAGAGCGGTTCTGCAACCTCAGGTATGACGAGGACCCGACACTCGTGATCAAGGAACTGGTGGAACTCGCCCGGGAGGCGGCGACTACCAAGGTCGTGGAGGATTCGCCCTGAGCCCGCTCGGTGCAAATCAATGTGCCCATGAGTTCCAGGGTCTTTTCTGAACCGGTTCCCACCCTTTCCGGGATCCGAGGTTGATCCTCGCAGGGTTGTCCTCCAAGCCATAGACCTGAAGCTCATGGTCTCTCCTCCCAGGCGCATCGCGATTTTTTATACGACCTTTCCGGTCAGATCGGAGACTTTCGTACAGCGCGAATTATTGGCCATCCTCAATCAGGGAGTCGAAGTTGAGATCCATTCGTTGCACGGTGGCGGGGATTCGTTTTCGGACCTGCCCATCAGGCGATTCTCGAAATGGAGGCTTTGGCGTCTGGTCTACCGGTTGCCGACTGAATGGCTGAAACGTCCCCGGGTCTTTTTCGACCTGCTCCACCTGCTCCTTGGGCGAGGTCTGCACCCGTCACTCCTCAACCTGGGTGAAAACCTCCTGGGAATGGGCTTTGGCATCGTCGAGGCCCCTCACTTTCGGAAAAATCGCCCCGACCTGGTACACGGAGTCTGGGGAAGCCTTCCCGCCATGGGGGCTTGGCTGATCTCTCGATTGTGTGGGATACCGTTTACCTTCGAAGCGCATGCCTATGACCTGTTTGAACACGGTGGAGACTGGTTTCTGCGCGAGAAATGCCAGGCTGCGGATCGGATTCGAACCTCGACCATTGCCGGTCTTGAGCGCCTGAAGGAAATCGGTGGGGATCCGGCGCGGACCGTATTGATTCGTCGTGGACTTCTGCCCATGCCCGCCTGTGGGACGCGGGCGGTTTCAGACGCGCATATACGATTTGTCGGGGTCGGTCGCCTGGTGGAGAAGAAGGGGTTCCTGCGCCAGATCGAGATCTTCGCCGCCCTGCGGGCTGCGGACCTTTCGTTCAGCGCGCGAATTATCGGTGACGGACCCTTGCGTGGTGCCATTCAACGGGCGGTTGTCGAACTCGACTTGTCCGACCGGATCGATGTGACCGGGTGGCTGCCGGTCGACCGGGTGATCGATGAAATACGGAGGGCCGACTTTCTTCTTCACACAGGCCAGGTGGCGCGGAGCGGCGATCGCGATGGTCTACCCAATGTTGTGGGGGAGGCCATGGCGGTGGGAACAGTCGTTCTGGCCGCACCGGGTGGAGGGGTGTCGGAGGCAGTGGTTGACGGAAAGACGGGCTTCCTTTGTCCTCTTGAGGATGCCTCATCCTGGAACGCTGCCATCCGCACCGTACTCGATCGCCCGGAGACGGCGGACCGGATTCGGTTCGAAGCCCGGACCTGGGTGGAGCGATACTTTAATGCCGACAGGAACATGAAGGTCTGGTTCGAGCATTTGAGTGGTCTGGAATCACGGGGTGACAGGTCGAATGGTCTTTTTTGATGTTACCAAGACTTCGAGGCAGAATCATGCCTCCGGTATCACACGTACCGCCCGGCGTCTGAGCGAATCGCTTGAATCTTTGCTCGGGGAGTCATTCGTCCGCGTCGTTTGGAATAACCGACGTCGGGCCTTGTTCGATGTCACCCGGCGCCGGACGGTGATGCCTACTTGTGAGGATTGGTTCCTGACGGTCGAAGCATTTGCTCCCACCGAGAGGAGTGGCTTTCAAGCCTTTCTCGAACGGGGGGACTGCCGCTTTGGAGCCGTTTTCCACGACGCGATTCCGCTGCGATACCCGGAGTTCACCTGGCCGCAAAGCGTCGCACGATACCCGTCCTACATGAAGATGCTCTCGGGTTTCGATCATGTTTTTGGCGTATCTGAATCAAGCTGTGAGGAGTTCGCCGGTTACGTTGATTGGTTGGGCGGAGATTGCAGGGCTTCGATCAGTCCGATTCAGCTTGGGGCCGACTTCCTGGGGGGTGAACGTCCGATCGGTTGTGTGGATCGGAGTGAATTGGCGACCATTCTGATGGTTGGAATCCTTGAACCTCGGAAGAATCAGGTACGACTGCTCCGGGCGTGTGAGCGACTTTGGAAGGAGGGTTGCCAATTCGGCTTGAACCTGGTCGGGCGCGTCAATCCGCATTTTGGAAAGCCATTGGTCTCGGAGATCCGTCGAATGCGACGGATGGGGCGGCCGATTGACCACCGGGGACCGGTGGATGATAAGGAAATGGCCGAACTCATTCGTTCCTGCCGTTTCTCCATCTTTCCGTCGCGGGCCGAAGGTTGCGGACTGCCGGTTCTTGAAGCACTCTGGATGGGGACGCCGTGCGTTTGCAGCGACCTGCCGTCTCATCGTGAATCGGCGGAGGGCGGTGGGTGTCGCTTGGTGGATCCTCATGGTGATGCCGCCTGGGTGCGCGAACTTCGCATTCTGCTCGAAGGGAACGACCTGATCAACCGTCTGGCCTCGGAAGCAGCAGACCGGACGTTGCCGACCTGGACGCTGACGGCGGATCAGGTGATCCGGGTCCTGGTTTCCGAACAGTGATTCGATGGGTCGTCGATTTCTGACTCGCAGGCGACAGTGGCCTGTCGTTCGATAATCGGATGCATCAGGATCTGAAGACAAGGAATGGGCTCGCCTTGTCCATCGTCGTTCCGGTGCACAATTGCAGGGAATTGACCGAGGCCTGTTTCGATAGCCTGCTTCGGACTGTCGATGGGACTGTCGAAGTCGTGGTCGTCGATGACGCCAGCGACAAGGAGACCTCGACTTATCTGAAATCACTGGGTGCCCCCTTCAGGGTGATTCGCCAGGAAGCCAATGAGGGGTACGCGAAATCGATCAACTGCGGGGTGGCCGAAGTCCGCGCCGAGCGACTCCTTCTGCTCAACAACGATACCGTGCTGACTCCGGGATGGCTTGAGCCGATGATTGAATTGCTGGATCGGGAAGAACGGGTTGGCGCGGTTGGGAATGTCCAGGTGAACCCACGGACCGGATTATTGGATCATGCGGGTGTCTTCTTCGATCCGGAGGGCATGCCGACCCACGCCCGCAAGAACCGTCGATATCCGCCTCGGGGTGCCTTTCGCGAATGGCATGCGGCCTCCGCCGCCTGCCTGTTGATGCGAACCGAGGTCTTCCGTCAGTTTTCGGGATTCGACGAGGCTTACCGCAATGGTTTTGAGGATATCGACCTTTGTGTGCGGCTGTGTGAGGCCGGGTATCAGATTCTGGTTTCCCACCGCAGTGTCATCCTTCACCATGTCAGCCAGTCTCCGGGACGGCACGATCACAACGAGGCGAATTCCCTCCTTTTTGCCTCCCGTCGGGCGGCCACGGCGGCCGTCTGGGGTCGGCGTGAATGGCCAACCGAATACCTTCATCGCTACGCGCGCTACTGGTGGCGGATCAATCCGCGCCTTTTTGTCCGGGCGCTTGGCATGATGATCGCCAACTCGTTGACTTCGGATTGAAAGAACCTTCTTTTTGCGGTTCGGTCTGACCTTCACCATCGATGAAACCACTTTTCAGCAACAAAACACGCAGCGTCATCGCCGAGCGCTGTCGGACCGACCAGCCCTCGATATTGCGGCGGAAATACGAGCCGTGGTACCACGAGATGGACTCTCAGCGAGGTACCCGGGTCATGCTTGGTGGTCGTGAGCTCATCATGCTTTCGAGCAATGATTATCTTGGTCTGACCACGCATCCGAAAGTGATGGAAGCGGCGGAGAAGGCGTTGCGCATCTGGGGCAGCAGCACGACCGGAGCACGGTTGTCAAACGGGTCCCGTCGTTATCATCGGGAGCTTGAGGAAGCGTTGGCTGCTTTTCTTGGCAAGGAAGCCTGCCATGTGACTTCGGCCGGATACCTCTCCTGCCTCTCAGCTGTGGCAGGTTTTGCGACCCGCGGCGATGTCGTCCTGGTGGACAAGAATATACATTCCTGCATTTGGGACGGAATTCGGCTGTCTTATGCCACGATGGAGCGGTTCAGCCATAACAGCCCGACCGATCTTCGGGAAGTGCTCCGCTTCACCGATGCCGAAGCAGCGAAGCTTCTCGTCATCGAGGGCGTGTACTCGATGGAGGGACACATCGCGCCGCTCCCGGATTTTCTGGAAGCAGCCGAGGGTCATGGCTGTTTCGTGGTGCTTGATGATGCCCATGGTCTCGGCGTTCTCGGTCATCAGGGTCGGGGGACGGCCGACCATTTTGGAGTTGGTGATCAGATTGATATCATCTGCGGCAGCCTTTCGAAGTCTCTTTCCAGTACCGGCGGATTTGTTGCCGGCAGCACCGATACGATCGAGTATCTGCGCACGCACTCCAAACAGACGATTTTCAGCGCGGCGATCAGCCCGGTTCAGGCGGCTTGTGCCCAGGCCGCGCTGGACATCATGCAGGATGAACCGGAGCATCTCGAACGCCTCTGGACCAACACACGCAGGTACCGGACGCTGCTCGAGGATTTGAATCTGGATACCTGGGGAAGCGAAACACCGGCCCTTCCGGTGGTCCTCGGATCGCGGGAACGGGCTTACATGTTCTGGAAGGCATTGATGGAGGAGGGGGTCTTTACCGTCATGTCAATCGCCCCAGGTGTCCCACCCGGGAAAGATTTGATCAGAACCGCCATTTCGGCCGCGCACACGGATGAGGACTTCGAACGTATTGAGGCAGCGTTCCAGAATGCCGTGAGGAAAATCTGATGCTTTGAACCGGCAACCGGCTTGGAGAACCCGTGAGGAAGATTTTCAGAACCCTTTTGCTGTCTGGTTCTCTGGTTTTTCTCGTTGTTGTCGGCCTCTTGACCTCCGTGTATCTGGTTCGGGTTCGGCTGGCTCAATCTGCGCTGGAGCGAATTTTTGGAGACACCGGACTGGCTGAGGCCCGGGCGTCGATCGGTTCGATCACGCCGAAATCCCTGACCATCTCGGGTATTGTCCTGGCCGGGGAGGGCTGGCGCTTTGAGTTGGATGAACTTCGGTCAACTCATGATGCATGGTCGTTGAGCATCCATGAAATTGAGACCGGAGAGGGTCGTCTGTTCGTCGATGTCGATCAGATACTGGAAACACCTTCGAAACGATCGGTCGACGAACTCGCCGATCTAATGGGGACCATTCAGTCGGCTCTGCCCGAGATGGATTTCTCCGTAAACAGAATCCAGGCGGAACTGATTTTCATGGGCCGCCGGATAGAGTTGAACCTGAGCGGAGAAGGAAGTGTGTCCTCGGCGCACCAATTGGCGGTGTCACTGGAGGCCGCTTGTGGCGACCTGTCCGCAGAGATTGCATTGCACGGCGACCAGAAGGGCCTGGTGGTCGAGATTGCAGGCCAGGTCAGGGGTGCGGGATTCGCTCATTGGGTGGGTCAGACTGTCCCCTCGTGGCGGGATTTCCTGCCTGTCGATGGCCCATTCGATATCGACGCCTCATCGGTCGCGTTTTTTTCCCATCTCGATCTCTCGCGGTTGCACCCGATCGCATTTCAGGCAGAGCTCGGTGTGACCGGCTTGGAAGGTTGTTATCGGGATCACATCGTTTGGCTGGACTTTCTGGACCTGGTGGTCGGATGGACGCCTGGCGAGGGAGCGCGATTCGAAGCGGTTTCGGGCGGGTTGCACCTGGATGACGGACGGTTTGAAATGTCTGTTCCGCTGGGTCGGATTGTCGGAATAAGTGGGGAATCGATTGTCGTTTCCTCCGAGCATGCCGTTGTTGAGACGGGGCAGGTTTCGGGCGCGATTGAGTTCGGGGCGACAATCCCCTGGCCGGAAGCAGGGCGATTGCCGGTCGGCACGGTCATGGAGGGTTCTATCGCCCGCCTCACCACGGTTGATCGCGAATGGAAACCCGTCGATTTTGATCTCGAGATCGAGCCGGGCCTGGCCCGGTTTCATGTACGGCGCCTTGAATCCCTTGAGGCGGATTGGCCGGTCCTTTCGAACCTTGAAGTAAACCTGCTCCTGATTGGAGGAAGCCCGGACAGGCTCGACTGGGATGCTTCCATCGACCTGGCGAGCGAGCCGGGTTCCACTCTTTCGGTTTCAGGCGAGGTGTCGAATCTGGGTTCCCACCTTGTCAGGGGGAGTGTCCGGGTCGAACCCTCCGGGGGGCGAGTGGCTCTGAAGCTCGACAGGTTTGGCTCCTTCGATACGTCGGGCGGATTCGACCTGACGGTGGAAATGGGCGACGATGATCGGATCGCGGCTGAGATCGGCTTGGAACTCGAAGCACTCAAGATCGGGATGGATCGGGTTGATGCGGAAATCGCCAGTGTTACCCTCGACCTTTCCGTCCCGCCGACCCCGATCGTCGGGTTGTCACAGTTGTCGGGATTGAGCCCGCTCGAACTGTTCGATTTTGTCTCCGGGCTCGACCTGAAAATGGAATTGATCGGGGACCGGTTGTCTCTTCCAGGAGAGATCGTTCTCGAGTGGTTCGAAATCAACCATATTCAGGGGCCGGAGTGGAGGCGAGGGCGAGGCGACTCCGATCTCCAGGTATCCGTTTCTGCGGCCAATCTGCGAGTGGGGGGAGAATCCCTGCACACGATCGAGATCGTTCAGGATGTGACCTTTACTGAAAGGGGAATTCGATCCGGTGGGCACCTGAAGGCCCTTTTCGACGGCTCTCTTTTGACCGGTCGGTTCGAGGATCGCCTGTTCTTCGGTGACGACGGGCACCCGGTCAAAGTGTGTGGAAGGGTCGAATTCGAACCGTTCGAGATCAGGCATTCGGATCTGGTTTCCCGTCATTTCTCCGGGGCGGCAGGCCTGTCCATCGGTGCTGTTCTTTCCCTGAGTGCCGAAGCCTGGTGGTCGCTCACTCAACCCTGGGACCTTTCCATTGGTCTTTCCGTCAGCGACGGATCGCTCACCTTCCCCCCCAAGAACCTCCAAGTGGAAGGAATTGAAGGTTCGCTCGAAATTGCATCCCTGCGAGATCTGCACGTAGAGCCTGAGGCGACCTGGGGGTTCCGGCGTTTGACCGCGTCTGATCTGGTCATGGAAAATGGCCGGATGGTCTTTGGCTTCGACGGTACGGATCGATTGGATTTTGTTGATCTGGCATTCGAGGTGTTTGACGGGCAGGTTCGGCTGGACCCGTTTTCATATTCGATCGTGGATAGAACCGCTGATCTACAGCTCCACGTGACCGGTCTGGACGTGGGGATCCTGTTCGAACAATTGGATTTCTTTGAAGGATCATTCGAGGGTTCAATCGACGGCGCGGTTCCCTTCAGGATACGGAACGGCCGTTTCATTCCGCGGCAGGGTCGGTTGGAATTGACCCCGGGGATTCCGGCTTTTTTCCGCTACCGGGCGGAGGGCCTCCTCACTCGCGGCGAGGAGGCGAGGTCGCTGAAGGACCGACTCCGCCTGTTTCCCCTTCAGTTGGTGGAGAATGGTTTGGGTAATATTAAGGTGGATGCATTCACGGTCGATCTATTTGATCCCGATTTCCCCTCCAGTCCCGTCAGGATGCATCTGGCCGGAAAAGCAAGGGCCGAGGAGACTGAGATTCCCTATTTCATCACCGCCAATATAAACGGAACGGTGGAGGAGGCACTGAATTTTCTGTTCCGGCTGTCTTCATTGTGATCCCATGGGAGCCGATGTCTGGAACATTGACCACCGTAAGGCGGTCATACTGTATGCATGAAACCAACCCCACGGGCCTCTGCCTGGTATCCTGAATGAAAACTCGATTCGCCTTCGCCGGTCTCTTGCCGCTGTGCGTTCTCTCCGGTTGCCTGTCCGTAAAGACTCACAGCACGGTTGATCCGATCTATATGACCCTCGACGTCAATCTGAAGGTGCAACTCGAGCGGGAGCTTACGGACGCATTTGGTGCCATCGATGCCGCGTCGGATACCATCATGCCGAAGACCGGGGAATCAGAAGGGTGATCGATTTACAGCCATGAAAAAAAGCCTACCTAATCTCCTCGCACTCTTTTTGGTGCTTTTTTCCGTATCCGGTCTGCGGGCCGAGACCGAGGCTGAAATTCAGGCCCGAATGATCGAGCGGGTCCCCGTTGTTGATGCGCTCAAGATCTCCGAATTGGTCGGAGAGAACAGCCGGGGATTCCTTGAACAACGCGATCGCCTCGATGCGGCGCAAGGCAGGGCCATGGCGGATGAGAACGCCGATCGGCGAGCCCTTTACGGTATCATCGCGTCGCGTAGCGGACTGAGCATCGGCGTCGTGGGTGAAGGCCGGGCCGAGCAGATCCGAAACCGGTCAGCCAAAGGGGTATGGCTGCAGGGGGGGGACGGTAATTGGTACCGGAAGTAGGGTGCCGGTAGTGTCTTCCCGCTTCACTCGATCACCATCGTTCTCAACCCTTCAGATCCGAGAGGCTGATCTTGTCGCCTTTGTCCTCCGGCATGCGGTTGTCCGTCTTGATCACCGAAACCGGAAGCTTGGTCTTGATTGAAAGATGCTCCGGTTTGAGGAACTTTGGTCCGACCACTTCGCAGGCTTCGCCAATGCTCTTGGCCGGGAACTTCCGACCTTTCGGACTGGTATTGAATTCGTGGGTCGCACGGATGATGCGGTCGGTGATGGTGGCCGGGCTCTCCATCTCGGGGATCTGAACCACCCAGCCGACCAGGTCTTCGACTTCCACCTGGTTGAGGGGGTCGGACAGCAGAACCACGTACTGGTTCTTGACCCGGGGCTCACGGGTGGCTTCCGCCATTTCCTCCTGAAGCTTCAGCTCCTGCTGGATCTTGCGCAGTATCTGTTCGACCACCTCGGGATCGACACTGCTGTCGTTCAGGATGGTCGCGACGACGTCGACATCAACTTTGGCCATAAAAATGTATTGGTGGATGGGTTCCGGTTTTGGGAGCTGGCCACACTAACTCTGCCCGCGCAGAGAAAGGAAGGCTGAAAATGGATTCTGTGGACAATGAAATTTTTGATGTCGTCGATTCTGATGATCATGTCGTGGGGCAGGCGGTTCGCTCCGAGGTGCACCGACTGGGACTGAAACATCGCGCCGTCCATATACTCATCAGCAATTGCCGGGGAGAGATCTTTCTCCAGAAGCGTTCCATGACGAAGGATTCATGGCCCGGCGCCTGGGACTCATCCGCATCGGGCCACGTCGATACGGGCGAGGACTATGATGCGGCGGCCATTCGGGAATTGAAGGAGGAATTGAGCTGGGAACTGGCCGGGCCGTTGAAGCCGGTCATCAAGATAGATGCCTGCGCGGACACCGGCCAGGAATTCGCATGGGTCTATCGGTTGGAAGCAGACGGCCCGTTCACCCTCCACCCGGAGGAGATCGATGACGGGCGCTGGTTTTCCTGCCGCGAGGTCGAACGCCTCCTGCGAAATCCTGGCGAACAGGTAGCGGCATCCTTTCGTTGGATCTGGACCGAATTGAAGGCGGGCGGGCATGTTTCCTGAGGGGAACCATTGCGCCTTGCGGTGTGTCCCCCTTCTGTTCAAACGAGATATCCCGTGACTTACCGGACGGCCGCTCAGGCTTCCTGATTTCGCTGGCCAGCGGACTGAAGGCCTGTTCAATTCGCCGGCTGTGTCCCTCAACAGCGAGATTTCACGTCGTCGCACCTTCGCGATCATTTCGCATCCGGATGCGGGCAAGACGACCTTGACCGAAAAGTTCCTTCTCTACGGGGGCGCGCTTCAACTGGCGGGTTCGGTCCGGGCGTCCAAGAACCAGCGGGCGGTTACCTCGGACTGGATGGAGCTTGAAAAGAAGCGGGGAATCTCGGTCACATCCACCGTTCTGCAGATCGAATACAAGGGCTGCGCGGTCAACCTGCTCGATACGCCCGGTCACAAGGACTTTTCCGAGGACACTTACCGCGTTCTTACCGCTGTCGATGCCGCATTGATGGTGATCGACGCCGGCAAAGGCATAGAAGCGCAGACGCGGAAGCTCTTCGAGGTCTGTCGCCGGCGAGGAATTCCAATCTTCACCTTCATGAACAAGTGCGACCGGCCGATCCGGGAACCGCTCGAGCTGATCGACGAATTGGAGTCTGTCCTGGGATTGAAGGCCTGCCCGATCAACTGGCCGCTTGGCGGCGGAACAGAATTCCGGGGGGTGTTCGATCGCCGGAGCCGGAATGTCCACATGTTTGAACGGGTGCCGGGCGGAGCCTACCGGGCACCGGTTTCCATCAATGGTCTCGATGACCCCTTCGTGACCGAGAATCTCGATGCGGCCATTCGGGCCCAAGTGGAAGAGGAGATCGAGATGCTCGATATGGCGGGTGAGCCGTTCGATCACGCGGCCATTCTCGCTGGTGAGCAGAGTCCTGTGTTTTTCGGCAGCGCGGTCAATAACTTCGGTGTCCAATTACTCCTCGATCAGTTTCTCGATCTCGCTCCCGGTCCGTCGTTCAGGATGGCTTCAGAGATGAAAATCGAACCGAACGATCAGACCTTTTCCGGCTTCATCTTCAAGATCCAGGCCAATATGGATCCTCGTCACAGAGATCGTCTGGCCTTTATCCGCATCTGTTCAGGCCGCTTTGAACGCGATATGTGGGTCCTGAACACCAGAACTGGTCGCCGCCACCGGCTCAGCAGTTCCCACCGCCTGTTTGGGCAGGACCGCGAGACCATGAACGAGGCCTTCGCCGGGGATATTCTCGGTCTGGTTGGTCACAGTGATTTCCGTATTGGCGACACGCTCAGTGAGGATCCCGGCATCCGCTATGAGGAGATGCCACGGTTTCCTCCGGAATGTTTCGCCTTTCTGTCCAATCCGAACAAGTCCAGCGACAAGCGTTTCCGCGCGGGACTCGAACAACTCCTGCAGGAAGGGGTCGTACAGTCGCTGAATCTGCGCAATTCGCTCAACCCGGTTCCGCTCCTGGCTGCGGTCGGTCCGCTTCAGTTCGATGTTTTCCAGCACCGACTTGAGGGAGAGTATGGGGCCGAATCCCACTTGGAGATGGCGTTGTGGAAAACGGTCAGCTGGTTGGATTTCAATGGTAAGGAACCGGATTTCGACTCCCTTGTCATGCCGAGCGGCTCGGCCATTGCCTTCGATGCGATCGGAGATCCGGTCGTCCTTTTCCCAAACGATTGGATGGTCCGCTTCTTTGAGGACAAGAATTCCGGCATCCATCTGCGCCGTCTGCCTCCGGACCGGGTGCCGGCAGACGCCTGACGCCTGGACCGTACGGACAACCCCGCCAGGCACTGGGCCTGACGGGGCGGGTTTGTCGAGGGGCAAGAGAAAATCAGGCCCGTATGAAAAGACTGACCATCTTGTCGACGGCCTTGCGGGCGGCTACATCGTAGGTGAATTTTGGATCTGAGCCTCGGTGAATGGTCAGTTCATTGAACGTTCCGATGAATACTCCGAGGTCGATCTTTTCCTCACCATTGGAGATGGTGGCGCTGAACCGGCACTCGTATTCACCCATTGAATTCAGTTCCCAGGTGGAGATGTTGACGGTGATATCAAGATCGCCGCTTTTTCGGGAACCGAGTCGGACCACCTCGACATCGACCGGGAGACCGGCTTCTGTGAACGCTTCCTTGAGGACGCGAGAGAAAGAAGAGCGGCGATCGTTGCTTGCGCCATCGGGATAGATGCCCCCCATGGAAGAGGGACGGACGGATTCGGTGTAATGCACGACGATGTTCGTGTCGTCGGCGATGGGCAGGCGAGCCTGTTTCTGCGCCTCTGCGGTCAGGGTGTTTGCGGCGACAACGGAGAGTCCGAGGAGAATAACTGTGTAAAGAGGATTTTTCATGGGAATGAAGGGTTGAATTCACGCGCCGTGTGGCGAGGCTTGCAACATCATTTGGTTATGCCGAATAATACGGGGTTTGCCCGTGAAGAGTTTCACCTGGTTCGTCTTTTTTCTTTCCCTGCCGGTTCAGGGTCTCAACAGCCTGTCAGCTTCGGAGATGGATCTGATCCTGCAAAAACATCTGGACGCAGTCGGGGGCGCCTCGGCGATTGCCCGTCTCAATTCGATCCGGTCATCCGGGGTTGTTCTCATCAGCAGTCAGCGGGTTCCTTTCGAATTCTGGGCGGCCTTCCCCAACAAGCTTCGGATCGAAAGCTCCATCGGTGAACGAATCCATGTCCAGTGTTACGATGGAGTGAATCCTCCCTGGCAGTGGTTTCCGGAAACGATCTATTCGATTCCCGAGGAACTTGCCGACGAAGTGGCGGTCGAATTCATCAGCGACTCGGACTTCAACGGCCCCCTGATTAATCACCAGGGGAAGGGTCACGAGTTGACCTTGGAAGGAAAGACCTCGAACGACGCACGCGAAGTCTACCGGATCGCACTGATCGAGAAAACGGGGCTCAAGTCGACCATCCTGGTCGACGCTGAAACGTATCTCATCGTGCGGCGGTCGGGTGTCCGCAGAGGCGGGGGAACTGCCATCGAACTGGACACCTACTATCTGGATTATCGCAATGTTGCGGGTGTCCTTCTTCCCCATCGATACGAGATCTACCGGGGCACAACACTTGTCAGGACCACGTTGATACAGAGCTTGGAGGGTAATGTGAGAATACCGCCCGCGGTCTTTCGACTCCCGGATGGGCCCGATCCGGTCCGCGCCCGAATTGAGGCGGAGCATGCGCAATCGGAACGAACGATCCCGATGGTCGCCCCGTGACCTCTATTGACCGAAAGGCAGGCCACCCATCGAGGGCATCTCGAATCGCCGGTAGCCTTCCGGGAGTGTGAAGAGAAGGTCGTCGACCGGGTTTTCTTCGACCTTGGTCACCTCCAGGGCGAACACTTCGTCTCCGCTCTTATCGGTCTCAATGACCCGGAGTGGGAAGAGCCCTTCATCTGCCAAACGGCTCTCCCAAGCGCTGCGGTTTTCTCGGCCCTGGGTCAGGTTCGACGACGCCAGATAGCGTCCCAGTCCCTTGGTCGCCCATACCTCGACGGTTCTCTCTCCGTAGCTCATCAGGTACTTGGTGCAGCTATATCCCAGAATGGTTTGGACCTCATTGCTGGTCCTGAAATCGACCGTGCCGCGTCCACCGTCGGTTGTATCGGGCATGGGCATGACCATGTACATGTGCTGATCCGGCATCAGAACGGTGATTTCCCGGGTATCGAAATCAACGATGGATGCGGCGGTCGTGCTTCCCTGAAGCGGGACCTCGATCCGCATCTGGTTGCCCTTTACATAGTGCACCATGTTCACCGGCTCTCCCCCGGATTTCAGGGCGTAATGAATGGTTCCCTCGAACATCTCCCCGGCCTGCGCCGAAAGGACCAGGACCGTTGCCATGAGCGAAAAAACTGACGGATTTAAGATACGATTCTTCATGAGTCCATATTCCAGACCGAATGGGAGAGTCCGCAGCCCTCTCCAGGCAAGGAAAATGTGGTTCGAATCGATTGAGCGTCCGGCGATTCTCCTGGATGGCCCATGGCAATGGGCCCTGAAGCCAAACAGGGGTATTCCGTGAATCGGGTGTGCCGATCGTACGGTTCAGGGATTGGCGCCGCCACCATTGTCCAGGCGCATTTGCGGGACCGGACACCGGATTGACGAATTGACCCCTTGTTCAGGTGTTTTCAATGTCTCTGCTCCATGTTGTATGTTGTAACAAGTGATAAGTCCCTCGATCAGGTCTGTTCGGACCTCGAAGAAGCGGTGGTTGCGCACAAGTTTGGCCTGATGGCCACCCATAACCTCCGTGAAACCATGGCGAAGAAAGGCGTAAGTTTTGACCGGGAGTGCCGGGTCTTCGAAGTGTGCAATCCTCACCAGGCCAAGAAAGTCCTGGAATCGAGAATCGAAGTTTCGACCGCCTTGCCGTGCCGGATCTCAATTTTTGAAGAAGAAGGCAAGGTCAAGCTCGCCACCATGAAGCCTTCGATGATGCTGGGGATCTTCGAGGCACCCGACTTGGATTCCGTGGCCGCCGAGGTGGAAACCTCCATCATGGCGATCATGCAGGACGCGGCGGGCTGAATTCCGCGAGGTCCGGACAACGCAGGTGTGGTTTTGGTGTTTTCATCTGCCGCGAGCGCCGTAGGGTATCCGTTTTGCAGCCATGGATGACTCTACAAGCGCCCCATTTGATACGATAGAATCCGCGATCGAAGCGATCGGGCGCGGCGAGTTGATTGTGGTCGTCGATGATGAGCGCCGCGAAAACGAGGGCGATCTCATCATGGCCGCAGACAAGGCGACCCCGGAGACCGTCAATATGATGATTCGCGAGGGACGTGGGCTGATCTGCGTACCGATGATCGGGCACCAGTTGGAACGACTGGGCATCCGTCCCATGGTTCAGGAAAATCGCGAATCGCATCGGACCGATTTCGGAGTGACCGTGGATGCTGCCGAGGGTGTGTCCACCGGGATCAGCGCTTATGACCGATGCCGTACGGTGCACCTGCTGGCGAAGCCCGAAACCCAGCCACAGGATCTTGTCCGTCCGGGACATGTATTCCCGCTGCGGGCTCGACCCGGTGGGGTGCTTCAGCGTGCCGGTCATACTGAAGCGGCGGTCGATCTGGCCGTTCTGGCCGGCCTGAATCCCTGTGGCGTCCTCTGCGAGATCCTCAATGAGGACGGAACGATGGCGCGCTTGAAGGAATTGATTGAATTCAAGAAGCACCACGGGCTGAAGTTGATCTCGATCGCCGACCTCATTGAATACCGCTTCGGGCGGGAACGATTGGTCGAACGAATTGCGCGGCAGCCGCTGGCGACGGAATGGGGCGACTTCGAGCTTCACGTCTTCCGAAATGTCCTGAACGATCGCCGCCATATCGCGGTTTCCATGGGTCAGTTGGACGGACGGCCAATCCTGGTCCGGGTGCATAGTGAGAACGTCCTTGGAGACGTTTTCCGCTCGAGCGAGGTGGCCAGTCGTCGATCGGTGGACCTGGCCATGCGGCAGATCGCAGAGGTCGGCCGTGGGGTGCTGGTCTACATCGAACAACCCAATAGCGGCCTCTCAGTCGAGTCAACGGGCCAGGATGCGGATGGCAGCCGGGTGAAATCGACTCCGATGAATCTGCGCGACTACGGAGTGGGCGCCCAGATACTCGCGTCGCTGGGGCTCAGGGAAATCCGGCTGCTCTCGAGCACTTCGAGAAAGCTGGTCGGCCTCGACGGTTACGGGTTGAAAATCATCGATCAGGTCCCGCTTGTTTCCTGATTCGAGTGCATGGTGTGCCCCCTGGTGTCCTTTCTCACAAATAGCCTGGCCCGATGACGCCTCCACATTGTACAAGCCTGTTTGCGAGACAGGACACTCGGGTAATTCGTGGTGCAGCGAGAACGGCACCCGATGATTGATCAGGACGCGGTCGGCAGGGTGCCATTCTGTTCGAGTTTCTCGATCTTTGGGCGGATGACGATGGCGCAGTAGCCTGCTCTCGGGTTTCGGGTGAAATAACCCTGGTGATCGACCTCGGCCCGGGTGAACGTGCCCAGAGAATCGATCTCGGTTACGATCGGATCTGCAAACCGGTCGCCCGCCCTGTCCCGGGAAGCGATTGCGAGGTCGAGCTGGTGGTTGTCGTGGGTGAGGATGATCGACCGGTATTGGGTGCCGGTATCAGCGCCCTGGCGGTTGAGAGTGGTGGGGTCATGCGAGGCCCAGAAGACTTCCAGGATCTGGTCATAGGAAATTGTCTCCGGGTGGAATTCGATCCGGATGACCTCGGCGTGTCCGGTTTCCCCCCCGCACACATCCTGGTAGGTCGGATTCCTGGTTCGACCTCCGGCGTAGCCCGACACGACCCGCTGCACGCCGGGCAGACGCTCAAAAATAGCTTCGAGACACCAGAAGCACCCGCCGCCGAGGGTCGCCGTCTCGAGAGCAGGGGAATTCGCCTGTCCGTGAGGGTCGGTCGTCATGTCAAAGGTCGGCCAGTTCTCCGCGTACATAATCGGACGCTGTGTCGATCAGGCGAACCTGTCGGATCTGGTTGGCCAGGGATGACCCATCGGATGCATCCCTGGGCAGGACCACCCGCACGTAATTGGCAGTGTATCCGGGCCAGCAGTCGGGCTTGGGGTCCTCGAACAGGACCGGAACCGTCTGTCCGAGGCTCTGCCGGTAGAAATCGAGCCGTCTCAAGGCAGACAGGCTTCGGAGAATCGCGCTTCGTCGGGCCCGGATCGGGATTTGAACCTGATCCAGTCTTCTGGCCGCCGGGGTGCCATCCCGCTCGGAATAGGAAAAGACATGGGCAAAGGCAAAGGGCAGTTCGCGGAAAAAGTGGCAGGTGGCAATGAAGTCCTCATCCGTCTCGCCCGGGTGTCCGACCATGATGTCGGTGCCAAGGTAGAGCCCGGGGACCCGTTCCTGGGCCTGTCGGGCGAAGGAAGCATATTCACTAACCGTATACCGGCGCCGCATCTCCTGCAGGATGCGGTCGACTCCTGACTGCAGGGGAAGGTGGAGGAACGGCATCAATCGGTGGTCTTCGGCCGCCATGCGATCGAGAAGTCCGTCCGCTACCGTGGTCGGTTCGATACTGCTGATTCGGATCCTGTCGATCCCCGGAATCCGGTCCAGCGCGTCGACCAGATCGACGATGTCGTGTGACTCGGACTCATAGGTGCCCAGGTTGACACCGGTCAGTACGAGTTCACGGACGCCCCTCGCCGCGAGGGAACGGGCTTCGTCGAGCAGATTGGTCCAGTCACGCGCGCGAGCCCGACCGCGAACAAACGGAATGATGCAGAAACCGCACATGAAATCGCAGCCGTCCTGGATCTTGAGATTGACCCGTTTGTCATACGGGAGATCACCGATCAACCGGATGGAGAAGTCCTCGCGATTGATCCGCTCGCGGATCACCACCGGTTCGGGATTCTTCTCTTCGGCAACGTAGTCGAGTACGGCGAGTTTGTCCTGGTTGCCGAGGACCAGATCGATCCCGGGAATCGACGCGATGGATGCGGCGCCGGATTCGGAGTAGCAGCCCACCACCGCGGTAAATGCGTTCGGATTGCGACGGGTGAACGCCCGGATGGTGCGACGGGATTTGGCATCGGCCAGGTTTGTAACCGTGCAGGTGTTGATGATCCCAAGATCGGCGGGCTGATCAAAGGGCACGATGTGGTAACCCTCCGCAACCAGGCGTTGACGGATGATAAGGGTCTCCGACTGGTTCAGTCGGCAACCCAAGGTGTGCAGGGCAGCACGTCTGGTCCTTTTCGTGGCCTGAGTCACGGGTGAAAACAGACAGGGAAGGGATCCCCGCCGCTTTGGCAATACTCGAAATTGCTTCAACCGGACGCTGGCCCGCCCCATGCATCGGAAAGAGAATTGATACCGATCGGGATGCAATGCCGGAGGCCTAGCCCTTCGACCCGGTCGTGGTGATACCTTGGATAAAGGTTTTCTGGGTGAAGAAGAAAAGGAGGACCAGCGGGATGATGATGACGGTCGATGCAGCCATGAGGTGGTGCCAGGCGGTGCCTCCCTGTTTGGTCTGGAATGCCTGAAGGGCGAGCGAGAGTGTGAATTGTGACTGATCGGTCAGGTAGATGAGTGGACCGAGAAAGTCATTCCACGTATACATGAAGGTGAAGAGGGCGACGACCAGGAGCGCAGGTCGTGAAATGGGCAGGATGATCTGAACGAAAATACGTAAGTCGCCGCATCCGTCGATGCGGGCCGCTTCAGTCAGATCCTTGGGTATGGTCATGAAGAACTGGCGCAGCAGGAAGATATTGAAAGCGCTGCCCAGGAAGGAGGGGACCCAGAGGGGCTTGAAGGTACCCACCCATCCGATGGCCCGAAACAGGGTGTAGACCGGGACCATGATGACGGGGAATGGAATCATCATGGTCGCCAGGCACAGGATGAAGACCGCATCCCGACCCTTCCACTCGATTCTCGAGAACCCGTAGGCGGCGAGGGCGCTGCTGACAACCGTTCCAATGACCGAAAGAACGCAGAGATAGATCGTGTTGCCGGCGTAGCGCCAGAAATCGCCCATCGCGTGCAGGGCGTCGCGGTAATTATGCCACTGGGCTTCGCTCGGAATCCAAACCGGTGGCAGGACCATGGTTTCATTCAACGGCTTGAGCGAGGTGGACACCATCCAGGCAAACGGGGCAAAGAATGCGACGGCGCAAAAGATGAGGAGCGCGTAGACGATGACCCGACCGAGAAGTGTGAGGCGGTGCGACTCCATTGATTCAACCGTAGTGCACGCGGCGCTCGCTCAGACGGACGACGAACAGGGTCAGAGCGAGAACAATAATGAAGAAGATGAGTGAGATCGCGCAGGCGTAGCCCATGTTCCAGTAATCGAAGGCGTTCTGGTAGATATAGGTGGCAATGAAGAGCATCGAGCGCTCGGGTCCGGCAATTCCGTTTGCCCCGGTCCCTCCCCCCATCATGACGTAGGGAACGGCAAAGATCTGCAGGGTTCCGATGATGCCCATGATCAGGTTGAAGAATATATAGGGCGAAAGGAGCGGGAGCGTGATCTTCAGCAGCTTCTGCCAGAAACCGGCCCCGTCGATCTCGGCCGCCTCGTAATACTCGATCGGGGCTTCCTGGAGACCGGCCAGATAGATGACCATGGCGTGGCCGACGCCCCAGAGACCGGCCAGAACCAGGCCCGGTTTGGTAAAATTCGCGTCCTGAAGCCAGTTTGGCGGACGGAATCCGGTTCCAAACGCTCCGTTGATCGTGTCAAGAATCGGTGACATGGCCGAATTGATCAGGCCGAGTTCGCCGTTCAGCAGCCAGCGCCAGACAATGGCCAGACAGACCAGGGGAACGAGGGAGGGGAGGAAGAAGACGGTTCGGTAGATGCCGCGACCGCGGATGTTGAAATTCAACAGGATCGCCAGGAAACAGGCCACGATGGTGTTCAGGGGCACAGCCAGAAAGGCAAAGATCATGGTATTGGAGAGAGCCTGCCAGAAGATCGGATCCGTGATCAGGTCCCGGAAATTGCCCCCACCGATGAATACCGGTCGGGAAAGGACGGAGTAGTCGGTCAGTGAAAATACAGCCGTTGCCATCAGCGGGTAGACGCTGAAGATCAGGAACCCGATCAGCCAGGGGCTGATAAAGAACAACCCGCGCGCGATGCG